>JAISIL010000211.1 GCA_031262035.1 Spirochaetaceae bacterium | reverse complement strand
CAGGGCAAAATCATTTAACTTTATAGTAACCACGAATAACACGAATGGCCTTCGGCCACACGAATTTTTACTTACTTATCATAGAATATTCGTGTCGGCGAAGCCGATTCGTGTATATTTGTGGTTGTTTTTTTATGATTTCAAAGTTAAATGATTTTGCCCTGGAAGTTTGAGGGAACCTCTTGACAAAAATCGCATCGTTCGCTATATTGTAAAGCAAGGAGAGTATCGATATGGTAGATGTAGCAGTTGTTTCGCCAAAGTATCAGATTGTTATCCCTAAACGCACCAGGGAGACATGGCGGATTAAGCCAGGGAATAAGGTTGGCTTCATTCCGGTCGGGAAGGATGTTCATCTCGTTAAAGATTCGCCTCTAAAAAGCATTCGGGGTATTGCACGAGGTGTTAATTCTGATTTTTGCAAAGAGCGGGAAGAAGAAGACCGCACTATGAATGGAGAATTATGATGAATGTCCTCGATTCTTCAGCCTGGGTTGAATATGCCGCCGACGGCCAGTTGGCAGATACATTTGAGCCAATATTACTCAAAACCGATGAGTTAGTTGTTCCTTCTATCTGCTTTCACGAAGTTTATAAACGGATTTCCCGTGAAAAGGATGATGAGGCTGCCGACCATGTTGTCTACATGATGTCTCAGGGGAAGGTTGTCGATTTGGATAGCAGTATTGCCATTTATTCTACCAAAATAAGCCAGACATGGAAACTCCCGATTGCAGACAGCATCATCTATGCCATCACCTTGCTTTACGAGGCCGAATTATGGACAACTGACCACCACTTTAAGGATTTACCTGCAGTGCATTATTTCGAGAAGTCCGTCTAATCTGCTTACCTCAACTGCACCTCCAGATGCACGGGGTTGTGGTAGGAGTTGACGAAATTGAGGTTGATGGTTTGCACCGACACAAGTTTTACATTTGGCGACAGAATAAAGCCGTCTATGATGTAATGCTGGGCTGTTGTGTCGTCCCTGGAATAGGGCTTGTTGTTCAGGCGGTTGGAGGGGGTTTTTGTATCGACAGCATAGCTAAAGCCCTGGGGAATCATGGCCTGGCTCAGCACACCGGGGACAAAGAAATCTTTTTCCAGTATGGCAAAAGGGCCTTTTTCAATGTCTATACCGGGAAAGGTTTGGTTAAAGTCGCCGCCTGCAATAACATAGTTCCCTTTTTTATATTCGCTTTCCATTGTTTCGCTTAAAACCTTCATCTGTGCAATGCGGCCCTCGTTAGAGGAATAGGCTTCAAGATGAAGGTTTATTACCACAAGCTGCTTGTCGGAATTAGCCAGGGGAATATATTCTACCAATAGAGCCCTTTTCAGGTTGGCCACACGCACAGGCCAGGTAAAAGGTGTGGGAAGCCTGAGCCTTTCTGCGCTGCGGACATTGAGCCGGTTCATATTTACCAGGCCGCTTTCTACAGAACCAATCGGGGGTAGCGGGTAGGGAACAAAGGCAACACGAAAGTTTGGCGCATAGAGGCTTACCCCATTGTAGCTTTTATCAAGATAATCTACCTCGTTAATCTTATAGGAACGATGCGAACTGTAGTCTACTTCCTGTAAAAGGCTGATATCGGCATTTTGACGGACAATAAAATCCCGTATTGCCTTGAGGTTTGTTTCTACAATCGATTTTTCCTTTGGCCGGATACCCTTTCCGCCATCCATAAAAAAATCCTGGTCGTCCGAAAGCGCAGCATAGCCGATATTCCAGGACAAAATAGACAGGCTGTCTCCAATAGAAGGGGCAGGCAGGGCGGCAGGGGGATTCACTACAAGCGGCTCAACCGCATCAGGCTTATATTCAGTAAGCGATAAATAGACAGTGCCAATAAGGGCAATAACAACAAGAACAGCAATAACAATTCCGGCAATCTTTAGTATCTTAAGCAATAGAGAAATATCCATACATAACCTCTTATTACTAAAGTATAATCTATTTTAGCGTATAAATCTAGTGCTAAGCGCCGAAAAACCTTCCCGTTCAAGCGCACGGGAAAAACCGACGCTGCTTACCGGAAGGTCTATCTGCACACTTGCCTCTTTTGCATAGTTTTCAAGGAAACGGCTTAAAAGTGATTTCCCTACACCCAAACCTTGATACATATCTTCTACACGGAGTTCTGTAATGCTGATACTTTTTTTAGGCCCCTCGCTGATACTGCCGCTAATCTGTCCCACTTTTTCACCGGCTTCAGTTTCTGCATAGAGGCCAAAGGCGCCGGCCTCTGTCCAGGTCTCGAATTTAAAGTCCTCAAAGATAAGGTCGTCGGTATCCTCAGGCTCAAGGCCGATTTTTTCCAGTCCCCAGGTTTCCCGCATGGCATTATACCAATCAAGAACAACCTTTCGCATCTCCCGTTCTTTGAATGAATACCAGAGTTGTTCAGCCTCGGGATACTCAGCAAGCACATCCTTGAAGGCCCGGAAGACTCCCTTGCCCCGGTCAAGCGCCGCTCTCAGCTTATTCTGGATTATCGGATTCTTCAGCGAAGCGGCAAAGTGCTCCATCAGGAGAAAGCCTTCGGAGGAATCCCAGTCGGGAAGGTCAATATAGCGGTCTCCCCGGGTATTTTCACTCTTATCAGTAAATATCTGCTCATCAAGATTGATAATTTCGCCGCTTTCTGTGTCAAAGATAAAATTACTGTTCTGATCTTCCATTACAAAGAGAATTTCATCAATTTGGGCTTCGTTTAGTTCAAACTGCATCTTTCTCCTGCTCTTACCTTCTTTGATTGCTGCTTCGATACCATTCCAGTATTCGCTGCCTGAGGATATCTTCGGTATTATTTACAATATCATCATGGATACAGGTATACAAGTAGGGAAGAATCACCCTTTCCTTAAGGCCAAGCCAGATGCGGGGAAGGATATTCGGAGAGGCAAGGTAATCTTCAGGTGGAACATGGCCGAGCAAACCGGGATAGTATTTCGGATACACCGTCTCGGTAACCGCGCGGATAGCGGAAAAGCCCCCTGCAATGCCGAAAGCACGCTCTTTTAGATGCAATCTATTGGCCTCTTCCAAAAACATCTGCTGGGTTTCTTCATTGTAAAACCAGGATACAAAGGCATAGGCTGCTTCTTCGGCCCGGCCTTCCCGGCAAATACCCAGATAACTTATATCTTCGGCAAGGGGAATAGAGTCCTCCCAATTAAGCCAGCGAAACGAGAGGGCATCGCGTTCTTCCTGGGTAAGCGAAAAAAAGCCATTGCTTTCCATGTAGGCAAAAGATATACGGCCTGAAAGGAGGAGCTGCGAAGGCGGCTCGGTAAAATACTTAAAGATAAATTCATCGCCGTCGGGGCGAATCCAATCGGCGCCGTAGGCTAGAGCCTCGTTTAAGGCATTGTTATCCCACTGCAATGGGGTATCTTCACGGAAATTAGCCCCAAAAAGGTTTACCATGGTATAGAGGAAGTCATCATTCCAGAGCGGGGAAAAGCCCATTTTGGTAAGCCGCTCGCTTTTATCAAACTCAATATATTTTTCGCTTGTCTCCCGTAATTCGGCAAGGGTAATGGTAAAAGGGTTCTGCAAACTGCGTTCAATGCTTTTGGGGAACACAATAGCAGGCAGGTTAAAAGCAATAGGTAAGAGGCACTGCACATTGTTGATGCGCCCTAAATTAAGGAGATTTTTGTAAAAAGAGTCCGGATTGATAAGCCCTTTTTCAATTTCTTCATCAAGGGGGGCAAAAATCCCCGATGTAGAGGAGCTTTTTAGCCAGGAACCGGCGACAAGGTCGGGATAATTGGCCTTTCCCCTTGTAAAAGCCCCTACCTCATTGTTGATGAGTTCTGCCAGTTCGCCTGCCGGGGAGTCCATATAGCGGACTTCCAGGGTCCATTCATCCTGGGCAGTGTTAAAAGCACCGGCATACAGGGCAAATTCGGGAATGTCTGTCCATAAGACAGCCGTTTTCGACTGAAACATCCCGCAAGAACTGCAAAAAAAGGCTACAAGGAGAAAAAACACTGATGAAATAACAAATTCGGCATCCTTTTTTCGCATTCTTACCAACTATCCCTGCATTATTTCCAGCGCTGCATCATAAATGTGCCGGTAGACGCCAGGAATCTGCTCTGCATCCAAGGAAGAATAGGCAACACGAATATAGGATTTTCCATTAAGGCCCGGCAGAGCAACTACACCGATAGAATATTTGGACAGAAGCTCCTTGCGAAGGGTCTCTGCTTTAAAGCCCCGGCAAAGGAAGCTCATGAAGTAGCCTGAGTTAAAAGGCAGGGGAATAAGGGCCTGGCAGATATTTGAAGTAACAAATTTCCGGACAATAATGTAGCGTTCTTTCAGTGTATTAAAGAAGGCCGCCTTTTCTACAAGGGTTTCAGGCTTGGTAAAGCTCTTAAGCAGGGCAAGCTGTGCCGGCGTGTTTGAACAGGACACCGAGCTGCGAATAAGCCCCAGCATCTTGCTGTTTAAGGCTGCGTTTTCCGATTCGCTCATTCCCTTAAAGCCCATGGTAACAAAGGCCTGGCGAAGGCCCCAGGAATAGTCTTCTTTTGTCGGCCCGTCAAGTTTTACGGCCAGCACATTCTGGTGAAGGTTACAGAGCCTTGCAAAAAGAGATTCCTTATACACATCGTCTTCGTAGAAAAAGCCGAAGTATGCGTCATCGACCATAACCAGGATATCGTTCCCCGCTTCGGCGCTTTCTTTTATCAGATTGATAAGCTTTTCTGCCTCATCATTGGTTGGAGCATAACCCGATGGGTTATTGGGGAAGTTGAGAAGAATCCGCTTTTGCTTACCGCTGTTTTCCAGTGCTGTCTTGATTGAATCAATGTTCAGAGCCTTTCCCTGAAAGAAGGGCGCTTCAATTAATTCCGCCTCACGGCGTTCAGCAAAGATTAAAGGATAATTGTCCCACGAGGGAGTAGAAATAATCACCGGCTGGCCCTTATCGGTAAATAAATCGGCAGTATAAGAAAGCCCTGCGGTAATGCCCGGCACTACTACCGGCTTGATATAGTTCTTTTCGCCTTTTTCTACCGCCTCGTTCAGGCTGGGGTTCTTTTTCAGCATGGCAGTTTCCCATGCATCACGGACATCAGGTAAACCGCCTGTGGCAGCATAGACAATCACTTTTTCTACCGGAAGGCCCTTAAAGCATTCTGCTGTGGCAGACAGGCTTAAAGGTTTTCCTTTACCAAAAGCCATTCCGATTGTTGCATTTGCCTGTGTAGGCTTTTCAGGAGCTGCCTTGGCTTCGGCAGACTGTGCAATAATTCCCTTGGGAAAATAAATACGCTTTCCCATTCCCGACATAAGACGCCCGGCAACGCAGCCTTCAAGCGCCTTGTTTAGTTCTTCAGCTAATATATTCATAAGCAAACCTCTTATTTAATTAGAGACAAGAGCTTCTTCAAGAGCCTGTGCAAACTGGTCGCCGCAGGAAGTCTGACCCCTGCCTCCCTTCTCTGACATACATTTAAGGCCTTTAAGCCTCTGCACTACATCAATCGCCTCCATGCCCTCGGTCAAAACACCTATCGCCTTAAGATTTCCATTACAGCCATTCTCAAATGAAACATTGTGGACCTTTCCATCAAGCAAATCAAACTGCACCTTGGTAGAACAGGTGCCCTTGTTCATATGTTCAATCATATAATCAACTCCGTTTTTCACTATAATAGGAACAGTGAATTTAGTCAAGTGCCGCTTTTTATGCTGTCTTTTTATGAACCACGAATAGCACGAATCGGCTAGGCCGACACGAATAATTTACAATAAGTAAGCGAAAATTCGTGTGATTTGCCGTAGGCAATATCATTCGTGTTATTCGTGGTTGTTATTCTGGAGTAAAACCTATTGCCTATTTTCTTTTTTTCTATTATACTGATGGCATGAAATACACAGGCGCGCGAATTTTGATTGAATCCCTGATTGAACAGGGTGTTGACACGATTTTTGGTTACCCCGGTGGGACGGTTCTCTTTATTTATGATGAACTTTACAAGCAGAAGGACCGGATTCGTCATATTCTTGTCAGTCACGAGCAGCATGCATCCCATGCGGCGGATGGCTATGCCCGGGCGACAGGGAAGGCCGGTGTTTGTCTTGCTACAAGTGGCCCCGGCGCTACAAACCTTGTTACCGGAATTGCCACGGCCTACATGGATTCTATCCCTCTTGTGGCAATTACCGGGAATGTCTCGACGCCTCTTTTGGGGAAGGATTCTTTTCAGGAGGTTGATATAGCAGGCATCACGATGCCGATTGTCAAGCATAACTGGATTGTCCGGGATATAAACGACCTTGCCGAGATTGTCCGCGAAGCCTTTGTTGTTGCCCGTTCCGGCCGCCCCGGCCCGGTATTGATTGATATTCCAAAAGATATTACCTCGGAGACCACTGAATATGCTCCGGGTTCTACGCTGGGCGTTCAAGCCTTTCTCGAGCGTCCTGCTTCGGTGCTCGGCGGGCGGGCCCTGCGGCTTGCAGAACGAAATGCAAGGCAAACCTGGACTGATGCTGATATTAACCGGGCTCTTGGCCTGATGCAGAGCGCCAAGCGCCCCCTTCTCTTTGCAGGCGGTGGTGTGATTATCAGTGGTGCAAATGATGAGTTAAAGACCTTTGCTGAAAGGCTTGGTGCGCCGGTTGCCCTCAGCCTTATGGGAATTGGGGCCATGCCTGCAAACCATCCTTTGTGCACGGGAATGATTGGCATGCATGGCACAGTGGCGAGCAACAAGGCCGTGCAGGCTGCCGATTTGCTGATTGTTGTCGGCACCCGTTTCAGCGACCGGGTTACCAGCCGTGCCGACCGCTTTGCAAATGAGGCAAAGATACTGCACATTGATATTGACCCTGCAGAAATAAACAAGAATATTCCCAGTTATGATTGTATTATTGGCGATATAAAGAATATATTGACGGCAATGATTCAGAAGATTCCCCCACGGGAAGCAGGCCTCCCCTCGGTGACACCGGCTGCCGGCTGGGGAAAGGATATAGCCCTTTGGAAAAGGGAAAAACCAGAAGCAAACTTCCGAAAGACAGCCCTGCATCCCCGTTTTATAATAGAAGAAACGGCAAAGGCCCTTGACAACAAGTTCCCTGAAAATGATGCCGTCGTTGTTACCGATGTCGGCCAGCACCAGATGTGGGCAGCCCAATTTTACCCGATTAATAAGCCCCGGCATTTTATCACCAGCGGGGGCCTCGGGACTATGGGTTATGGATTGGGGGCAGCGATGGGGGCGGCGGTTGCCGTGGCAACCGTCGGGCGGCCTGTAGGGGCAGGGCGCGCCCTGCCCCTACAACCGCCTCTCCAACCAACACAACCATCCACGCCCGTGGTTCTTTTCACCGGGGATGGGTCGTTCCGGATGAATTGCGGGGAACTGGCTACCCTTGCCAATTATCATCTGCCTGTGCTGATTATTGTAATAAATAACGGTGTTTTAGGTATGGTCAGGCAATGGCAGAACCTCTTTTATGAAGAACGCTATTCTGAAACCACATTGGACCGGCCCCCGGACTTTGTGAAGCTTGCCGATGCCTACAGCATTAAGAGTTTTAATGCAACAGACGAAGCATCATTCAAGGCAGCATTGGAAGGGGCTATTGGGGAAATAAGCAATGGCAAGCCGGCTTTAATCAATGCACAGATAGACAAGGACGAAATGGTTCTACCGATGGTCCCCGGCGGCAAGCCCATTGACGAGATGATTACCTAAGACAAAAACGCTTGCCTTTTTACCGGAAAGCAGAATATTGTATCGTGCAGTAATGGACAGTGTTGTCCGCTTAAGTGCCTCGCTTAGTTCCTGGGTAGCAGCGGTGAGCATGACTACCACGCCATCGGCCTTTAAGAGCTGCACACAAGTCTTGAGCATATCGTTATAAAACCTTCCCAAATCCTTTTTCTTTTCATATACACCCCAGGGCGGGTCGGTAATAATTGTATCAAAGGTATTTATGCAATTGTGTAGTTCTTCTGTGTAGAGTAAGTGTGCTATATCAGTATTTATAACATGCACTGTTTTTGGCAGTTTACTTTTAGTATACACCAATACTTTTTCATCAATATCTGCTGCATATATATCACTTTGCGGAAAGTATTTGGCCCGTGCAAGGGGAATAGAACCATAGCCGCAAAAGGGATCAAGCACTTTTTGCCCGTGTTTTGGTTTGGAAAGATAGCACAAAATGTATGCAAGCGGCGGGGTTAGTTCCCCGGGGTGGAGGCTTTTTTCCCAGGATGCATGCCGGGTAAGCCTTTTTAAAAAGACAATGAATGAATTTCCTCCGCTGCCTTCCTTGCGGTAGAGGAACCAGAACTCTGTATCAGGGTTGTGCCTTGAAGGGTTGAGACCTGAAAGTTCTGCAATAAAATCTTCTGCAATTTCAAGTGTGTTTTTTGAAACGGCAGCCGGGGTATTTTCAATGGCAGGGATGACCCGGAAACTTTGTATCTTGGAATTGTTATTTTTGATGGCATCCTTTGCAAAGGCAGTATTCCGTGCCGCCTTTCGTGTGCAGGTTGTAGCAATAAATTCTTCAATGGCAGCTTTCGCACTAACTTTTTTCAATGGCGGGACATCGGCAATACTAATCAGGGCAAAAATATTGTTAAAGCAAAAAAAGTTAAGACTGTCATAGGACACCTCAGTTTCAAAAATGATAGCCCCATCGAGTAATTTTGATATACGAACATCATTTAAACGCTCTGACACAATCTCTGCGACTACCTTTTGTAAGCCCGGAGTAAAACTTGCATAGTATTTATATTTCATATCAATTCCTTTAAAAACTAACCACGAATAATACGAATCGGCTTCGCCGACACGAATAATCTATGATAAATAAGCAAAAATTCGTGTAGCCGAAGGCTATTCGTGCTCATTCGTGGTTAGTTTCTTCTTCTTATTACCCGTATTCCTGACGCAAGCAGAAATACTATACCTGCGAAAACCACCGTGACCGCTCCTGTCGGTAAATCCCAGACCCAGGACAAACCAAGCCCTGCCAGCGAAAAGATGCAGGAAAAGATGCTTGCTACACACATCATCTTCCCAAGGCTGCCGGTCTTAAAGCAGCCTGCGGTGCCGGCAGGGAGGGTCAGCATGGCAATCACCATAATAATGCCGACGTATGTTTGCAGCAGCACTATCGCCAGGGCAATCAGCACAAGAATTGCAATGTAGACCGCCTTCACCGGCACGCCGCGAACCTGGGCAAACTCCTCATCAAAACTCGAGGCCTTTATCTGAGGGTAAAAACGCCAGGCTAGAAAGACGGTTAGGACATCGAGGGCGGCAATCATAATCAAATCACTGTTCGAAATCAACAGTATATTACCAAAAAGATAAGAGGAAGGGTCGGTATAGCCGGGCGTTTTTGCCATAAAAAGCACCCCGATGCTCATTCCAATTGCCCAAATGGCATTAATCACCGTATCTTCCCGCTCTTTTGCCTTTAGGGAAACGGCTGCTATCACCAATGCGGCAATAACCGCAAAAATGAAGGCGCCGATTATCGGGGGAAAGTTGGGGAGAATCCCGGTGGCACTAAAAAACAGGGCCATGCCGATACCGCCTAAGACCGCATGGGCAATAGAGCCTGAAAGAGAGGCAATTTTCCTGACGGTTATAACAGAACCGAGCACACCAAAGAGCACCGAGGATAAAAGGCCGGCAATTAAGGCATTGCGCAAAAAAGGTAACATCAGCCTGCCTCCCCTGCGTCGCATTCTTCGGCAGAAAAACTTATTTTATGCAGCACATGAAATTTGTCCGTTTCTTCTGCCTCTTCCGTTTGATGTTCAACAATGCTGTAGCGGTAGCCTTCTTCGCCAAGACAGAGCACCCGGTCTGTTTTGTTTGATACATAGGACATGCTGTGCGTTACAATTAAAATGGTGCAACGGCCTTTCAGTCGGGTGAGTATATCGTAAAGTTGTGTTTCACTTTGCTTATCAAGGTTTGCCGCAGGTTCATCAAGTATCAAAAGGGAAGCATTGTTGTTATCCGCTACATTGATGGCAGCCAATGCCCGTGCGACAAGCACCCGCCGCCTCTGCCCGCCTGAAAGCATACCGTATTGCCGCCTTGCTAATTCGCTGAGCGAACATATGTGTAATGCCTTTTCTACGATGGCCTCGTCATCTTGTGTGTATTTCCGTGACAATCCCCGGAGCCGCCCTTCTTTTACCACATCGGCAACGGTAATGGGAAAGTCAAATGCGGCCGGCACATTCTGCGGCACATAACCTATAGCAAATTTGTTTGAAAAAGTTTTTCCGCCTATAGTTATTTTTCCTGCGGCAGGTTTTAAAAGACCAAGCAATAATTTTAACACAGTGGTTTTACCCGAACCATTTTGGCCGACAAAGGCAACAAATTCCCCCTCGTGTATATGGAAACAGGCCTTTTCCAGCACCTTAATAGGGCCATATCCGAATGACACCCCGTGAAAATCTACGACAATTGTTTTATTGCTTTGATGCATCTAATAGCGCCTCTCCGATTTTTTGTATGTTGCCCAGCCAATCTTCTGCCAATGGGTCAAGCTCTACAACCGCCGCCCCTACACTGTCTGCAATTGTTCTTGCCGCCGTTGCAGGAAACTGTTTCTGCACAAAGATTGCAGCAGGCTTTTCCACCTTTGCCCTTGTAATTAATGCAGACAATTGCCGTGCCGTAGGTTCCTTCCCCCCTGTTTCTACTGCAATTTGGGTAATGCCAAATTCATCAAAAAAATAACCGAATGCCGGATGATACACAAATACTACACTCCCCTTTAAAGGTGCCAGTTTGATTTTTAATTCATCAAAAGTTTTATCGATAAGTGCAAGAGTTGTGTGCATATTTTTATTGTATAATTCTTCATTAGCCCTATCATAGAATGATAGACCTGCTTCAATAATCCTTGTCATGTTTTTTGCAGGCTCTCTTCCCAGCCAGGTATGCCGGTCGCCGTCTTTTAGTTTGATGCCCTCAATGCCGTTGATGATTGTCAGGCCCGGATACATTGCTCTGATTTTCGGCTGCAGGGCAACTTCAAATTCTGTTCCCGATAAAACCCAGAGGCCGGCTGTTTGAAGGCTTGCCAATTGTCTTTGTGTGGGCTCATAGTCGTGGGGGTCCTGTCCTTCACCGGCAAGAAGAAGGATGTCGATTTTGTCCTGTCCAATCTGTTTTGCGAACCAGGTTTGAGGCGGAATGCTCAGGGCGATGAGGGGTTTTGTGCTGGGAACAGGTTTTGTGCAGGAAATTGATAACAGTGCGATAACGGTAAACACAATCAGGGTAGGGGCGTTGTAAGGGCGTAGCGTCGCTACGCCCTTGCCGCCCCTACGTAGGGACAGGGCGCGCCCTGTCCCTACACCGCATCCCGTTTTTTTATTACCGCCTGTCATTTTTTGCCGCCTCCGCGGCCGTCTCTAAAAATTGTTCCCGTAATTGTTCGGTTAATTGTTCGGTGGTTTCTTTTTTGTTTTGTTTGTAGGCTGCCAGGTGTTCGTTTACCGGAATGGCCTTGCCGGGAATAAAAGAAACACGGCTTGGCATAATGGTTCGCCTGCTATTGAATTGGCCGCCCATGGTGCGGTTTGCGAAGTCGAAAAGGTTTTGCACATATTCAATAGTGTCATGTAAGGAGGTTTCCGGAGTGGGCAGGGGGCCTTTAAAGTATTGACAAAAATCTACCATTTCCAGGTGCCGGGATGCATGCCAGGCTTCCCCGGCCTTTAAATCGGCAAGCGAACGTTCCACCTGGGGTAATTTTTTCAAAGAATACATGCCCGGTATAAAAATATTATCCCAGTTCAATTGCCGCAGATAATACATCTTGTCAAAAAGATTCCCCTCCCGTGCCTTCTGCCCCAGAATTTCCTCCGTCCGCCTTAAAGCACAGTCAATAACTGCATCCACCCTATCATTGAATGATAGGGGTCTATCATTTTCACCAGTATCAATGCCATACCGTTTTTCATTCTGTACTAATATATATTCACGACAGCACTCAATCCTTGTATAAAAACCCCCGCGCCCCCGCGCCTCCGCGTGAGAATTATTATTGATACCACACAGAATTTCAACCCTACGCAGCATCTTGAATACCTTCCTCCACGCCCCTTCCCCATAATGAAACCTGAACGAAAAAGGCATTATCTCAACCGGAATATCTTTATTTTCCAGCCGCTTCGCAGCCTGCAAGCCAAACCGCATTGCACCTGTCTCTATGTGAATAATCTCATCGGTTGTGTAAGTTACCTGGCCTTCAGGGGCAAGGGCTATCGGGTAGGGGCCTTCATCTATTGCCTTATCGATTTCGCGCATACTTGCCATGTCTATCTTTGCATGATAGACCGGCAAGGCGCCGATGCGCGGCATAATCCAGCGTGCCAGCGGCCCGCCCCAACGGAGTATCTCATAACCATATAAAGTCCGGACAAAGGGATGCCTTGAAAATTTTATACCGTATTTTTTTGCTGTCCGTTTTAGTTTATAGATAATATACCACATCATTATTTCAGGTTCATTACCATAAGGGTGGCGGAATGCAATTATCATTCTTTTATTTTTTAAGAGTGCAGCATTATACTCTGCACAGAAATACTGTGCATTCTCCAGATGAACCCTTGCAGCGCCAATAAACTGTGCACAGTAAAGCCGTGCAAGCGGCCACACACAAAAAAGGGCAAGTTTACTGATAGCAGACTTCCGGGCAGTTACATCGGCCTTTGCCTCAGTAATCGCAAGCTGATAAGGCTTATACATCTTACTTACCTTTTCTACCCAAGAATGCACGGGCAATATCTATACCAATACCGACCGGCTGGAATTCCATTTTTCGCCTGACCTCTTTCAGATTGTGTATAATCGGTAAGTGCTGGGGGCAGTGCTTTTCGCAGGCGCAACAGGCAATGCAGTTACCCGGCCTGCCGGTATGGTCTGAGGTGACATGGGTAGAGGTCATGTATTGCTGCATCCCTGACATAAAGCCCTGTGAATAGCGTGTGTTGTAGGCGGCAAAGAGGCCGGGGATATTCACCCCCTGCGGGCAGGGCATACAGTAATTGCAGCCGGTGCAGGGGATTTTGTAAGATGCACGGAATATTGTCCGCACCTTTTGGTATGCCTCAATCTCTGCCTCTGTTAAAATCCCCGCTTCGGCCTCATCTGCAGCGGCAAGGTTATCATCAAGTTGAGCCATCGAATTCATACCGGAAAGAACCACCGTAGGCTCGCTCTGATTCCAGAGCCAGCGGAAAGCCCAGACAGCAGGGCTGTAGTTTTTGTCAAGTGATTTATTCAGATCAGCAAAAATCGTCGCAGCCTCTTTTGAAAGATTGGCAAGCTTTCCCCCAAGGAGCGGCTCCATAATAATCACCGGAAGGCCCATCTCAGCAGTCTTCTTAAGGCCGGTAACACCGGCCTGATAGTTTTCATCAGAATAGTTATACTGTATCTGGGCAAATTCCCACAAAGGATGGTCGGCAGGATACTTCTCTAGAATCTTCAAATACTCGGCACAGCTTCCGTGAAAGGAAAAACCGATTTGCCGGATTTGCCCGCTTGCCTTCTTGGCGGCAATCCATTCTTCGATGCCCCAGGAACAAAACTTTTCCCACTGGGCTAAATCGGTGAGCATGTGCATCAGATAGTAATCGATATGGTCTGTCCGGAGGTGCTTCAGTTCAGTTTGAAAGCACTTTTCGATATCCTCTTTCTTGCGGAGCATTACCATCGGGAGCTTCGAGGCGATAAAGACCTTGTCCCGCGCCCCGTTCCGTTCCAGAATCTGGCCGAGGGCGTCCTCGCTCCCCGGATAGAGATATGCCGTGTCGAAGTAGTTCACCCCGGCATCGACAGCCTTCATAATCAACTTTTCTGTTAGATTGATATCAATCGCCGGCCCGATATGGGGAAAACGCATACAACCGAAGCCCAACACCGACAGCTTATTGCCGGAAACTTTGTCAACACGATACTTCATGCTTCAAGCTTAGTGCAATTGGTGTTTTATTTCAAGAGGGGCTGTCAGTTTACCGTAGACTAAATATCATTGGCCGAAGTCACTACCCGTGAAATCAAGCCGTATTTGACTGCTTCTTCTGCCGTCATCCAGTAGTCGCGGTCGGTGTCTTTTTCGACATGCTCCAATGGCTGACCTGTTTCATCGGCAATCAACTTATTGATTTTTTCACGGAGCTTCTCCAATTCCCGTGCATGTATTTCAATGTCGGTAGCCACACCACGAATGCCGGAAAGCGGCTGGTGAATCAGATAATGGCTATTGGGCAGCCCTGTTCGCCGTTCCTTAGGCGCAGCCAGTTGGATAATCGCCGCAGCACTTGCCACAAGCCCCATCCCAATAGTGATAACCGGCGCCTTTATGAACCGAATCATATCAAAAATAGCGTAACCGGCATCGGCATCCCCGCCGGGCGAGTCGATAAAGAGCTTAATCGGCTCAGGTTTATCTTCGTCCTTGCCGGCAGTGTCTAAAATCAAGAGCTGCTTGATTGTTTTTTCGGCAAGCGCCTTATTGATTTCCCCGCAGAGAAGAATTGTCCGGGTTTTCAGCAGCTTCTCGTCAAAAGCATCAGAGTCCTGCTTCCCCTCATCCTCGTCTTCATCATCTTCGTCTTCTAAATAAGGTGTAAGTTTCTTCATTAATAATTCCCTTCTTTTATAATATACAGAACTATCTAGAAAAAGTCAAGTGCTCCCATTTATACAACCACGAATAACACGAATCGGCTAGGCCGACACGAATAATCTACGATAAGTAAGCAAAAATTTGTGTGATTTGCCGTAGGCAATATCATTCGTGTTATTCGTGGTTGTTTTTTTTACTTTCACCTATTGACAGCTTTTTACGAAAATGCTACAATAATTATATGTTACGGTGTATAGAAACACGCTTACTTATGGGGAATGAGGCTATTGCGTTGGGGGCCTTACGGGCAGGGCTGCATATCGCATGCGGCTATCCGGGGACGCCTTCATCAGAAATCCTCGAAACGGTAGCACGGGAGATTTCCTCCTCCCCCCTTGCGGGGGAGGTCGGGTGGGGGGCGAATAAGCCCTACTGCGAGTGGAGCGTTAACGAAAAGGCCGCTGCGGAAACCGCTGCCGGGGCTGCCATTGCCGGGGCACGGGTCCTGGTGACCATGAAGCAGATGGGGCTCAATGTGGCTGCGGACCCGGTAATGAGTATAAACTATGTGGGCATTAAAGGGGCAATGGTAATTGTAGTTGCCGACGACCCCGGCCCTATTTCCAGCCAAACAGAACAGGATACCCGGCATTTTGCAGAGTTTGCCCACATACCGGTTTTCGACCCTTCGTCGCCGGAAGAAGCATACACCATGATGGAAGAAGCATTTGCCCTTTCCGAAAAACTGGGCCGTCCGGTTATTGTCCGGCCTACTACCCGTGTGTCCCATTCCTATTCATCTGTTCAAATGCTGCCGGCGATTGAAGGGCTCCCGGTAAAAGGCTGGACAAAGGACAATGGGAAGTGGGTTATTTTCCCACGGGCCTCGTATTTGAATCATATCAAGATTGTCGAGCAGGAAAGGGAATTATCTCACGCGGAGGCGCAGAGGCGCGGGGTTGCCGTCTCACGCAAAGGGATTGCTACCGGCGGTGTGTCCTATACTTATGTGCAAGAGGCGCTGAAAAATACAAATGAAGAATATCGATTACTAAAGATTAATCAATATCCGATTAATGAAAATTTAGTTTTAGATTTTTTGGAAGGATTGGATGAAGTTTTGGTTGTCGAGGAACTTGACCCGGTTATTGAAGATAATCTCTTCAGGATTTGCGGCAAGCATCATGTAAGCATAACAATACACGGTAAGCACGATAAGACAGTACCGGCGGCCGGAGAGTTAAGCACAGATATTCTTATTAAAACCCTCTGCGCCTCCGCGCCTCCGCGTGAGCTAATTCTTCCCCCATTACCCCCCCGGCCACCGGTTCTCTGCCAGGGATGCCCGCACCACGATTCATTCACTGCGGTGAAGGACGCTGTTGCAGAAATGGGTTTGGCAGACGATGCCGTTTATTCAGGGGACATTGGTTGTTACACCTTGGGAAATACCCTTGGGGTAACAGACACCTGTTTGTGTATGGGTGCAGGCATAACACAGGCAGCAGGGATTCACCGTGCAGAAAAAATACGTGATGCAAACAGTAAAATGGTAAATTTTGCATTCATTGGCGATTCGACCTTTTTTGCAAGTGGTGTGAGTGGTGTAATAAATGCCGTGTATAATGGCGCCGATGAAATTATCTGTGTGCTGGACAATTCCACAACGGCAATGACAGGCGGCCAGGAGCATCCCGGCATGGGCAGGACCTTAATGGGCAAAACGGTAGAAAAGATAAGCATTGCCAATATTGTCAAAGGCTGCGGGGTTGACCATGTAGAAACAGTAAACTGTCGCAAACACGATGAGGCAGTAGCTGTAGTGAAAAAGATGATTACCAAAACCGGCGTCCGGGTAATTATTTTTGAGGGGGCATGTGTCACCTACTTCGGGGGCAAAAAATGACTAACATACTATTAACCGGCATAGGCGGACAGGGAACGGTGCTTGCGGCAAGACTCATTGGCGAGGCGGCAATACGAAAAGGCTATGCCGTGCGAGGCAGCGAAACAATCGGCATGGCACAAAGGGGCGGCAGCGTTACCAGCCACATTAGAATTGCCCCATCAACAGAAAGCATTTATTCCCCGCTTATCCCCGAAGGCCAGGCCGACCTGCTCCTTGGTTTTGATATAGCCGAAGCAGTCCGTGTATGCAGTTTTGTGAAAAAAGACGGCACATTAATAGTTGTGCAGAAAAAAGACGATGCACAAAGTGCTGAACTACTGGCCTTTTTAAAAGAAAATTTCGAAAAAATCATTGTTTTAGACCCTGAAAGCCTGCAAAACAAACGAAGCACCAATGTAGCGCTGCTGGGTTTGGCCATAAAAAATGGGGCTCTGCCCTTTAGCACAGAGGAGATTCGGGAGGTGATTAAAATAAAATTACCTCCCAAACATTGGGATGCGAATTTCGCGGCATTGGAAATATAAAAAACCACGAATAGCACGAATAGCCCTGCGGGCTACACGAATAATAAAATGATTGTATTCGTGTGGCGCGTAGCGCCATTTGTGTCATTTGTGGTTAAAAAATAGTAAGGAGAAAATATATGGAATTGACAAATGACATTCTTGTTTCTATCAAAAAGAACATTGCACATGCGCTGCACAGTGATTTTTACAAGAAACACTTTGCAGGTATCAATGTGGACGACATTAAAACGGCGGATGATTTTTTCAAGCTGCCTTTTACCGAAAAGAACGATTTGCGTGAGGCTTATCCGCTGGGAATCTGTGCGGTGGATACCGATAAAATTGTGCGCATTCATTCATCCTCGGGGACGACCGGAACGCCGGTTATCATTCCCTATACACAAAAGGATGTGGATGATTGGGCGATACAGTTTGCCCGCTGTTACGAGATGGCAGGCATCAGCAAAAGCGACCGCATTCAGATTACCGTAGGTTACGGCCTCTGGACTGCGGGCATCGGCTTTCAACTTGGTGCTGAAAAACTGGGCGCCATGGCGGTGCCGCTGGGGCCGGGAAATACCGATAAGCAAATCAAGATGATGGAAGACCTCGAAACTACTGTGCTTGGCGCTACCTCATCTTATGCGCTTCTTCTTGCCGAAGAAATTGCCAAGCGGGGGGTGAAGGATAAAATTCATCTTAAAAAACTCGTGACCGGTTCCGAACGCTGGGGCGAAAAGATGCGAAACCGAATTGCCACTGAACTTGGTGTAGAGCTCTACGATATTTACGGCCTCACCGAGATTTATGGTCCGGGCATCGGCATCAATTGTCCTCTTCAGTATGGCATGCACATGTGGACAGATTATCTATACTACGAAATCATCAATCCGACTACCGGCGAACAGGTGAAGCCCGGCGAGATTGGTGAGCTTGTTATCACGACGCTTCAGAAAGAGGGAGCGCCGCTGATTCGTTTCCGCACCCGCGACCTGACCCGCGAGGTGCTTGGCGATTGCCCCTGTGGTTCTGCTTTCCCCCGTATCGACCAGATTCTTGGCCGCTCCGATGACATGGTCAAGGTGAAGGGCGTGATGTTCTTCCCCGCTCGTGTCGATGAGATGCTTGCCGGCATAGACGGCGTTTCAAGCGAATATCAGATTATGATAGACCATCTGGACGGTAAGGATATCATCACTCTCTTTTTTGAAACGGCGGAAACCGATGCACAGGCCCGTAAAAACCTTGAAGAGCATGTGGGGCATGGCTTTAAAGAAAAGATTGGTATAGCGGCAACAATTAAGGCCGTCGGAATGGGTGACCTGCCCCGAAGCGAGAAAAAAACGCCCCGGGTCTTCGATAACCGTTATTAGCCGGCTCATCCTGGCGGCGGAGGAGTTCTGCAATAAGGATGCTCAGGAAAAGGGCGGCTGCGGCCCCGAAGGCAATATAGCGAATTCTTTCGTTGGGCATGAATTCGGGGATGGCCGCCTTGAGCACCCGGCCTTCATTGAAGGTTTTTTGGAGGCTCCCCGGCACGCCTACAATGCGGATAAAGTTTTCATCGAGCTTACCGTAACCGAGTTCTCGTGCCCGCGCCGCTATGGCGTCCTGGTCGTAGAGGAGGGCATCCATATCGCCAACCAAAAGGACATTGAGGTTCTGCAGATGGCTCAAGTTTTCCTTTTGTATATCAATTTCCTGCTGCATTTGCCGGTAAGCAGAAAAGCCGTTTGGCCCATTGAATAGCGAGAGAATGATATAGACAAGAGCCCCCAGCCACAATGGGAGGATAAATAAAAATGGCCGCTTCATCAGTGTTTATAGTATCGGCTGAAAAGGCTCATTTCTGCAATGATAAATTCGCCTTGTATTAGATCGCCCTCTATAAATCTGAACGGTAGATATACATGCCGCTTATCTTTCCCTGTGGATCAATTGCAAAGCGTAAAGCAAGGGGCCAGGAACCGCCTTGCAGAGGAACAAGGGTATAATCGGGCCCTTCGGTGATGTAATTCCCCAGCACCATGGGGATAATTGTCCGGCTGTCGCCGTCTTTTATTGAGCCATAGCTATCGATTTTAACCTGCCAGACCCGGTTTTGGTAGATATAGTATTCGGCAATGGGGCTTGGCGGTGTTTTGTAGACAAAGACTACATCATCCTGCCACATTGCAGCGCCCCGTGCCGCATACACGCTTTCAGGGGGGCCATAGTAGCTGTATAAATCGGCTATAGTAAGCCCTATAAATACGGCGGGATTAAAGTTCTGTGCATGTATCTTTAAACCACAGAGGACGCAGAGAACACAGAGGGAAAGTAACCTTTTTAGCGATTTGACCTTTACTGTGTTGCGAGATTTAACTGTTCCCATCTGACCCTTCCTTTTTGCACGGCATCCCGAAGACACTTCTCCTGCTCGTTGAGTGTGCCGTTTTTACCGGCTTTTATTTCCAAAAATACTACTTCATTTATACTTGTGCCGTTCATTCCCTTAAAAATGATAAAATCGATTGGTTTCCCGACAAAACGGCAATCGCCGGGGTCATAGGGAAAACCGGGAAGCAAGGGGGCTATTTGTTCGGAAACTAGCCCGCCAAGCACTGCCCGCGATTGTTTTAAACGCTCTTTTACTACCGCATTAAGTTTTCGCCTTCCCAGAAAAAAACCAAGCGCCAAAAAGAAAAGTGAGCAAATTACTACTATAGCAGCAAAAGTAACACTGTGTATATTTACTGTGCTTACCAATTTACTTATATCACTAAACATACTATACTACCAAAATGCTACATCGAGTATCTATACCGGCTTTGTAATAAATTCTACAATTTGCCCCAGGGCTTTAAGGCACTCGGGGGCTATCGGCATAATAGGCCAGTCGTGCATCATTCCCTTGCCAGAAACAAAATCATGCTTTACACCGGCCGCCTCCAACCGTTCTACAAAAGCAGGGATTTGCGGGTAGAACACATCATCGGTGCCGGAGAATATCAGTGCTTCAGGGAAGCCTTTGAAATCACCATGGCAGGAGCGGAAGAAATAATTACTTGTTGAAGTATCAATATGAAAGACTTCGGGAAAGGAGAAGTTATACTCAACGCCGCACATTACATCGCGCGCTTCTATTTCCCGCATCTTCTTCACTACTTCGCTGTCCTGTTCGCCGCAGTCGGCAGGGGAAATCAGCACAATCTTTTGGGGCATTGGCGAAGAAACCATTACCTCGTCTTTATGGTCTTTTATATAGTGGCAGAGGGTTAAGGTAATATCTGCACCGGCTGAATCGCCTGCAACAATGATATTATTCCCATACTCCTTTACCATAGCCTGATACACCGAATACACGGTGTCAAACTGCGCCTCAAGGCTCTGTTCCGGTGCATATTGTAAAAGCGGGTAGAGGGGAAAATACACCGGAAGGCCTGTCCTGCATGCCAGCCGCGAGGCAAAAAGCCAGTGAAATTCGCTGGTGAACTCCACATAACCGCCCCCGTGGATAAAGAGGATAGCCCCTTTTTTACCGGCATCCGCGGCCTCTTTTGCAGGCTGCTTCTTCCCCCTGAGCACATAGCAGGGGCACTTAATGCCCAAGCTTGCATCCCCATCAATGCGCTCGACAACGCAGCTTTTGGTAAAGGCTGCGGGGAAGGCAATTTTTTCATTTCCCCGTTTTTCAAGCTCGGCCTTTAGGGCATCGGGCTTTAAGGTCATCAGGTGTTTGCCGCCAAGAATCTTTGCAACGGCACGGACAAAGCGGTATCTTAATGTAGGCATCAGTCTCCTCCTAATTCTTTTACCTCAATCTTTCCGTCTATATACTCTGCATAACTGGGTGTGCTGAAAAGCCCGCCTTTCGGAAGGCTGATAGAACCTGGATTGCACCAGGTGATGCCGGTCTTCGGGTCTGTTTCAAGAACCGACACATGGGTATGACCGGAAAACACCACCGACCCCGCAGGAAGGTCAAAGGGAAAGCTCTCTCTTTCGTAAAGATGGCCATGGGTAAGAAAGAGCATTCGTTTTTCGTCGGCGCCTGCATCTTCTACAATGGCATAATCCCCGGAACAGGGAAACTTCAACACGGCCTGGTCAATTTCTGCATCGCAGTTCCCCCGCACGGCAATAATCTTATCCTTCAGGCCGTTAAGGAGCTCGGCAACACGCATCGGGTTATGGCCGCCGGGAAGGGGGTTTCGGGGGCCATGGTAGAGCACATCGCCCAGGATAAAAAGAAAATCGGGCTGCAGGCGCTCAAACTGGGCAAGCGCCTTTTCCAACTGCTGTGCCGAACCGTGAATATCAGAAATGATTAGTGCTTTCATATATAACTCCGTTTATTACATAGTTTCCATAAAGGGAATACAGATGAGTTCCAGTGCATCCCGCAAAATTTTTTCAACAGCCTTGCAGATTTCCAGCCTGAAAGACACCAACTCAGGCGTTTCGGCATTGAGAATCGGACAATCATGATAAAAGCGGCTGAAGCTTCGCGAAAGCTCATAGAGATAATTCGCCAGAGCACTGGGATCCATCTTTGTCGCAGCCTGAACAACAGCATCACTATAGTTGGAAATAATCCTGATAAGCTCCCACTCAAGGTCGTTTATTGAAGGAGCAGGTAGCAAGGAGCAGGTAGCAGCGTTAGGATGCTCCTTGCTACCTGCTCCTTGCTCCTTAATTTGTGCTTTACGCAGTAAAGCGCAAATTCGTGCTCCCATATACTGCAAATAAGGCCCGGTATCGCCATTAAACGAGAGGGATTCCTTCGGGTCGAAGAGCATATCTTTTGCAGGTGTTTTAGATAAGAGATAGTAGTGCAGAGCGCCAAGGGCTATCTTATCTGCAACATCCATTGCATCGCCCACCAGCGCCTCGCGGTCTTTGCTGCGGATTTCTTCAAGGGCCATGTCGCGGAGGCTGTCAATAAGGTCATCGGCGTCGACGACCGTGCCTTCCCGGCTTTTCATCTTGCCCTCAGGAAGATTCACCATGCCGTAGGACAGGTGATATAAGTCCTTTGCCCATTCAAAGCCGAGCCTTTTTAATATGATAAAGAGCACCTGAAAGTGATAGTTCTGTTCACTGCCCACAACAAAGACCAGGCGGTCAAAAGGCCAGTCTTCATGCCGGTGAATTGCCGTGCCTATATCCTGGGTAATGTATATTGAGGTGCCGTCCTTGCGAAGGAGGACCTTATTATCCAAGCCCTCATCATTTAAATCAATCTGCACAGAGCCATCCTCGACCTTAAAAAAAACACCGTCGGCCAAACCTTTTAGCACTTCGTCCTTGCCTGAAAGGTAGGTCTTGCTTTCGTAGTAGAATTGGTCAAAATGGACGCCGGTGCGTTTGTAGGTTTGCATCCAGCCCTCTATTGTCCAGGTATTCATCTGCTTCCAGAGGGCAAGGGTTTCCGGGTCGCCGGTTTCCCACTTGCGAAGCATCTCCTGTGCTTCCTGCAAGAGAGCCGGATTCTCTTTTTCCATATCATTATAGCGGACATAATAATCACCGACAAAATGGTCGCTTTTTATATGCTCGCCTTCCGGTGTCTTACCTTCTCCGCATTTTTGGTAGGCCAGCATCGACTTGCAGATATGCGTTCCCCGGTCGTTAATAATGCAGACCCTTCGCACCTCGGCCCCCGAAGCAGAAAGAATACGGGAAATACTTTCCCCCAGTGCATCATTTCGCAGATGCCCCAGGTGAAGGGGCTTATTGGTATTGGGGCTGGAAAATTCCACCATAATACGCTGCCCCTTTAAAGGCTGCTCCTTCAAACCTGCATCGGCAAGAATACTCTGCGCAACAGAAGCCCTGTCCAAACGCACGTTCACATAAGGACCCACAGCAAAAACTTCATCCTTATTCTGTTCGCGTGGTTCGCGGTTAATTTCCTCAACAACTTCTTTTGCAATCTGCGCCGGAGCCTTCTTAAGCGTCTTCGCAAAAGCAAACATCGGAAAACCCAGATCACCCATTTCCGGTTTGGGCGGTGTCTCTACAATAAGCTTTTCCGCTTCTGTATGTAAAACCTCAGCAATAATCTTCTGCCAGTCTTGTTTATAGTTCTGCATATGGGATTAGTATATTGAAATATCGGGCAAACTACAAGTAGCTGTCACATCAAACCTTTTTTTCAACCACGAATAACACGAATCGGCTTCGCCGACACGAATAATCTACAATTAGTAAGCAAAAATTCGTGTGATTTGCCGTAGGCAATATCATTTGTGTTATTCGTGGTTTTTTATTTTAAATGATTTCTCCCTCACAAATAAGCGCTTAGCTCATCCACCAATTGGCTGAAACGTTTGCAGACAGCCTCTACAGGCTTGGGACTGGACATATCCACGCCGGCTACTTTCAGGGCCTCTATGGGGTAGCGGCTTCCCCCGGACTTAAGGAAGGCAAAGTAATTGTCCCTTTCGGCAGAACCGCCATTCAAAACCCCCTCGGCAAGGGCCAATGCCGCAGAGATGCCGGTGGAATACTTATACACATAGAAGGCATTGTAAAAATGGGGAATTCGCAGGCCCTCAAGGTCTGACACCTCTTCGAAGGCCAATTCCGGGCCAAAATACTTTGTCAATAAGGCGCGGTATTCACTACGCAAAAGTTCCACGGTAAGGGGCGAACCCGCTTCTTCAAGCTCGTGTGTCCGTTTTTCAAACTCGGCAAACATCGTCTGCCGGTAAAGGGTGCCGATAATGTCATCAACACGGTGGTTTATAAGCCATGCCTTTAGTTCCTTGTCGCTGCCGGCATTGCCGAGCATATAACGGAAAAGCAGTTCTTCGTTAAAGGTGCTTGCCACTTCTGCCTCAAAGATGCTGTAATTATACTGCATAAAGGGGTTTGCCCGCTTTGAATACCAGCTATGCATCGAATGCCCGCCTTCATGGACCAGGGTAAAGACATCACCAATATCATCTTCTTTATAGTTGATTAAAATATAGGGGTCGCTGGTATAACAGCCCGAAGAAAAAGCCCCGCTCCTTTTGCCTTTGTTCTCATAACGATCGGCCCAGGCCGGATGCCCATTACTGCCCAGAAGGCCGTTTTGCAAAGTATCTACATACTCAGGCCCAAGCGGAGACAAGGCTGAACATACCACATCTACCGCCTCATTCCAAGTATGCCTTCGTTTAATGTCTGCCACAAAAGGCACATACACATCATAGTGGCAAAGGGAAGAAAGGCCCAGGGCTTTTTTGCGCAGGGCATAATAGCGGTGAAGCGGCTCAAGGTTTGCATTTATCGTATCAATCAGGTTATCATACACCGTTTCCGGAACATTATCGGGGAAGAGGGCTGCTGCCCGTGCCGACGAAAAGCCTCGAATCCGTGCCTGTATCACATCATTTTTAACAGAGCCTGCATACAAAGAGGCAATGGTCGTTTTGTGCCGGTCAAAATTTTCATAAAACTGATTATAGGCAGTTTTCCTCACATTCCGGTCGCTGTTTCGCAAAAAGAGGCTGAATGTCGAATGGGTAAGGGGGAGCTTCCCCGTAGGGCCGCCCTCATCAATCAGGCCAAAATCCATATCAACATTGGTCAAGGCCGAAAAAGCATCATCGGCAAGGCCCCTGTTCTCCGACTGCATAGCAATAATCCGCTCTTCTTTTTCACTTAAGATATAGGGCTTAAAGCGAAGGAGTTTTTCAAGATAAATCTTATACTCATCAAGGCGCTTATCGGCAAGGAATGCTTTTATGTCAAAATCGGGAATTGCCTGAATTTCAGGAGCGCTCCAGGCTAAAAACGCTTCTATTTTGGCATAGGCCATCATAAACTTGCCGAGCATTGTCCGTGCAGCACCATCTCCCTCATCTTCACTCTGCCGTAACTGGGCATAACAGCCCAAATTTTCTTCAAGAATGCCCAATTCCTTCTCGAAATCAAGGAAATGCAGTAAATTTTCAGCGGATTTCCCCAAAGTTCCCTTAAAGCCGAGCCCTTTTTCGGCACAAGCATCGAGTTTGACGAAAGCAGCATCCCAGTCTGCATCGCTTTTGAACAATTTCGATAAATCCCACTTGTCTTTCTGCTCAATTTCCGCCCGTGTAGGTATTTTATTCACGGTCTTTACCATATCGCCTGCCATACTGTCTCCTTTTCAAGAACCATAAGGTCAATTAAAGCAAGGTCAAAGACCCCGCTTCGTTCATTTTTTGCCGATTTTACCCCGCCCTTTATTTCTTTTAAAGGCCGGGGAAACTCAATATTCACAGTGATTTTTGCCTTGTCAAGTTCGCTAATCATAGCGTCATTGTAACCGAATACCTTCAGCTGTTTCAGATAGGCCGCCTTGCTGAGCACCGTTCCCATAAGCACCGGCGGCTGCAGCACGGAAAGGTAGTCCTGCATGTCCTGGCTTAAAAGCGAAATAATTGCAGGGCTTGTATCCCGGTTAATGGTGACGGTAATCCTCCCCGCCGAATCGTAATCTATAAACTGCTTGGCATTGCCTGTATGCGAGGTGAGCACTGCAGGAATCTTCAGGAAGTCGCCAATATTATTAACAAGCACCTCCCCGCCAATTGCTCCAAAGCCGTTTCCCCGATCCTTCATGCTAATGGACGAAATCCCCGGAGCATTTTTAAACGAAGCCTCCACCTGCGATGCACTGAGCGTCTTCCCAAACTGGGGTACCAGGCTTTTTATCAGGACCGTCTCCACAGTAAAGCTTCCACTGCCGTCTTCGTTTATAGACCCATTGATTTCGCCATTACAAGCGGCAAAGACCATGACGCTTAGGGCAATTACTGCAAGAATAAACTTTTTTACCTCAATTTTACCCATTTTATCCCTCAATCCCCATCACATTCTTTAAAACCCAGCCTACTACAAAGGAAAGCGCCGCTACACCAAGACTGATTCCGGCCATTTCGAGGAAGCGATGCTTAAAATTAAGCTCTTTTGCCACAGAAAGATAGTAATTAAAGACAAAAATGATGCACACAGCCAGCGCCAGGGTAATGACAAGGGCCAAAAAGATATTTGAAAGCAGCAAATAGGGCATAATCAGAATAATAACCGTAATGAAATAGGCAATTCCGGTATACACAGCAGACAGCTTCGCCTGCGGGTTATTCTCGGCTCTTGCAGAAAGATACTCCGACGCCGCCATAGAAAAAGCCGCAGAGATGCCGGTAACAAGCCCTGCAACAGACACCGTTTTGGGGTCGCCTAATGCAAAGGTAAAGCCGGCAAGCGAACCGGTCAGTTCAACCAGGGCGTCATTTAAGCCAAGGACAATAGAGCCGGCGTATTGCAGAATTTGCTCGTCGAGCATCTGAAGCAGGGCATGTTCGTGCTCAGCCTCATCTTTCATCAGCTTTTCAGCGCCGGGCACCTGCTCTACCAGCATACTGTAAAGATGCGATGCCGTGCCCTCATTCTTTTCCATGCGCTTTAAGGTAAAGGTTAAACCCAAAAGCCGCGCCCAAAAAACCGTCCAGGCAATATGCCAGCGGTCCGGCTGCACCTCAATGCCTGTCTGCTGCTGCCAGAATGCTGCATGGCCTTTTTCCGCCTCAGCTATATCTTTTAATACCTTCGCATTTGCTTCATTCTTACAAATCTTCGCCAGCCGTAAATACACCAAATACTCAGTCATCTCCGTCCGCTGAATAACAATCGCCTGCTTTAGGAGCTTCTTATCAGTTATGCTCACTATCTTATCCCCTTCTTATTCACTATAGAACAATACCAGGGAAATGTCAAGAGGAAAGACATTCAACTTTGAAACCATAAAAACCACGAATAACATGAATCGGCTTCGCCGACACGAATGAAAAGTGATATTCGTGTCCGCTGTTAGGCGGATTCGCGTTATTCGTGGTTTTTTATTTGGTTTGCTTTGCAAACCTTCGTGAGCTTGATTTAATTTCAGTTTTCCACTATACTTATAGTATGCCAACTACTAGCCCGAATGTCCTGAACGGCAAACCCCTGCCTTTTGGCGCTTGTTTTTTGGGGAATGGGGTAAATTTTTCTCTTTTTGCCCGCAATGCAAAGGCTGTTAGTCTGCTCCTTTTCGAAGCAGCCGCCGATGCAAGGCCCTTTTACACGGTGGAACTTGACAGCCGTAAAAACCGCAGCGGTGATATTTGGCATTGTTTTATCCAGGGCTTAGAGCCCGGTGTTTGCTACCTTTACAAGGTTGACGGGCCCTATGTGCCGGAAAAAGGCCTGCGTTTTAATAAACACAAACTGCTCCTTGACCCTTATGCGCGGGCCATTGCCAACATGGAAAACTGGGCCCCGGAACTGAGCCTTGGTTACGAGATAGACGATACCTCGGCCGACCTTTCTTTTTCCTACAAGGATGCCGACCCTGCCCGCCACCCCAAGGCGGTTGTTGCTTCCGATGATTTCGATTGGCAAGGCGATATTCCCCTTAACTATCCGCTTCGTTTCAGCGTTTTATACGAGACCCATGTTCGTGGCTTTACGGCAAACGGCAATTCAGGCGTCGCCCACCCGGGCACCTACCTTGGCCTTATAGAAAAAATCCCCTACCTGAAAGAATTAGGGATTACCAGCCTGGAACTCCTTCCTATTCATGATTTTTATGAAGATGAAAACGACCGTACAGACCCCCAAACAGGCCACCGTCTTAAAAACTACTGGGGCTATTCTACCGTAGCCTTTTTTGCTCCCAAAGCATCTTATTCCTGGGCATGGACGGCAAACAGAAACCCAAACGGCGCTGTCAATGAATTTAAAACCATGGTTCGCGAGCTCCACAAGGCCGGCATCGAGGTTATATTGGACATTGTCTTTAACCACACGGCAGAAGGCAACGAGCGCGGCCTTACTTACGGCTTCCGAGGCCTCGATAACTCCGTTTATTACATGCTGGACGAAAACCAGCGCTATTATAAAAATTATTCCGGCTGCGGGAATACGGTAAACTGCAATCATCCTATCACCCGGAGTTTTATTATCGACTGCCTCCACTACTGGGTTGTCGAGATGCATGTCGACGGCTTCCGCTTCGACCTTGCCGCTATCCTCGGGCGCGACCAGCACGGAAACCTGATGGAAAATCCCCCGGTCCTGGAACGGATTGCCGAAGACCCGATACTTGCCAACACCAAGATTATCGCCGAAGCCTGGGATGCCGGTGGAGCCTATCAGGTCGGTCACTTTCCCGGCGGCCGCTGGGCCGAATGGAATGACCGCTACCGCGACGGTGTGCGTAAGTTCTGGCGCGGCGATAAGGGCGAGCTCCGCGACTTTGCCACCCGTCTTGCCGGAAGCTCCGACCTCTATCTTCGCGACGGCCGAAAGCCCTTTCATTCCATCAATTTTATCACCAGCCACGATGGCTTTACCCTTGCCGACCTTGTATCCTACAATGGAAAGCATAATGAAAATAACGGCGAAAATAACCGGGACGGAAACAATAACAATTACAGTTACAATTACGGAGTCGAAGGCGATACCGAGCGCTCGCCCATTCGGCAGCTCCGCCTAAGGCAGATGAAGAATTTTGCCGCTACCCTGATGCTGAGCCTTGGCACCCCGATGATGCTCGGCGGCGATGAGATAGGCCGCACGCAGAATGGGAACAACAATGCTTACTGCCAGGACAACGAAATATCCTGGTATAACTGGGATTTCCTCTCCGATGATGATATAAAAGCCGCCGAAAAGAAAGAACTTTTTCGTTTTATAAAAGAGATGATAGCCTTCCGCAAACGTCACCCCGGCTTTATGCGCCCTGAATTTTACACTGGTGTCGGCGGCTACTATGATGCAACCCCCGACATTAGTTGGTTTGCTGCCGACGGAGGCGCCGTCGATTGGGATAAAACCGAATTATGCCTTGCCTTCAGGCTCGATGGTTCAAAGGCCGACATAAAAGCCGACCGTGATGACTGTGATTTTTACATAATGATGAATGCATCGTCCACTGCTGTGAGTTTTTCGGTATGCAATGCCCCGGAAGGCAAGGAATGGGTGCTGGTTGCCGATACGGGCCTGCCTGCACCCAATGACATCCTTCCCCCGCCCGATTGGAAGACCCTTTTCTTCCCCAATGTCTATTACCTGAAAGAAAAGAGCCTGGTTATACTGGCCAGTAAAACAGTTCCAAAAGGCCGGCTTAGCATTTAATCAAACTTACAAATAGGCACAAAGGTTTCGGCCTTTAATGCCGCACCGCCGACCAATGCCCCGTCAATATTGGGTTTTGCCATTAACTGTGCTGCATTCTCAGGCTTTACCGACCCGCCGTATTGGATGATGGTTTTTTCCGCAACATCTTTACCGTAAAGGTTCGTTAAAACCTTCCTGGTAAAGGCATGAATCGCCTCTGCATCTTCGGGACTGGCCGTTTTGCCGGTGCCTATTGCCCAAACCGGCTCGTAGGCGATGACGATGTTCGCCATATCTGCCGCCGTTATACCGGCAAGGCCCAACACCGTCTGGGCTTCACAAACCGCTTCGGCAGCGCCTGCTTCCCGTTCGTCCAATGTTTCGCCGATGCACAGAATAACTTCAAAACCGTGCTTTAAGGCCAACTTGACCTTTTTGTTAATAAGGGCATCGGATTCCCCATACACATGCCGCCTTTCACTGTGGCCTAAGATGATGGTCTGGACACCCAGGTCCTTCAATTGCAGCACCGAGACTTCCCCGGTATGTGCGCCCTGTTCTTCCTGCGCACAATTCTGCGCCCCCAGCCTGATATTTGTGCCCTTCACAATAGGGGCCACGGTTTCCAGGGCGGTAAATGAAGGTGCAACAAGGTACTTATGTTTCGCACCTTTAAGGCCATCCACAAGGGCCTTCGCCAAATCGGCAGCTTCTGCACGGGTCTTGTGCATCTTCCAGTTGCCGGCTATGTAGTAATCTCGCATATTATCTCTCCTATTAGTTATTTGTTATTCGAAGGTTTTATCGTGAAGTCAAGAAAAGTAGGAAGTAGGAAGTAGGAAGTATGTTGCTACTTCCTACTTCCTACTTCCTACTTATTTTCTAACCCCGGCACACCTCGATGCCAGGCAGTTTTTTGCCTTCCAGCAGTTCCAGTGATGCGCCACCGCCGGTGGACACATGGCTCATTTTATCGGCCAAACCGAATTTGTTCACTGCTGCTACGGAATCGCCGCCGCCTACGACGGTGATGACGCCCTTGGCTGTTTCGCCTGCTACCAATTGTGCCACTTCTTCGGTGCCTTTTGCAAATGCATCAAACTCGAAGACGCCAACCGGGCCGTTCCAGACGATGGTTTTTGCTGTATCCAAAACCTTCTTGTATTCTGCAATGGTTTTCGGGCCGACATCCAAACCCATCAGGTTATCGGGAACATCTACGCCGTCAATGGCTACCGGTTTTGCATCTGCCGCATAGGTTTCTGCCCCAATTTGGTCAAGGGGAAGAACGATTTCGCAGCCTGCTGCTTTTGCCTTTGCCAAAATATCTTTTGCTGTATCAATCTGGTCATCTTCGACAAGGCTTTTACCAATTTTATGACCCTGTGCCTTAAAGAAGGTGTAGGCCATACCGCCGCCAATAACCAATGCCTTTGCGTTTTTCAGCAAGGATTCAAGCACGGCGATTTTGCTGGATACTTTTGCACCGCCGATAATGGCCACTAAAGGCTTCACCGGGCTCGTAACAATTGGTTCGAGGAACTGCACTTCTTTTTCCATAAGGAAACCGCCGCAGACATTACCTGCAGGCATGAATTTTGCAATAGATGCCGTAGAAGCATGGTCGCGGTGGGCCGTTCCGAAGGCGTCATTGACAAAAACATCGCCGTAAGTGGCCAATTCTTTTGCCATCTTATCCCTTTCGGCGCCGTCTTTGCTGGTTTCTTCTTTATGGAAGCGGGTATTTTCAAGCACAATCACCGTGCCATCTTTCTGGCCTTCAATAAAAGCCTTCTGCCCCAGTGCATCAGCGGCAAACACCACCGGCTTGCCCAATAGTTTTGCCAAATGCTCGGCCACCGGCTGCAGGTGATACTTTCCGTAGTTTTTATTCATAAATGCATCCTTACTGAATGCATCCCCTTCTTTTTCTTTTGCCTTTTTGGCATCCTTATCCGGGTCGCCCAGGTGGCTCATCAGGGTAAGGGTCTTAACGCCCTGGTCAAGAATATATTTGATGGTAGGCAGAGCGGCAACCACACGGGTATCGTCCCCGACAACACCAGGCTTCCCCGGCTCCACTACCTTCATCGGCACATTAAAATCCACACGCATTATCACGCGTTTCCCTGCAAGGGGGATTGTTTTTACTGTCTTTATCATTGTTTTCTCCTATAAAGAAATGAACCACGAATAACACGAATGGTCGCTACGCTCCCACACGAATAATCTTATATTTCTAACTAAAAATTCGTGTGCCGTCAGGCATTCGTGCCATTCGTGGTTAAAAATTATTTGTGAGCATCCATATATTTGAGCAAATCGACCATCTTGTTCGAGAAGCCCCATTCGTTGTCATACCAGGAAACGACCTTGAAGAATCTCTTTTCGCCCTTCAGGTTGTTTTCCAGTGTTGCAAGGCTGTCGTAGATTGAGGTGTGGGGGTTGTGAACGATGTCGCGGCTGACGATTTCTTCGTTGCAATAGGCCAGAACGCCCTTGAGTTCGCCTGCGGCATACTTCTTCATTGCTGCATCAATTTCTTCTATAGTAGTATCCTTATTGAGGGTGCAGGTAAGGTCAACCACTGAGCCGGTGGGTGTCGGAACACGGAATGACATACCGGTGAGTTTGCCGTCCAGTTCGGGAATTACCTTGCCGACTGCCTTTGCAGCGCCGGTGGTGCTGGGAATGATGTTCTCTGCTGCTGCACGGCCGCCTCTCCAGTCCTTCTTGGAAACGCCGTCAACGGTTTTCTGTGTGGCGGTGTAACTGTGGATGGTGGTCATAAGGCCCTTTTCAATGCCGAATTCTTTTTGCAGAACATAGGCAATGGGGGCCAGGCAGTTTGTGGTGCAGCTTGCGTTGGAAACGACATCATCTGTTGCGGGGTTATACTTGCTGTGGTTAACGCCCATAACATACATCGGAATCTTCTTCTCTTTTGTCTTCGAGGGGCCTGAAACGATGACTTTCTTTGCCCCGCCTGCGATGTGGTCGTAGGCATTGTCGCCGGTATAAAGGCCGGTGCATTCGAGCACATATTCAACCTCATACTGTTTCCAGGGAAGTTGTGCCGGGGTAAGGCCCCTGCCGTTCAGGCACTTAATTTCGTGGCCGTTTACACAGAGGACATCGTCATGTGTGCCGGTGAAATCTGCCTTCATCTGGCCCTGGGTCGAATCATACTTCAATTGATATTCGAAGTATTTAGCATCGGTTTCGATATCAACCGCTGCCACAACATCGATTTTGCCGGGGCCTTTGCCCAGGAGTCCCTGGTCGACAATCGCCTGGAACACGAGACGCCCAATGCGTCCAAATCCGTTAATAGCTACTTTCATCTTTTTCCTCCAAATGAAATTTATTTGATCTTGTTCTAACTATAATGAATTATGCAATATTTGTCAATATAAAGAAAAAAAATTCATGATAAAAATTATTTTTAAAATTATTTTTTATCATTACCTACTTGACAAAAAAAGCGTTTTTGGTTATATTTAGACGAGATATTTATAGAGAGGTTATTTATGGCTGTACCCAGATCAAAAACTTCCAAGGCACGCACGCGAAGGCGGCAAACCTTGAACATGAAACTGTCCGCACCGACCATGATTGCTTGTGGTTCCTGTGGAAACAGCGTTTTACCGCATCATGTATGCCCAAAATGTGGGTTTTACCGCGGAAAACAGGTTATTGTCCCCGAAACCAAGGGCGCGTAACAAACAGAGGAGTGTAAAATGGACGAACTATTTGAAAAACTAAAAAAAATCATCGCAGAGAAGCTTGATAATGTTGATGAATCAAAGATCACCATGGAATCTAACTTCAGACAGGATTTTCAGGCCGACAGTCTTGACACCTACGACCTTGTGTATGCTATTGAAGAAGAACTGGGGGTAACGATTCCCGATGAAAAAGCAAATGAATTCGAAACAGTCAAAGATGCTTACGAATTCATTAAATCCCAACAAAAATAATAAAAAATTTATTCTGAACCCGGAGCGGAAGAAGGAACTTATCAGTTTCGAGAATGCCGCCGGGTTTAGAATGAAGGATTTAAACCTTCTCAATTTAGCATTTACTCATCGTTCTGTCACTAATGAAGCAGGTAATACCGAACAAAGCTTGCAGGTAAACCATCACGGTATCAACAATGAAAGGCTGGAGTTTCTTGGCGATGCTATTCTGGGAGCAACGGCTGCCTCTTATCTTTACATCAATTTTCCTGAAAAAAACGAGGGCGAACTTGCCAAAATAAAAGCCGTTGTTGTTTCTGAAGATATTTTATCCGGTGTCGCACGGGAACTGCAGCTTGATACCATGATGCTCCTTGGAAAAGGCGAGGAAAGCTCAGGCGGCAGGGGGAAGAACGCCATTCTTGCCGATGCAATGGAAGCCCTTATCGGTGCAATCTACATTGACGGCGGTTTTTTGCCGGCCTTCAATTTTATCAATTCCTGGCTGGATAAAGAGGTCGACCGGGTTATCAGCAATAATTATCATCTTGATTATAAGTCCCTCTTACAGGAATACTGCCAGCAGAAATTCCGGCGGGTGCCTGTTTACAAGCTGCTTAAATCGAAGGGGCAGGAACACAGCAAGCTCTTTTGGGTAGAGGCCCTGGTTGGCGGTAAAACCTATGGGCCGGGAATTGGACGCAACAAAAAAGCCGCCGAACAGGAAGCGGCAAAGATTGCCTGGGTTACGCTGCACCCTGAGAAACAGCAATAAACGTCCTTGTTTATTTTGACATTTTGTATTAGGATTATACTATGCTTCCTCTTATAAAAGATTTATTGACTACAGACCCTTCCGGCACGAAAGATGGCCTTGAGGCCCTGGTCAGAGGCTGGGTTCGCACTAAACGGGACATGAAAAACCTTGTTTTTATTGAGGTGAATGACGGCTCCTCTTTTGCAAATATACAATGCACCTTTGATATTGATTCTCACCAGGAAACTGCCCCTGTTCTGGCGCAGATTACTACCGGCTGTTCGGTAGAGATTAAGGGAAGGCTGATTCCCTCGCCTGCGGCAGGGCAAAGACTTGAGCTTGCAGCAGGCGAAGTCCGGCTTATTGGTGATGCGCCTGAGTATCCAATGCAGAAGAAGCGGCATAGCCTTGAATATTTGCGTGAAAATGCACACCTGAGGGCACGAACCAATACCTTTGGGGCGGTGGCGCGAGTTCGCAATCGCCTGGCCTTTGCTATTCATCAGTTTTTTCAGGAACGGGGCTTTCAGTATGTCAATACACCGATAATCACAGCAAGCGACGCCGAAGGGGCCGGGGCGATGTTCCAAGTGACAACGCTTGAAAGCTCACGCGGAGACGCGGAGGCGCGGGGAGGAATAGATTACTCGAAAGATTTCTTTGGGAAAAGAACGAGTCTTACTGTATCAGGACAACTGGAGGCGGAAACTTATGCGACAGCCTTGAGCCGTTGTTACACCTTTGGGCCGACATTCCGTGCTGAAAATTCCAATACCTCGCGGCATTTGGCCGAATTCTGGATGGTAGAACCTGAATTTGCCTTTGCCCATCTTGAAGACGATATGGCCCTTGCCGAGGACTTCTTGAAGCATCTTTTTCAAACAGCCTTGAAGGACTGTGCCGAAGACCTGGCCTTCTTCAATGAGCGCGTCGAAAAAGGCATTATCGACAGCCTTCATAAAGTGGCCAATGCAAAATTTGCCCATCTGACCTACACAGAGGCCATTGCCGAATTGGAAAAGGCTGTTTCAAAAGGCAGAGCCTTTGATTTTAAGCCTTTTTGGGGCTGCGACCTGCAAAGCGAACATGAACGATACCTTACCGAAAACCTTACAGGCGGGCCGGTGATTGTTACCGATTACCCCAAAGAGATAAAGGCCTTCTATATGAAGCAAAACGATGACGGCAAAACCGTGCGGGCAATGGATGTCCTTGTTCCCCGGCTTGGTGAAATTATCGGTGGCAGTGAACGCGAGGATAATCTTGAAAAACTGGAAAAACGAATGACTGAACTGGGTTTAAAACCAGAAGACTACTACTGGTATCTCGATTTAAGGCGCTACGGCAGCGTACCCCACGTCGGTTTCGGGCTGGGCTTTGAACGGCTCGTCCAATATGTGACCGGCATGCAGAATATCCGCGATGTAATTCCCTATCCGCGGGCGGTGGGTCTGTGCGAGTTTTAGAATATCTCACGCGGAGGCGCGGGGACGCGGGGAAAT
>JAISIL010000188.1 GCA_031262035.1 Spirochaetaceae bacterium | reverse complement strand
GGCGGCATGAACAGGGGCTTTACCAAAGAGCCATACCCAAGCCCGGCCATACAAAAAGCCCTGAGCGAAAGAGGCGTTCCGTATATTGTTACTGCCGATGCACACCGTGCTGTAGACTTGGATGGGGGTTACGGGAGAGTTACACTGCCCGCCGCTTCTGATACACTGCCGCTCCTACCATTACGACAAGGGTGAACAAGTAGGGGATTGCCAGAATGAAGTCTGCCGGCACATTGAATGCGCCTTGGGCATAGTTTGAAAAGGCTTCGGCAAAACCGAAGATGAAGGCCCCAAGCAAAAGGCCCAATGGTTTACGGCCGCCCAAAAAAATAACCACCAGGGCTATCCATCCCTTACCTGATGAAATGTTTGGAACAAAGGCCGCCAGATTCAGTGTCAGCATAGAACCGCCGATGCCGCAGGTGAAGCCTGAAATGAGGAAGGCGGCAAAACGGTAATTGTTGGCATTCATACCCAAAGAGGCAAGGGCTTCCGATTGTTTTTCACAGGAACGAAGGCGAAAGCCAAAAGGTGTTTTATAAAGGACAAACCATGAGAGCAAAAGTAACAACCAACTGAGATACACAAAAAAGGTATTACCTGAAAGTAATTCCCCCAGCACAGGAATACTGTGTATACCGGGAATGGTCAGTGTATTAATCTGCGGGACCTGATTCAAAACCAACACGCCCTTTGTGCCAAACCAAGTGAATGAAAGCGCTACCGTTAAGCCCGCTGAAAAAAGGTTTGCCGCAAGCCCCGTGATAAAAACATTGGCCTTTAGCCGCAGGGTAATAGAGCCGGTGATGGCGGCAAGGGCTACAGATGCTGTAATCCCGGCAAGCACCCCAAGGAAAATACTCCCGGTAAAATGCGCTACAATAACTGAGGCGAAGGCCCCAATTAAAAGCATGCCTTCCAGTGCAATATTGAGCATGCCGGACAGTTCGGTAAAAAGGCCGCCCATTGCAGCAAATAAAAGAGGCGTCATTATAGTTACTGCGCTATGCAGCACGGGAAATGTCCAGTTCATAAAGGCGCTCCTGTTTTTGCCTTATTCCTTACAAACAAATTTTTTAGCACAACACTGGTAACAAGGAAGAATAATACCGACTGCACTATTGATGATACTTCCGAGGTAACATCGGAAAACTGCATTGCAGAACGAGCACCGGCTCCCAGCCAGGCAAAGAAGATAGCAGCGGGAATAACAGCCTGGGGTTTTAGGCCGGCAATTAAAGCTACTGCAAGGCCGTTCCAGCCCATGCCGCTTGAAAATTCCTTCATCGTAGAATAATAGGTGCCATATATTGAAAGACCGCCTGCAAAACCATAGAGGAAACCTGATATAAACATTGCAAGAACAATATTTTTACCGGTATTGATTCCACCGTAAGAGGCAAAGCGGCTGTTCAAACCGGTCATGAGTATTTCATAGCCTGCACGGCTTTTATATAAAAAGTAATAACCGATTACAATTACTACTATAGCAATAATTATAGCAGCGCTTAAATTCGATGGAGGCATTATCCGTGGCAGCCTGAATGCATCGGCCACTTTTTTTGTTGTTTGTAAATTACTTTCGGGGTCCATAAATGGCCCGGTGATGCACCAACTGACTATAAGAATAAGCGCATTGGAAAGCAAAAAGGTAGTTATCAATTCCGTTGCATTAAGCCGGACCTTTAGCCAGCCTGAAAAAGATGCAACAATACCGGCAAAAGAAGAACCTATAAGCAAAGCAATAATTGCACCGAATAAACCCAAGGGCTGCAAGGCAATTGCCAAAATGGTTGTTATAAATGCCCCTGAATAAATCTGTCCTTCGCCGCCAAGGTTAAACACCCCTGCCTGCATAGAAATAGCAATGCCCAGCCCGCCAAAAATAAGGGGGATGCTGCTGTTGAGCATATTGCCAAAGTTGTAGACATTGCGAAAAGGCCCAAGAAAAAAATACCACAAAGTGCGCCCGGGTTGCTTGCTGAGAATAAAGGCAAGGGCCACCATAACGGCAAGCGAAATGAGTATAATTACTGCCATACCACCGGATTGTTGTAAAATTTTTGGACATTTCGACAGGCTCAATGTCCGGTGTGTGCTCAACATCCGGTGGTTGAGCTTGTCGAAACCACCTTTATTCATTGTTGCTCCTTAAACCTAACATATACTCACCTATCATTTCTTTATTAACAGTCTCATTGTTCTCCAACTCTGCAACGATAGTCCCCCGATACATCACCATGATGCGGTCTGCGTTTGCCAGTATTTCATCGAGGTTTGATGATATAAGAATCACCGCTGCACCTTTTTCTTTCAGGTCTCTCATTTGATGATAGACATACAGGCTGCTTGCCACATCAAGGCCCCAGGTTGGTTCAGAAAAAACAATGTAGTCCTTGTAATTATCTATTTCCCGTGCCAGTATAACTTTTTGCATGTTTCCGCCGGAAAGAGAACCCATCATTTGCGAAGGATTACCTGCAATGCTGAAGCGGGTAAAAAGGTTATTCACCCAGGCATCAATTGCTTTCTTGTTCAATAAACCTTTTTGGGAAAAATCTTTTCGTTTATTGATAATCATATTTTCCCAAACGCTTGCCCCTCCTGCTGAACCGAGTTCCAGTCTGTCGGCCGGAACATAGGCAAGGCCTTCTTTCCGTAACTTTTCTGCATTATATTGAGTAATAGTACTCCTCCCCCTTTGGGGGAGGCTGGGTGGGGGTTCAAAAGCTCTGTAAATACTACCTTCCGTTACCGGCTGCAATCCGCCCAGCACGGCTTCAAGGACATCCAGGCCGTTACCGCCAACACCGGCAAAGGCAAGTGTTTCACCTGAATAGGCAGTAAAATTAACTTTATGTAATAAAGGCCGTTCCTGCTGTTTGCGCATAACTGATATATCAGTAAAAGTAATCACCTCATTTCCGCGAATACCTTTTTTTCTTTCTTCATTTAAGTGAACTTCTTTTCCAACCATTAGTCGTGATATTTCATATTCATCAAGGTCCTTATTATCATGAATTGCTATCATTTTACCCTGCCGCATAAGGGCAACACGGTCTGCTATTTGTTTTATTTCGCCGAGTTTATGGGTAATCAATATAAGCGAAGCGCCTTTTTCTTTTAGGGCCTTCAATGTTTTAAAGAGGCTTTCAATTTCCTGGTCTGTTAAAACTGCTGTCGGTTCATCTAAAATTAAAATATCTGCTTTACGGTAGAGCATCTTTACTATTTCTACTTGCTGCATTTGCCCGACAGTTAAATCTTTTACCAGCGTATCGGCCTCTATAGAAAAATGATGAGCCTTAATAACCTCATCTACTTCTTTTTCTGCTTTCTTAAAATCATAGAGAATGCCGCCTTTTACTGGCTCCATTCCCATAACTACATTTTGTGCTACCGTTAATTCAGGGAAAAGCATAAAATACTGATGGGTCATGCCAATACCCAAACGGTTTGCATCAAGGGGTGAATGTATCGAAACCTTTTTCCCTTGTATATATATTTCACCTGAATCCGCTTGCCGCAACCCGTAGAGAATCCGCATCAATGTTGTTTTCCCCGCACCATTTTCCCCGGCAAGGCAGAGTATTTCCCCCTTATGCAGGTCAAGCGACACATTGTCGTTTGCAATGAGAGTATCGAAGATTTTCGTTATGTTCTTTAATTCCAGTATATTCTGCATATATTATTTATTTCTCACAGAGGCACAAATGCCTCGTAGGGGCGCAGCGCGCTACGCCCCTACAGGTTTTCTGTCGTTCGTGGCTAAAATCTTATAATGGCGGTAATGTGTAGGCAACCTGACCCGCCACTACTTTATCATAGAACTCCTTGAACTTTGCCTGCATATTGGCAGGGATGTTATCCGTATAGCCTTTATCATCAAAAATAAAGCCGAGGTAGCCTTCTTTGGCGCCGACTGTTTTTGAATCGCCGTAGTGCATAGTTCCTGACAAACATGAATTCATAATCTCGGTGACCAGTTTTTCCTGCTCTTCAATGCCGCAGCCGACAATAACACCGGGGAAGCTTGCATACTCATTGGTGTTAAAGGCAACCGCATAACCGCCGCGATCCTGCAAGGTTTTGTTCATACCCGCTGCTGTTCCCCCTGCAATTGAGGAGAAGCAGTCAACCCCTGTGTCCATTGCGCTGCCGGCAAGTTCTGCCGCCTTGTTTGCATCATACCAGTTACCAATAACACGGAAGTCGACGGTAATAGCCGGGTCGACCATTTGTGCACCGGCAGTAAAGCCCGGAACAATGTGCTTTGATAAAAGCGGATATTCCTGTGCAGCAATAAAACCAAGTTTCTTGTCCGCATTTGCATGGGGCATGTCACTGGTTGTAATAAGCCCGGCAAGGTAACCGAGATACAGGGCCTGCTCGTATTGGTTGTAAAGGTAGGTTGCAATCTGCGGATTCCCTTTCAGTTCTGCATCGGTAATGATAAACTTTATGTCAGGAAATTTCTTTCCAACATTAGCACAAATTTCGGGAAGGGAAGGGTTAGAACCAAGCACTAAATTGTACTCGCCTGATGCAACCTGTTCTTCCAACTGGCTTTCCCATTCAGCCTGATTAAAACCTGCTTCGTATACTTTTACTGTTACATTTGGGTTAGAGGCTGCAAACTTTGTCGCCCCATCTGCAAGCATCTGATAGGGAGGGCTCCCCGCCATCTGCCCTGTGATATACACCAGCACCGATACCTTTTCTGCCGGAGCCGCTCCACTGCCTTGCTGTCCCTTAGCAAAAACATCGACAGCCACCATCGCTAACAATGCGATTGTTACGATTACCTTTTTCATAATACCCTCCAAATATTATTAACCACGAATAGCACAAATGGCCTTCGGCCTACACGAATTTTTATTTACTAATCTATTCGTGTCGGCGAAGCCGATTCGTGTCATTCGTGGTTAATTTAATAATTCCAAAGCCTTCTCCACCGGCCAATTCTTATGCACCAGCCCGTTTACTGCATCAAGCATCTCTGCCAGTTTCGGGTAGCCCCAGATGTTACGGCCCATGGCGATACCTTTTCCGCCTGCCATAATTGAATCATGTATTACCTGAAAAACATGTTCAATCGGGTCTTTTTCGCCGCCTAAAATGACAATTGGCACGGGACAGCCTTCTACCACCTTTGCAAAATGTTCGGGGCTGCCGGTATAATTTGTCTTTACCATATCAGCCCCAATTTCTGCTGCCATGCGGGCTGCCATTTTTGTGCCCTCAGGGTCGTTCTTGGCCAGTTCTTTTCCGCCAAGTGAACCTTGCCCCATTGCTTCAACCATAACCGGAATGCCAAGTTTGTGACATTCATCAATATAGAGCGAAGCCTGTTTGATAAATTCACCCTCCCGTTTGTGGCCGAACTTTATCGTAACTGCCGCATAGGAAGCCCCATAGGCGGCCGCAGTTTCAGGCTGGACGATAATCTCCTCCTCAAAGCCGCCGCCCAAAACGGTAAAACCACCGGTAACACGGAGCACCAGCCCGGTTCCCCGATCCCATTCGCTGCGGCTTGCATCAACAAAGCCCTTTGTGGTAAGAATGCCGTCAACCCCGGCTCTGACACAAGCCTTGATTAATTTTGCCGGCTTTTCAATACCGGGCATCGGGCCTGCAATGCCGCCATGGTCAATGGCGATAATTACCGCCCGTCCATCCCGTTTCCGGAACACCTGATTCCTTCGAATTGTTAAACCTGATTCCATATACTGTTCTCCTACAGGTAGAGTTTTTTATATAATTCTTTATACCGTGCAAAACCATCATCGTAAACCGATTTAGTGTGCACATTTGCTGTGTATACCTTTTTGATACGAACCATCTTTTTTGCCGCCTCACCGAAGTTTGTATATTCGCCCAATGCTACTGAACCGATGACGGCAAGCCCAAGCAATTCGGCTTCTTCCAGTTCGGGAAGGAGCACGGGCTTTCCGCTTACATCGGCTTTTAGTTGATTCAAAAAGTCGCTTTCCGATGGCCCCCCGGTTACACGCATTGCAGTAACCGATGCGCCATCTGCTTCCATTACGGTAATGACATCACGGATTGAGTAGCAGACCCCTTCGCAGGCAGCCCGTGCAAGTTCTGCTGGGCTATCATGCAATGATAGCCCTGAGAACACCGCATGTGCATCAGGATTCCACACCGGAGCTCGTTCACCCGCCAAATAGGGAAGAAAGATAGCCCCATTGCCGCCGGCCTTTGCCTGAGCGGCTAAATTGTAAAACTTGTTATATTCCTCGGGAGGGGTAATCCCCAGAAGTCTCCGTGTCCATGATATTGCCTTTCCCGATGTTGAAATAATGCCGGACAAATTCCAAAAAGGTTTCACCGGATGTTCATAGGAAAAAAGCCTTTTATCATCTATATATTGCTCTGTGCACAAATTGATACCTTCCGAGGTGCCGCTTCTATCACAAGCATCCCCCGGCTCTGCACAACCGGTGCCTAAAATCGAGAGCAGGAAATCGGGGCCGCCTGCAAAAACCTTCACCCCCTGAGCCAGACCAAATTGGCCTGCAAGTTCAGGCAGGACTTCCCCAATCTCCTCTCCCGGTGCAATAAAGGCAGGGAATTTATCTTTTTCACTGCCACTAAAGCCTGCTTTGTCAAGAACTTCGTCGTTCCAATACCATTTTTCAAAGGTCTTTCCGGCTAAAACCATCCGTGCATTGCCGCTAAGGTAATAGGCCAGATATTCTGAACTGGATAAAAAGTGCTCTGTCTTTTGGTAAAGCTCAGATTCCCTGTTCTTTATGTAAAGAATTTTCGGTAAGAAGAATGAAGGGTCGACAAATGTGCCGAACAATTGCGACACCGTTTTACCTTCTTCTACTGCCCGCCTATCCAACCAATGCCTTGCCATGGCTGCACCAGATGCCGTAACAGGAACAAGTGTCGGCCCGTTGCCGCTAATCAGTATTGCTGCTATAGTAGCAATTTGAACATGGCCGCATTGTCCTGCAATCTGTCGGATGCCATTGGCAAAAGCCTCTGTCCACTGTGCCGGGTCTGTTTCATTTTCATTTATGGACATAGGAATTTTCACTAAGCTCCCTTCAACCATTGTCCCGGCTTTTGGACCCTGAACTTCAAAGAGAGCCATTTTAAAATTTGATGTTCCTATATCTATAGTTAGTATCACTGTTTATCCTCTGCGTTCTCTCTGTCCTCTGTAGTTTAAATTACATCTTCAAGAGAACACGGTATGTCTTTCCGGAAAGAGCATGTTCTGTTGCTTCTTTAACATCATCAATAGGATATATCTTCGAGATAATATCGCCTACATCAATCTTGTTAAAGGAGATGAGTTTTGTTGCCCGATAGAAATCTTCCTCGCTCCGCCCTTCGCTGCCTGTTATCAGCACCTCTTTCCGGTGGAGAGTGTTTAAATCCATCGGC
>JAISIL010000098.1 GCA_031262035.1 Spirochaetaceae bacterium | reverse complement strand
GAATAACACGAATGGCCTTCGGCCACACGAATTTTTGCTTACTTAACATAGATTATTCGTGTCGGCGAAGCCGATTCGTGTATATTCGTGGTTGTTTTTTATGATTTCAAAGTTAAATGTTTTTACCCTGCCGAAAGATGTAAAGGGCCATTGACTTTTCCGGAGGAATTTGTTATATTTAAACTACGGAGGATAAAAGAATGAGTGTAATTTTTACCGGTGTAACGCTGGAGAATGTAAGTGATATCTATGCAGTCCAATTTGGTATAAAGGACAAGAGCGAAATTCGCACGGTAATAGAAGAAAGGGCTTTGGTAGATACCGGAGCATGGACGCTGGTGATAAATCAGGAAATAGCCGATAAACTGGGGCTTGAATTTGACCGGAAAGAAACCTCTGAAGCCGCCGGGGGAAACGAAGTAGAAGGATATATGGCCAAACCGGCTGTCAGGGTGCGTCTTGGCACCGATTATGCCGATGTAGAAGCCTTTGTCCTGCCCGAAGAAGATGAAATAGTTCTTGGCGCCCTCCCCATGGAAATAATGGACCTCTGGATAAGCCCCCGTTCAGAAAAACTTATCCCCCGTCTCAGCAAACACCTGGTAAAGTATAATAAAAAGGGATTCGAAGAAGGCTCTAATTCCTGAAACTATGCACCGGGGCTGGTATTCTGCCACCGCGGGCTATAAATATATCGCAGGGGGCATTATCGATTGCCATAACCGGGGCTCCGCCAAGGAGGCCGCCAAACTCGATAAAGTCGCCGGCCTTTTTCCCCGGCGCCGGTATAAGGCGAACCGCTGTTGTCTTTCCATTGACCATCCCGATAGCCATTTCGTCGGCTATAATGCCCGAGATAGTTGCCGGGCTTGTGTCCCCGGGGATGGCAATCATGTCAAGGCCCACTGAGCAAACGGAGGTCATTGCTTCCAGTTTTTCGAGGTTCAGGTTGCCGTTTTGCACAGCGGCTATCATGCCCTCGTCTTCGCTGACCGGGATAAAGGCCCCGGAAAGGCCCCCTACACTGCCCGATGCCATAAGCCCGCCCTTTTTTACCATATCGGTAAGCATAGCAAGCGCTGCCGTTGTGCCATGTGTGCCTGCCGCTCCAATGCCCATTCGCTCAAGAATCCTGGCAACGGAATCCCCGACTGCCGGCGTGGGTGCAAGTGACAGGTCCAGTATGCCAAAGGGCACACCAAGCCTTTTTGATGCTTCACGGCCTACCAGTTGGCCCATACGGGTAATCTTAAAGGCTGTTTTCTTGATTGTTTCGGCAATTTCATCAAAACTTGCCTTTTCCATGCCTTCCAGGACAGCATAAATAACACCGGGGCCCGAAACACCGACATTAAGGCAATGTTCCGCCTCCCCAGGCCCGTGAAAACTGCCTGCCATAAAAGGATTGTCCTCGGGGGCATTACAAAAAACCACCAGTTTGGCACAGGCGATGCCGTTTTGGTCGCCGGTCATCAGCGCAGCCTTTTTTATGGTTTCGCCCATAAGCCGCACCGCATCCATATTGATGCCCGCCTTGGTGCTCCCCACATTCACCGAGGAACAAACCTTTTCCGTAGACGATAAGGCCTGGGGAATAGAATCTATGAGAATACGGTCGCCTCTAGTAAAACCTTTTTGCACCAGCGCAGAAAAGCCCCCGATAAAGTCCACGCCGAGCTCCGAGGCGGCCCTATCCAGCGTTTCGGCAAAAGAGCTATAGTCAGTGGCATCCGAAGCTGCCGCAACCAGCGCAATTGGCGTTACAGAGAGCCTCTTGTTGATGATGGGAATTCCGTATTCACTTTCAATTTCGTCCCCTACTTCAACAAGGCGGGCTGCCGTCTTCATCAGCTTATCATATATCTTCCTGCAACTCTCAGTCGCAGAAGACGAGGCGCAGTCCAGAAGCGATACTCCCAGAGTGATACAGCGAATATCCAGTTTATAATGAAGAAACATATCGAGTGTTTCTGTGATTTCTTTTGCCGTAAAAAGCATAGCGCCGCCCTAAATCCTGTTCATCTCGGTAAAGACATCTTCATGCATCATGCTGATAGAAAGATGTTCCGACTTACCCAGCGTATTCAACTCTTCTTTAATGACACTGATGCTCTGACTGGTCTTGCTTAAATCGACACTCATCATCATAACAAAACGCCCCGAAAGAACTGTTTGACTAATATCTTCTATATTAACATCCTTCGTGGCAAGAAAGCCCGACACCTTGGCAATAATACCAACCTGGTCAGTCCCCACAACCGTCACTATCGCCTTATGCGAAGCATTGTAGTCTTTTGTTTCCATGCAAGTATTGTAAAGAAAGATGCAGAAAGGGTCAAGTGTCAAGTTGGCTTGCTTTTTATTGGAATATATGTTACACTGGCAGTATGACACATATTTTAATGCATAAGCGGCTTGAGGTAGCATCAGTGGAAGTGGATGATGTAATGGGGGTCATCTTGCGGATAAACGAGATATTTGTTCCTGCCCATATGCCCCTGGGCGTGCCGCCGGAAACAACTGTAAATGCTATTAAGCTTCTCAATGAATGGTGGCAGGGCCGTGCTATTCCGGCAAGCCGTTCCGGTCTTCGGGAAGCCCTGGAAATCCTGAAGATATCATCGCCTGTCCTCCTTTTGGAAAAGTGTTATGGTCTTTCTCTTTCCGACCACTACTGGATGCGCCCGGCGAACAAAGATTTACAGTGGGATAAAATCAACTTTTTTGAAAACCCTTTCTCTGATGATGTAGGCAATGCCCTTTTTGGCCATGACAGCGGGAAAAATATCAGTTTAAGTTCCCCGGATAATACTTCTGACGGCTGGCTTAAAAAGAAGTGGAAAATCGCAGAGGGTAAGCGAGTGTTGCTAAAGGGTGGAAGCCCGGTTTATCATCAAGAGCCGGATAATGAGGTGCTTGCAACAGCGATTATGGAACGTTTAGCAATACCACATGCTGTCTATTGTATTGTGCACGAAAAACGTCAGGGGGAAGAACGGCATTTAAGCGCCTGTGAGGACTTTGTTGATACCAATAGCGAACTGGTAAGCGCCTGGCGTATTTATTGCACAAAAAAACCGGAACCGAAAGCCACTTACTATGAGCATTTTATCAGTTGTTGCAAGGATTTAGGCATTCCGGGTGTTGATGATTTTTTTGACCGTATGCTGACAGTCGATTTTATCATGGTAAATGCCGATCGGCACTTTAATAACTTTGGTGCACTCCGCAACCCGGAAACCCTGGAATGGATTGGTCCGGCACCTATCTTTGATACCGGCACTTCCATGTGGTATGACCAGGTAAACGAACGAATTCACCCCGAATGGGATGCAAAAAGCAAGCCCTTTGTGGCAAAACATAGCAGGCAGAAAAAACTGATTAAATCCCTCGACTGGTTCAAAGCGGAAGCGCTTGACGGAATAAAAGAAGAAGCCGCCTCAATCTACAGCAGCAACCACCTGATAAACGCCGAACGACGCAAAATACTATCCTCTGCCCTCGATACAAGAATAAAGATACTGCTGGAGTAAAAAAATAAAAAAAATTCCGTAACCCACTTGACACTTTTTGCTAAAAAGTATATATTTGGGATAGCCTCAGTTGAGGTTTTATCTTTTTGTGGAGCGTTTTTGGTTAAGTGAAAGCTATTGACGGCCTTAAATCCCGTATCAACCTGTCTCAGCATCAGTTCTTTAGCTTTTACTTTACCAAGGGCGCTCTGCCCGTTCTCTTATTAACCTAGGCTAGCAAGGTAAGTAAAGAGAGCTTGAATGAGCGCCCTTCGTGATAATCACGAGGGGCGTTTTTTTATGCCCAAATCAATTAATCAATGGGCATGAATCATCTATTTCATCATAAGGAGGAAAAAATGATGAAAACAGTTTTACAAAGAGGGCTGGCCATTGCCATGACCCTCAGTATTGCCGCCGGCGTATTCGCCAACGGTCAGCAGGGAGCGGAAAGCTCATCGTCTTCGCAAGCGGCCTCAGGCGCCGTGCTTATTGGTATTGCTCAGTTCTTGCAACACCCGGCGCTTGACCAGTGTCAGCAAGGGGTGCAGGATGCGGTAAAGGCCCGTGGAATCGAGGCCACCTACGATGTGCAGAACGCAAACGGCGACCCTTCAACGGCGGCACAGATTGCCAATAAGTATAAGGGCGAAAATGTAGCAGTGGCCGTTGGTATTGCAACACCAATTGCCCAGGCCATGGTAAATGCCATGCCTACAACACCGGTTGTTTTCAGTGCTGTAACCGACCCGGTTGGTGCAGGCCTTGTTCAAAGCAACGATACAGGCGATGCCTATTGCACCGGCGCCTCGGATGCTATTCCCACACAGGCTAACATTAAGCTCTTTGGGGATATTGCCAAGATTAAAACTTTAGGCTATATTTACTGTAATGCCGAGGCAAATTCGGTTTACGAGCTTGCCAATGTGGAAGAAGGTGCAAAGGCTGCCGGTATGACACTGGTAACCCAGACGGTAAACACAACCGCCGATGTCCGCCAGGCTGCACAGTCAATTGTCAGCAGGGTTGATGGCCTTTATCTTTCTACAGACAACACGGTATATGGGGCTATTGCCGCGGTAATTGATGTATTCCGGCAGGCGAAAAAGCCTATTTTTGCAGGCGATGCAACCGGTGTTATGGACGGAGGCTGTATGGTAGCATCCGGTTCCAATTACTACAAACTGGGCATTGCCACCGGTAACATTGTTGCAGATATTATTCAGGGCAAGAAATGCAGTGATATTCCTGTAAAGTTTGCAACAGAAGCATCCGAGATGGACTTCCTTGTGGACCTTGATGCAGCAGCCAATTGCGGCATCACCATATCACAGAAATACATTGACGACGCTACAATGATTTTCCAGAATGGAAAATTGACAACAAAGTAATAGAGGAGAAAGATACTCTCCCCTCCCCTTGCGGGAGGGGTTGGGGGAGGGTTAATGTAGTATGATAGAAGGCATTTTAATAGAAGGTCTCGTGTATGGGATTATGGTTCTGGCGGTGTATATCACTTTCAGAATCCTCAATTTTGCTGATATGACTGTCGACGGTTCGCTTCCCTTGGGGGCGGCTGTAATGACCGTTTGTCTGGCCCAGGGCTTTCCGCCCTTTCTCGCCCTGCTTCTGGCCTTTCTTGCCGGAGCGGCAGCGGGCTTGGTTACGGCATTGATTCATACCAGGCTGAAGATTCCCGACCTGCTTGCCGGTATTCTTACCATGACAATGCTTCGCTCGGTTATTCTTCGGGTAATGGGTAACCGGGCAAACATTCCCCTGCTGCGGATTCGCACACTTTTTACCGATGTAAGCAATTTCGCAGGCCTGGGGAACATCGGCATTGTTCTTTTTTGTATCATCACCGTCCTTTGTATCAAGGCGCTGGTCGACCTGTTCTTCCATACGGATTACGGCCTTGCAATGGCGGCAATGGGGGGCAACCCTCAGTTGATTATTTCGCAGGGGATGAATCCCGACATGCTGAAGATTTCAGGCATTTCTTTGGCAAACGGCCTTGTCGGCATTGCAGGGGCCTATGCGGCTATGTATCAGGGTTTTGCCGATGTCAGTTTCGGCCAGGGGATGATTGTTTCAGGGCTTGCAAGCCTTATGCTCGGTGAGTTTGTCATTCGTTCCAATAAGGTTGGTATGCAGACACTGCGGGTCTTTATCGGTTCAATCCTCTACCGGGCAATGATGTATCTGGCCCGCAACTACGGCTACTACATCGGCATGAACCCCAACGACCTGAACCTTGTCACGGGGCTCCTCATCATCATCTGTATAATGATTTCCCGAAATAAGATTTCTCTTCCCAAAACATCAAGAGAAAAAAATAAAATAGGCAAACTGTAGGGGCTCGGTCCGCCTGCCCACGGAGATATAAATGATTAGAATAGAAGATTTAAGCATGGTTTTTTCGCCAGGAACGCCTGACGAACGGCTTGCATTGAAAAATATCAACCTCAGTGTCCGCCACGGGGAATTTATTACGATAATCGGTTCCAATGGAGCGGGGAAAACGACCCTTTACAATGTTATTTCGGGCACTTTTATCCCGACAAGCGGCAAAATCATCCTCTTAAACGAAGAAACAGGCAAAGAACATGATATAACAAAGGACAAAGAGTATAAAAGAGCCCGTTATATCGGTAGAATCTTCCAGAACCCGCTTCTGGGGACGGCAGGAAACATGGCGCTGGAACATAATCTGCTGATTGCGCGGAACAAGGGCTATAAATCCCTAAAAATCAGCCTGAACAATAAGATGCGTGCCGATTTTCGCAACAAGCTGAGCATTCTGGGGATGGGCTTGGAAAACCGGCTGGGCGATAATGTCGGCCTTTTTTCAGGCGGCCAGCGGCAGGCTCTGACCCTTCTTATGACGGTGATGTCCCGCCCTGCCCTCCTCCTTCTTGACGAGCACACAGCGGCGCTCGACCCGCATAATGCAGAACTGGTGATGAATTTAACTTTGCGTTTTGCCAAAGAATTTAACCTTACCGTAATGATGATAACCCACAACATGGCCCATGCTTTAAAATACGGCACCCGCCTTTTGATGATGGACGGCGGCGAAATCATCCTCGACCTGAGCGAAGAAGAAAAACGCAATATGACGCAGGAAGATATTATTCAGCGTTTTCGGGATATTAAGCACAGCGATTTGCAGAATGACGAGATGCTGCTTATAAATTAATTTTTTTTTCGAATATTCCGATAATGAAAGTATGCAAAAGCGGCTCGCCTTTGCGGGCATTTTCTTTCTATTATACTCATTGCTTTATGCTCAGAATGCTGTTGGGCCAAATCCGGTACATATTGCTCTCTTTCCTCTGGTGGCACAGGATGTCCCCGCTTCCAGTGATGCAAGTAATTCTGAAACCCTTATTGGGGACGCTGTAGAGAATTCGAGCAGTGGAAAATTCAGTGTAAGCAAGATTAGCGACCCGCCCGAGGACCCCGGAGTTCCGCCCGACCCGACAACAGTGCAGGATATTCCCTATAGCCTTACCAGCCAGCTTTTTTATGACAGTTCCAGACAGGAAACGCAAGCTCAGGTATGGCTTTACGATGACACCAGTGAAACGATGCTGGTAACCGACCAAATGGTCTATGCAACAGCCGACGAGGCTGCCGAATTTTTCCCCTCACTTATTGATTATATTCTGACGATGATACCCAGCTATGATATTCATGTCAGCACAAGCGAGGGCGGAACAATCAGCTATGAAGTAAGCGATACCGACAAATATGATATTAATAATTTATCACCGCTTGATATCGTGCAACAAGGGGCAGGAACGATTTCTATTACTGCGACTCCGGGCAGAAACAAGAAGTTTGACGGCTGGAAAATCAGCTATAATGGCACAAGCACCACGCAAACAGAACCTGCCTTGAAGTTAGAGGTAAACTCTAAGACCTACCCGGGCATTGAATCGGATGTTGACCCTTATGGCTTAAAAACCTCTATTAGTATTGAGGCAAGTTTCTCGGAAAGCAAGGGAACCAAGGCCAATGCCCATCAATGGTATCTTGGGCTCGACTATTTACCGCTTGTGTCTTTTGCAGATAAAGGCTCTATCCTTCTTGGCAATACTTTTAACCCCATCGGCCTTGCACTGAGCCCTTCTTTTATCCCCTGGAACTTTACCTGGGGGTCGCTGGGCTTCAGGTTGGACGCCGCCTTTAATTATTTTACGATTATTGATGAGGAGATAAAAGATTCTATTGCAAACGCCGGCTATTTATCGCTAGCCCTTGGCGCTGTGTATAAATCGCCGGTATTTGTTGACCTTATCACTATAAATGGGCATCTGGGAGCCGGTGCGGCATTTCTTTTGGGGCAATACGAAAATCTTGTCGGTTCATTATCCTGGCTAAGCGCCAATAACTCAGAACAACGAAGTTCATCTGACATTGGGGTGTTTATCCTTGCAGGCGCCGATGTTCAGTTTAATCTTGTCGATTACTTTTACCTCAGCACCGGTATCGATTATCAGTTTATGTTCACCCTGGTGGATATAAAGCAGAGCTTTAGCATGCTGCGGCCCAAGCTGGGCTTTGGCTTCAAATTATAATTTTTCCGAAAAAATTTTCACTTTTTCCTTGCTTTTTCTTAAGCCCATGCACTATACTTGGAGTATAGGCAAATCTTGTCTAAATTTAAAAGTTTGGAGGACAAAATGTCTTACAAAATTCTTTTCTTCTATGAGGAAGACTTAAACAGGCCGTCTTACTACAATGCAATTCAGGATGTAATGGACGAATTGGAGGGTGACGACGCCGAAAATTACGGCACACTGCCCGGCACCAGCGCTTCTCTAATGCACCCTATGGTTATCATCGATGCCAACCTTGATGATGCCCTGACGACCCTCGAAACCGATTCAGAGGTTGTGGCCCTTGCCGTTGATTCCGGCTCTTGCAACCCGGAAAATGGCTTGAAACTCTTGCAGAAGGCCAAAGACGGTTACAAAAACTTCCCCACCTTCGTATTCCGCGAAAGAGAGGGGCATGTCGAAATGTCCCTGCCTATTATGGAGTTGACCGATGAGTTTGTATGGCCCATGGAAGATACCGCACCGCTTATTGCAAGCCGTATGCGCACGGCAATTGACCGCTTTCTTTCCAGCGTCATCCCCGAAATGACCAAGATGATGATGGATTTCGCCAAGACAGGCGAGTATTCCTGGCATACACCGGCCCACGAAGGCGGCGCTGCATTCCGTAAGTCTATTCCCGGGCGGGCATTCTACGACTTCTACGGTGAACCGATTTTCCGCACCGACTTGTCGATTTCTGCACCCGACCTTGGCTCATTGAATGACCACACCGGGGCTATCGGCAACAGCGAAAAATATATCGCAAAGGTTTTTGGTGCAGAACGGAGTTATACGGTAACAAATGGCAGTTCAACCTCGAACAGGCTGCTCTATGAGGCAAGCATTGTAGACGGTGATATTGCATTAGTCGATAGAAACTGCCATAAATCTGTTGAACAGGCCTTGACACTTACCGGCTCTCTTCCTGTGTTTATGATTCCCCGGCGAAATTACCTTGGTATTATAGGCCCCATTCCTGCAAGTGAATTTTCAGAGGCAAGCATAAAGGAGAAGATTGAAAAATCGGCGCTGGTAAAGCAGATGCACTACCTGCCACACGGAAAAATTGCCCAGCATGCAACTATTACCAACAGCACCTACGACGGCCTTACCTACAATGTGCCCGAGGTCTTAAAGGCTTTGGAAAAGAGCGTTGACCGTATTCATTTTGATGAAGCCTGGTATGGGTATGCCCGCTTTAACCCGCTTTACAAAAACCGCTATGCAATGTTCGGCAATGTCAAGGACTTTGACAAAAACGGCCCGACGATTATTGCCACACAATCGACACATAAACTATTGGCCGCCTTCTCTCAGGCTTCTTACATTCATATTCGCAACGGGAAAAACCCCTTTAACCATCAGCGCTTTAACGAAAGCTTTATGATGAACGCTTCTACTTCCCCCTTCTACCCGATTATTGCAAGCAACGAAATATCTGCCGCAATGATGGACACTTCGGGCGAGAACCTTACCGGCGGCAGCATTCGCGAGGCTATCGACTTCAGGCAGGCAATTATGCGCTACTTCCGTGAATTCAGGGACAAGGGCGATTGGTTCTTTGCCACCTGGCAGCCCGATAAGGTGCAGGACCCAAAAAAGGGCCTTGTCGACTTCTGCGATGCAGACCCGGAATGGCTTGCAAACACCCCCGAAGCCTGGCTCTTAAAGCCCAATGAAGAATGGCATGGATACGGCGACCTGGGGAGCGATTACTGCATGCTCGACCCCATAAAGGTTTCCACTGTATCCCCCGGCGTCAATCGCAATGGTTCAATGGCCGACTGGGGCATCCCGGCTACCCTTCCCTACAACTACATGGCAGACCGTTGGACCGTTGATGAAAAGACAAATGACTTCTCTATGCTCTGGCTTTTCTCCATGGGCGCCACAAAAGGCAAATGGGGAACATTGGCCAGCGGCTTACTTGCCTTTAAACGCGACTACGATGCAAATACCTCTTTGGAAATTGCATTACCAAGCCTTATGGCAGGGAATGCAGAACGCTACAAAGGCTATGGCCTCCATGACCTTGCCGATGAAATGTTTGCCGAAATGAAGTCCTTAAAGCAACTGGAATGTCAGGCAAAGGCATTTAGTGAACTTCCACCGGCTGCAACCACCATGCGTTTTGACTATCAGAAGCTGGTAAAAGGCGAAGTAGAACAGGTGCCGGTAAAAGATGCAGGAGGAATGGTGGTAGCGGCAGGCATTGTTCCCTACCCGCCCGGAATTCCCTGTGTTATGCCCGGTGAAGAAATGGTTGAAGGTTCTGTGCACCAAAAGTATTTGCTTGCCCTTGAAGCCTACGACAAGAAGTTCCCCGGCTTTGGCCATGACAACCACGGTGTAGAAAATATTAATGGCCAGTATTGTATTTATGCATTTAAGAAATAATTAAAAAGTAATTAAAAAAGTAGTTGCATATTTTGTAGGGGTAGGCCCATTAGCTTCTCATACCTGCCCCTACTCTTTTTTTTGCCCTGAGTATTTTCGTGCTTATCTTATTGGATTAATCACTTCTACTGTTTGTTTTGTAGAAATGGCCGTCATGGTATTGCCCGATGGGTCTGCCGCATTGGTGAGGCCTGTTGAATCGGAGCTGCCCGGTGTAAAGCTCAGGCTGAGTGCATCGTTTAATGCAGTATCTTGTATGCCTACCTTCCATTCAGTGCATGGTGCTGTGCCTTCTGCAACAGGTGAAGATTGTGCTGTAAATGATGTGCCATTCCCCTGATAGAATACCCAGCCTGCACAACCTGCACTAAGTGTTACCGGTTCGCTAAACACCAAATGCACTGTTCTTCTGTCATTTGAATAGCGATACTGTTTAATTAAATC
>JAISIL010000091.1 GCA_031262035.1 Spirochaetaceae bacterium | reverse complement strand
GGAATGAAGGGCTGAGCCATGATACGGGAAAATAACTGCCGTTGGCAGTTTCTTTCGGCTAGATTTGGGTTATGAGGCAGCCACCCCTTTTCGGCTAGATTAGTTATGAGGCAATTCGAGCACTTGACACCCAAAGCGCAGTGAGTTATACTTATTATATGGAAAATCAAGATCGCCCTTTGCACTTTTTTAATACCGCCGGTCCATGTAATCAGGCGGACCATTATATGCTCCCCCCTGAGGAGCGCCTGATAGGCGCCCAGCTTGAGCGTTATGTGAGCGGTAAGCTCTATTGGGTGCTTCACGCCCCCCGGCAAACAGGGAAGACGACCTTTCTTCTGGATTGGATGAGGCAAATCAACCAAAAGGGCGAGGCTATGGCCTTTTATGTAACGGTAGAAGTTTGCCAGGGAGTCGATGATGTTGATGAAGCGATGGTCCTCTGTAGTTCTTGTGTGCGAGATGCTTTTGCAAGGGCAAAATTGCCGAACCCAATGCCTAAAAAAGGCTCATCTGAAACGGTCTTGGAAGACACTTTAAACAATGCCGCCACTATAGTCGCTCCTAAACCGCTTGTTATACTCTTTGATGAGGTCGATGTACTCACCGGCCAACCCCTTATCCGTTTTCTCAGAGTTCTGCGAGGTGGTTATGCCACACGCGGTCCTGGTGTCTTCCCTGTGTCCATCGCCCTTGTGGGGATGCGTGACCTGAAAGACTACATTACTGCTGCAAAAGATGGAGTGCCGCCGAACCCCGGCTCACCCTTCAATATAAAGGAAGATTCCGTCACATTGGGCAACTTCACCCAGGAAAACATCGCCCACCTCTTTGCTCAGCGTACAGAGGAGACGGAGCAGGTGATTACACAGGAAGCCCTGGACTATGTATGGGAGCAGTCCCGTGGCCAGCCCTGGATAGTAAATAATCTTTTCAAGCGCGCCACCCTACGGGTACTAAATGAGCGAGACTTTCAGACAGTGACTCTGGAGCACCTGGAAGCGGCGCGTAAGCAGATGATAGAGGCCCGGGAAACCCACCTTGATTCTCTGGAATATCGTTTGAACGATGACGCAGTCAGGCGTGTTATTCAGTCGATTGTATCCGGCTCAAGCGCTGAACCGCTTAATACCAACAGCCGCGATGTGCAATACTGCCTTGACCTTGGCTTGATTCGTTTTGATAGCAACAAAGGCTTTATCATATCCAACCCTGTTTACGAAGAAGAGTTTATTCGTTTTCTGGATGACAAGTATCGCACTGCAGCCCCGCCCCCCTCATCATGGCGGTGGCAGAAGGAAGACGGCAGCCTCGATATGGACGCTCTCCTAAAGGAATTCCAGAAGTTTTGGCGGCGCCACTCGGACATTTGGGAAGAAAAGGAAGATTATACCGAAGTCTTCCCCCACCTCCTTCTTTTAGGCTTTATGCAGCGGGTAATCAATGGAGAAGGCAAGATAGAACGCGAATCGGCGGCGGGAAGCGGCCGCATGGACATTATGATCGACTATAAAGGTGCAATATCTATCATCGAAATTAAGCTGATTCACTCGCACGACAGCCCGGCAACCGTTAAAGAAGAAGGGCTGGAGCAGATTCAACGCTACCGGGACAAGTTTGATGCAAAGGCCCCCTCCTACCTCCTGATATTCGACCGCCGCCCCTCGGCAAAGAAGCTTTCCTGGGACGAACGTATCAGTTGGAAAGAGGAAGATGGGATCACCGTCCTTGGCTGTTAATTATCTCCTGCTCGCCTAACTGGTAGAAGGCGTAACCGTGCGGAATCTGGCGCTGTAAAAAGTTTCTTTTATACTGGAAACTCTTGACAAAAACAAGAAAATATTCTATTATAAAAGAATGAATGATTTATCTCTAAATAAACAAACCTGTGTTTCCCGGCCACGGTATCTGGAATTTGCGCTAAACTATCTGGATAAGCCGCTTATCAAGGTTATTACCGGCATGCGCCGTTCCGGGAAAAGCGTTATTCTCAAATTGATTAGGCAGGAACTCCTTAATCGGGGCATTGCGCCTGAGCGTATCCTGTATATCAACTTTGAATCGCAGGAAACTGCACCTTTTAGTACCCAGCAAACATTGTATCAATATATCAAGGATTTTGCCAAAGAAGGCCGTTTTTATCTTTTGCTTGATGAGGTGCAGTATGTGGAAAACTGGGAACGGGTGCTGGCCTCCTGCCGGGTGGATTTTAACTGTGATATTTTTATCACCGGCTCCAATGCAAAACTGCTCTCGGGCGAACTTGCCACCCTGCTTTCAGGGCGTTATATTAACATTCCAGTCTACCCACTGTCGTTTGAAGAATTTTTGCAATTTAGAAATGCCTTTACCGGGGAAAACGCCGCCGCCGATAGGCGGGCAGCATTTTTCGACTATCTTCGTTTTGGCGGTCTCCCCGGAATTCATGAGATTGCAGGAAGTGCCGGCTTTGAGCCTGATATAATCCGCCCCTATCTTATCGATATTTTCAACTCGGTTCTTTTAAAAGATGTTATTTCCCGAAAGCAGATACGGGATACTGAACTTTTGGAAAGAATTGTTCGTTTTGTTATGGATAACATCGGGCATATCGTTTCTGCCAAGAGCATATCCGATTTTTTAAAGCATCAGGGAAGAAAGCACAGCACCGAAACAGTCTACAATTATCTTGCCGCTCTTTCCGAAGCATACCTGCTCCGCAAGATAGGCCGTTATGATATAAAGGGGAAGCGGCAACTTGAAACCCTGGAAAAATACTATGCCGAGGATGCCGGTATTCAGAATGCGGTTTATGGATACCATGAAACAGATATTTCAGGCTTGCTGGAAAATGCGGTCTGTCTTGAACTATTAAGGCGCGGGTATGCCGTCTCTATCGGCCAACTTCCGCAAAAAGAAATAGATTTTATTGCCACCAAAGGAGGCGAAAAAATCTATATTCAGGTCGCTTATCTTCTGGCAGACAAAGCGGTGATCGACCGGGAGTTTTCTGGCCTCGAAGAAATTCAGGATAACTACCCGAAACTCGTCCTCAGTATGGACCCCGTCTGGGAGTATAACCGGGAAGGCATCATCCGCCGGAATATTATCGACTGGCTGCTGGACTCCCATTGACGAGAGCCCTACTTGAAAGAAAAATGAAATAATGCTATATTCTCTATATGAGTGAGATTAAGGCGCATGAGCTGGAAGATAGCGATTTCAGCACAATTCTTTCGAAGGATATAGAATTTAAGGGCAACCTCAAGTTTGGTCGGCCGTTTCTGATTCGGGGACAGGTTTCGGGCAAGATTGAAGCGGAAAATCTTTTAGTTGTAGATGAAGATGCCGTAGTAAATGCCGATATTATAGCTAAGAGGGTTGTGGTAAAAGGAAGGGTCAAGGGCAATGTGACAGGCCGCGAAAAGGTCGAGATTACCCTTACCGGAAAGCTTGACGGCAATGTGAAGACGCCTGAAATTTTTCTTGAAACAGGCTGTATCTTCAATGGCCGCTGTGAAATGACCCAAACAGAAGTAAAATGAAGAAGAAACTGGTATTTTTTGCATTATTACTGCTTGCGACACAGCTTGTTTTTTCGCAGAATACACTCAACAAGCCCGATGCGCTTAATGCCTATCGCCGTGGTGATTATCAGGGGGCAATGAACATCTGCCTTGCCGAACTGGCCGACAATCCCGGCAACATTGAATCCCATGTGGTCATCTGCTGGAGCCTTATCGCCCTGGGCCGCTACGAAGAAGCCCGCACCTACGGCCTGCAAGGCCTCACCCTTTCCCGTTACGACAATCGCCTGATTGAAATCATGGGGGAATCGAACTATTACCTGGGCCGGAATAATGACGCCCTCCGTTATTTTCAGGAATATATCAATATGGCGCCGGATGGCACACGAATTGGCAATGTCTACTATTATATGGGCGAAGTCTACATTCGCCTGGGCCGTTTTCGCCATGCCGATATTGCCCTTTCTACAGCCGTCTATTACCTGCCCGGTAATGCCAACTGGTGGTCACGGCTTGCCTATGCCCGCGAAAATGCAGGGGATTACAGCCAGGCCGTTAGTGCCTACGAACAGGCCCTTTCCCTGGACGCTTCTCTGACCGACGCCAGCCGCGGCCTTGCCCGGGTTCGTCAGGCGATGAGCCGCTAGTTATCTATGAAGGTTTCCGTTCTTACTCTTGGCTGTAAACTCAATCAATTGGAAAGCGAGGCTGTTGCCGACTCTTACCGGAAGGCCGGCCACGAGGTAGAAGATAAGATGAGCGATGATGCAAGCCTTGTCATAATCAACACCTGCACGGTTACCTCCAAGGCCGAACAAAAAGCCCGCCGATTAATACGCCTCGCCTTGCGGCAGGGGAAGCAGGTAGTGGTCACCGGCTGCTGGGCAGAGCTGAATGAAGGGGATATCCTGGAGTTGGATAAGTCCGGCCTCAAGCTTTCTGTTGTTAAGAAAAAAGATATTCTCACGCGGAGGCGCGGAGACGCGGAGGGGGTTTTTTCTTTTAATCCTGATGACTTCAGTTTCCATAGTCGCGCTTCAATCAAGATTCAGGATGGATGTGATAATCATTGCACTTTCTGTCGGGCGAGTATAGCTAGAGGTTCAGCCGTCAGTCTGGAACCTAGCGAAATACTACAAAGATTACAACATATAGAAGCACAGGGAATTCCCGAAGCAGTCATAACTGGACTGAACATCTGCCAATACAAATCGCCAGAACCCCCAGCCCTCCGCGCCCCCGCGCCTCCGCGTGAGATATTGAATATAGGTGAACTACTCAATTATTTGTTGGAAAATACCAAAAACATAGCCCTGCGCCTTTCTTCTATTGAACCGGAACGGCTATCTGATGCTTTTTTTACTGCCATCGCCAATAAACGGATACGGCCGCACTTTCATCTTTCGGTGCAATCGGGGAGTAACGATGTGTTAAGGCGTATGGGGCGGAAGTATACAGCCGAGAGCGTAATAAGCCTTGCCGAAAAACTCCGTGCGGTAAAGGGCGACCCCTTTATGGCCTGTGATATAATTGCAGGCTTCCCCGGCGAAACCGATGCGGACTTTGCTGCGACCATGGACCTTTGCCGCAGAATCGACTTCGCCTGGATACATGCCTTTCCCTTTTCGCCAAGGCCCGGAACCGTAGCGGCAAGCATGAGCGGCCATGTGCCCGAGCGCATTGCAACAGAGCGTGTGGCCCAACTTATGGCGCTGGCTGAAGAAGGCAAGGCCCGTTACAAGGCCCGCTGGAAGGGGCAAGCGGTAGAGACCATGCATATCGGCAATGGCCATTTACTGACAGAGAATTATATCGAGCTATAAGCTTTTCTTAAAGCCGCTTACACACCAAAGCCCTTGCGCCAGGCGCTGGGGTTACCGGGGCCTACCCATTGGTTCAAAGGGAAGCCGTGGCTCAGGCTTTCGCTGATAAACTTTTTGGCAAGGACGATTGCCTCATAGGCCTTTAAGCCCCGTGCAAGGCCGCTGGTGATTGCAGCCGCTGTGGTGCAGCCTGCACCGTGGGTCCAAGTGGTATCGATTAAGCTGCTTTCAATCTGCTCAAAACGCTGGCCGTCATAGTAGAGATCTACTGCCCTACCCTTTTCGATGCTGCTATCGCTTTGGGCCAGTTTGGAACCGCCTTTAAGAAACACATGCCGTGCTCCCTTGCCGGCAATTATTTTGCAGGCCTCTTCCATCTGCTTTAGGGTAGTAATTTCACCCATGCCGGCCAACTGGGAGGCTTCGAACAAATTCGGTGTGGCAATTTCGGCCAGGGGAAGGAGCTTTTGTGCAATGGCTGTGTTTAATTCAGGGCTTAAAGGCTGGTTTGCCCCCTTGCAGACCATTACCGGGTCGAGAACAAAATGGTCGAGCTTATATTCGGAAATATACTTCCGGGTAAGTTCTACCGCATATTCTGTGCCGAGCATGCCTGTTTTGCAGGCTATCGGTCCTACGCCTTTGAACACGGTCTTTAATTGTGCGTCAATAACTTCTTCCGGCAATGCATAAACGCCATGTGCCCAGCCATTGTCGGGGTCCATTGTAGCAATTACTGTAACAGCGGCCATGCCATAAAGACCATATTCACTGAATGTTTTCAGATCGGCTTCAAGGCCTGCACCACCTGAAGCATCTGAACCGGCTATAGTAGCAACCTTAATCATTTCGGTCATTGTTTTTCTCCTATAATATCTCTATTGAAATATCCCTATTGAAACTTCAACTTGTTTTAAGTATAATACAATATAAGACTAATTACAAGAGGGTAATAGCATGGCAGAAATTAAAAGCGCATTGGATATAGCATTGGAAAGGGCCAGCGGCATTAAGGCAGATAGCGGAGCAGACCTTGAGAACGAAAAGCAGGGAAAGAAAATTGCCAATCTTTTTATGAATGGAGAGGCCGGTATAAACCTTGCCGATGAGCTTAAAAAATACTCAGGTGCTGCATTAGAGGCCTTTAAGCATGGCTGCTTCGAGGCCCTGCTTGGCCAATTGGGGCTTCCCAACAATGTGAATGATGCACCGCGCCAGGAGGCCGTGGCACAGGGCCTTGATATTGTGCTGGGGCAAAAGAAGTTTAGCGAAACGGCACGGCAATACGGCATTATCATAAAACAATACTGCACTGAATTGCAGCAATACGATGCAGCCTTAAAACAACAGTATGCGCCAAAACTTCGGCAAAAAGAAGAGATGCTCAGCCGCCAGCTAGGACAGCCGGTCCGCCTCGACCCTTTTCAGGACCCTGAATTCCAGCAATTCTATAAACAGAGCATGGATAGCCTGAAAGAACATTACCGCGGCTTGATAGGCCAGGTTCGGGAGGCAGCGGAAAATTTGTTTTCCGAGGGCGAATAATTATTCGCCCCAACACCCTACAATCCTTTTTACAAAATCTGCATAAAAGGCCTTGACATCTGTAATGCCTTCCAGGGGAATCTTAAAGGCAATCGCTCCCGGGTGGCCGCCGCCATTCTTGATATCGAGCTTTTTCAGCATTTGCCGTAAATCAGTAGTGATAATTTTTGCATTCCGCCTGATACGGAACTGTATATTATCAGCTTCAATATAAGCCACGGCGCCGTATTTACCGGATTCATCAACAAGCGAATCGGTAAGGGTGCGGGCAACGAAGACAATATCATCACGGTGGTAGCGTTCAAAAAGCTCATCGGATTGTGCCTTATCAAGGAAGACATAGCCCAGGGGGCCTTCGGTTTTTTTGTTCTCGTGAAAAAAGTCGAAGCATTTTTTTTCGCCCACAGAAAAACGCTGCACGGCCTCGAAAACCGCTTCCATGCTGGCCAGGTTGTTTGAGCCCTTGTAGGTTTTTTCTACCAAGAGGTGGTCGAACATTTTACTAAAATGCTTGTAATACCAGCGTTCTTTGTTGGACTTTAAATAGCGCCCCATGCGGGAATCGCCGACAATGCCGGTCAGCAGCACCAGCACAATATTCCGCGAACTGAAATCAATATCCTTAAACTCAGGCCGCCTTGATAGTTTATAGGCAAGATAGCCCAGAAGCTCGCAGGCGCTCGAGGCTTCCGAAACCAGCGCATAGCCCTCGTCGCCAATATAGGCGGCGTCGCCTTCCAGATGATGGTCAACCTCGATTTTTCTGATATCTTTGTTGTCAAGCAGAGCGCCGATAGACTCGTTCACGGCAAGCATACTGGGTTTGGCAGTGTCCATTGTAGCAATTGCATCAATATCGGCGGGGATTTCGCTATCGCCATAGATGATTTTGATGCCATTGTATTTGCAAATTGCCAGAAGATAGTTAAACTGTTCCTGCACACCAACGGCAAGATACAAATAAGCTTCTTTCGGCCCGGCCTTGGAGGCCGAAATTTTCTTCAGCAACAAGGCGAAACCGGCCATTGCAGACACACAATCGGTATCGGGGTTTTCATGGCCAATGATTAAAAAAGATGAATGCTTTATCATGGCATCAATGATGTTTGCAGCAATCGTCTTTTTTTCTGTTATCGTTTTAATCTCATGTTTGTTTCGAACTTTAGCTTGCATTTTATTACCTTGCCTATTCCCTTAATAGATGAAAATTCTGCTTGTTAGAATAATACATCCTCTTAAACACAGTATAATTCTTTTTGTATATTTTTTCAAGGCTTTTATCCGGTTCATAAATTTTTTCTATAGGAACAAGCTTTGCGGCATCCTGTATTGAGGGGATAAACTGAAGGCTCGCCGAGATAAGAATAGCAGCGCCGAGGGCTCCGGCGTTGTGCGGCTCTTTTGCAACAGCAATTTTCCTGCCGGTAATATCTGCAAGAATCTGACAAACTGAAGGAGAGCGGGCGCCGCCGCCGACAAGACGAATCGTCCCGGCTGTCGCCGTTTTGGCAGCTTCTTTTTCGAGCATCCAGGCAAGGTGCATTGCAACACCCTCAATAACGGCACGAAACATTTCCCGCTTGTCCGAACGAAGACCCAGGTTGAAGAAGCCGCCGCCTGCAATAGCGTCTTCGAAGGGGCAACGGTTTCCATGCAGCCAGGGCATGAAGATAAGACCATTGCAGCCGGGATCGGCCTCGCCTGCCCAGGCGCAGATTTCGCCTATGTCCATTCCCTGCGGAGCAATCTGTTCCTTGGCCCATTCGAAACACTTGCCGGCTGTTTCCATTTCGGCAAAATAGTTATAGGCCCCGTCCATGGCGGCAATGGTTGTGGCTATTCGGGCGCCCACATCGACCATCCGCCTTTCGGTAACCGTTATTACCCAGCCTGATGTCCCAATATACATGTGCGTGTCGCCCGGTTTAACCGTTCCCGCTCCAACTCCTATCAGTGTTGAATCGCCGCCGCCTGCAACCACCTTACAATTAGTCGAAAGCCCCAATTCGTCTGCTGCACGGGTTGACAAATTACCCAGCACATCCTGCGGACGGACAATCTTGGGAAGATGCTGCAGATTAACGCCATGCAATCTGCACACCGGCTTGCTCCAGTCCTTTTTGGCCGGGTTGTAGACCATGGTCGCAAAGGCCGAGTCCTCTGTCATTGCCTTAACACCACAGGCACGAAAAGCAAGGTAATCTTTTACATCAAACCAGGTATCAACCTTTTCGAAAAGGCCCGGTTCATTTTCCCGAACCCAGGCATACTTGAACACCGGGTCTTTTGCACTGCCTGCAACCACCCCCGTTTCGGCAAGGGACACAAGCAATTTACCTGCCTGCACGCCTGCAATGTTCGGAGCCCCTTCGCAAAAAGCACGGAATTGTTTTTCCGCACGGGCATCCATATAACTCATTGCCGGACGAAGCGCAGCGCCTGCCTTATCGACCAGCACCACACCCTGCATCTGCGAGCAGAATGAGATTGCCTCTATGTCACTCCCTGCAAGACCGGCCGTTTTCAGAATGATTTTTGTCGTATCACACATATTGCGCCACCATTCTTCGGGCGACTGCTCTGCCCCGCCGCCATCAATAATGGTCAGCTCATTGCGTGCCGTAGATTGCGCCAAAAGCTCCAACTGCCCTTCAGCAAAAGCATACAAACAAGCCTTGTTCCCGGTAGTGCCTATATCATAAGCAATAAGGTGATGTTTTTTCATGTGTATATTATAACATGGATTTATGAATTTGGCAAGATAGGAATTTTTAACCACGAATACTATATGATATTTATATCAAAAGGGGTATCCTGTATTCGACGGAATACGGGAGCCGGCGCCGATTGGTAGTGCGGGGGAAGGAACGCTTTATTTGAGGTATCAGAT
>JAISIL010000086.1 GCA_031262035.1 Spirochaetaceae bacterium | reverse complement strand
GGAATGAAGGGCTGAGCCATGATACGGGAAAATAACTGCCGTTGGCAGTTTCTTTCGGCTAGATTTGGGTTATGAGGCAGCCACCCCTTTTCGGCTAGATTAGTTATGAGGCAATTCGCGATGTTGACAAAAGAGTCAAACAAGTCTATAATATAAGGCAAGGAGGACTAGCCAGATGAAATACATTGAACGTATAACAGGTGAGATACCACACACCCACAAGACAGTGGATATTGAACTCAAGGGGAAGAACCTTATTGTGACCGGGGCTAACGGGTCGGGGAAGACTTCGTTATTACAAGCAATTAATTATATAGCCTCTACATCAGTGAACAGCCAGGGTGAGTCCAATTTGAAAAAAGTAACGGAACAATTAAAAGAATTAAGAAATATGCTCTTGTTACAAGAAAATGGGTCAGTAGAATATAACCGATACAAACAGAAAATTGATAACATGGAGCATATTGCTTCCGAGTTTGAAATAGCACATTCCATAAATGTTATTTTTACAGATAAAGATGTACTCATTAATAATTACAATAATAACAAAGCCACACTTTGTTATTATGAAGATAAGCGCTATTCTGAAATTGCTCCAGCTTCGGTTCCGCAAAGTTTAGCAGATGAGTTGGATACAAATCTTGGTGTTGCCCAGTATAAAAATGTAGGCAAATATTTAGAACAACATCTTCTAAATTTAAAAACCAGAAGATCGTTTGCAATAACTGAAGACAACAATATGACACTCGCTGATGAAATAGATAGATGGTTTAATTCTTTTGAGTCTATCCTTAAAAGAATATTTGAAGATGATGAGATTAAACTGAAATTTGATACTCATAAGAACAGAAACAAGTTTCTAATCCAGCAAAAAGAAAAACCGCTGTTTTCTTTCCAAACACTTTCTGCCGGTTATAGCGCGATATTTGATGTTTATGCGGATTTACTTATGCGTACGGAATACTTTGGAGTAAAACCTTTTGAGCTAGAGGGAATTGTTTTTGTCGATGAAATTGACTCCCATCTCCATGTTTCATTACAAAGACTCATATTACCATTCTTAATAGAGTCTTTCCCCCAATTGCAATTTATTGTTACCACACATTCACCCTTTATCTTAACTTCCACTCTTGATACGCTTGTTTATGATTTGGGAAAAGATGAATCTTGTGTAATTTCAGAAGTCAAATCGCCAAACGAGGTATTGCGTGATTATCTTGGAGTTCCTGTGGCAATGCCAATATGGGCAGAAAATCGCCTTAATGAAATTATGAAAAAATACAGTGCCTTAGAACCTGATAAAATTTCTTTTGAATCTTTAAAAAAGGAACTTACGGAATCTGGTCTTGCAGAATTTTTTCCGGAATCTGCCGCCAAAATACTGGAGGCCCACTAATGGTTGCACTTGCTCGTCCAGCTTGTCCAAATCCAGAAGCTCTTGCGAAAGGCAATTATAAACATCCGCAGAATAAAGATGCGCTTCGAAAATCAACATCTGGTAAATGTATGTATTGTGAAAGTAAAATTGACCATAATAGTTTTGCGCATGTAGAACATATAAAGCCAAAAGCAAAATACCCTGAATTGGAATTTGTGTGGGATAACCTCGGGTATAGCTGTGAACGCTGCAATAATTACAAAGGTGATATTTATGATGAAGCGCTTCCTTTTATAAACCCATATGACGAAGAGCCGGAAGGCCATATTATATTTATTGGCGCACTTGCCTTTTGTAAACAGGGGTCTGAACGTGGAGAGTTTACCATTAAAGCATTGCAGTTAAACCGCGCCGATTTGATTGAAGACAGACAGGAACGATTAAATGCAATCAGTGCGTTTATCACAGCGGCGTTCAGAAGTCAAAATGCTTCATTGCGAACACAGGCTTTAGTTGAAATAAAAAAAGAAGCCGAAAAAGATAGAGAATATTCCCGTGCAGTTGCATCTCTTTTAGTAATGCAAGGAATAGATGAAGGAGGCACGTGATGCTGCAAACAATACAGGAATCAAACCATGCCGCAGATTGACATTAAAGACACGCTAAACAAAGCCTACAGCAAGATAAGCACAGAGCGAGCATCTATAGATCGCTTCAAAGCCAACTTCCGTACTCTTTTGGATAGAATAAAGGCCGTTCCTGATGAGCACGAAGAGCACTTCAAGACTGATATAGCTGATTTTCTCAAAAATACTTGGTATAGCCCAGTGTATTACATCAATACTTCTCAAGATATTGATTTGGTGATTCATGCCGGGTCTGACAAGAAATCACCGATTAGCGTACTTATGGAGACCAAAAAGCCAGGCAATAAGACTGAAATGATTAGCGGTGACAATCTTAATCGAAAGGCATTGCAGGAATTGCTTTATTACTACTTGAAAGAACGCATTATAAACAAAAATCTTGAAATCAAAAATCTGATAATAACAAACGTGATTGAATGGTTTATATTTGATGCAAGTGAATTTGAAAGACTGTTTGCGAATGATAAAGATTTGGTTCATCTTTTTACAGAATTTGAAAGCAAAGAGACTTTATCTTTTGACAAGACCGGCGATTTTTATACCAAGGTTGCTGCAAGCTACATAGAAAAGCATAAGAAAGAATTAAACTACACATGGTTTAGTATTACTGACTATGAAAGCATTATTCGCAATAATGATAGGGATGCGGATAATCAACTCATAAATCTTTACAAATTTCTCTCACCTGAGAATCTATTAAAACTCCCATTTGCCAATGATAGCAATACTCTAAATGAAAACTTTTATCGTGAATTGCTTTACATCATGGGACTGTCAGAAGAAAAGGAAGGTTCAAAGAAAATAATCATTCGTTCAAAGGAGGAAGATCGCAAGGAAGGCTCTCTTATGGAAAGTGCAATCTTTGTGCTCTCTGAAGAGGTTTATGATGAAGAAGAACAATTTGATACTGCCCTTGAACTTATCATTACATGGATAAACCGGATTCTCTTTTTAAAGCTTCTTGAAAGCCAGTTAATTCAGTATCACATGGGTGATAAAAACTACACCTTCCTTAATAGCAAGAAAATCAAAAACTTCCAGGACTTGGATGCTCTTTTCTTCAAGGTATTAGCCCTGGAAACAGAAAAGCGTCCGGCAAGCCTTATAAAACTTTTTGAGCATGTACCATATCTCAATAGCTCATTATTTGAATTGGAAGCAAATTCGAGTGAAAACGGCTATTGCCGTATATCTAACCTGCGCACAATTAAGATGCCAGTATATTCATCAACAGTACTGAAAGATGCACGAGGGAAAAAGCGCGATGGAGTTATTGATACCCTCGAATATATTTTCGACTTCCTTGACGCCTATGATTTTTCAAGTGAAGGCAGCGCTACAATACAGGAAGAAAGCAAGACGTTAATAAATGCCTCTGTTTTAGGTTTGATATTTGAAAAAATAAATGGTTATAAAGATGGTTCTTATTTTACACCCGGTTTTATCACAACTTACATATGTCATGAAACCATAGAAAGGGCAGTAATTGATAAGTTTAATACTGTCAAAGGATGGGATTGCAAAAATTTTACCGAGCTATATAATCGTATTGATCCTGGCGAAATAAGTGAAGCGAACAAAATTATCAACAGCATAACTATCTGCGACCCTGCTGTCGGGTCAGGACATTTTTTGGTATCAGCCCTGAATGAGCTTATTGCCATAAAAAGCCGCCTTCGTATATTAGCAGATAATAATGGCCAAAGACTTCGCGATTATTCTGCCGAGGTTCATAATGATGAACTTATGATTTTTGATGAAGATGGGAATTTCTTCACTTATAATTATAAAAATAAAGAAAGCCAGAGAGTTCAGGAAACGATATTTAAAGAAAAGCGCACTATCATCGAAAACTGCCTTTTTGGTGTTGATATCAATGAGAATTCAGTAAGAATATGCCGTTTGCGACTATGGATAGAACTTCTAAAAAATGCTTATTACACGAAAGAAAGCAATTATACCGATCTTGAAACCCTACCCAATATTGATATCAATATACGTTGTGGCGATAGTCTTGTGAGCAAATTTCAACTCGATACTGATATAAAAGAAGCACTGGCTGGTTCCAAATACAGCGTAAGTGATTATCAACAGGCGGTCTATGATTATAAGAACACTTCATCAAAAGAAAAAAAGCGGGAACTTCTGAAACTTATTAGCGATATAAAAGCTTCGTTCCAAACACGAGTTGCTGCAAACGATCAAACCTTTGCCCATAAGGAAGCGCTGCATGGTGAGCTTGTGTCTCTTACCAAATCATCCGATCTTTTTGAGACCGATGATGCAGAGAATAAAAAGCGGGAAAAACGCATCAAAGAACTACAGGCTGAGTTAGTAAAAACTGAACAACACCTGGAAGATATAAAAAGCGGCGCTTTGTATAAAAATGCTTTCGAATGGCGTTTTGAGTTCCCGGAAGTGCTCGATAAGGATGGCAGATTTAAGGGTTTTGATGCGGTCGTGGGGAATCCACCGTATGGGATAAAATTTGACAAAAGCTATTCAAAAGAAAATTATATCGCAACTGATGATATTTATACGCTTTTTATGGAAAGAGCAATTACTCTGTGTAATCAATCAGCCATTATGTCATTAATAATACCGATATTTTGGCTAACAGGAGATGCATATATATCAACCAGGAAATATATTAAAACAAATGCCCGGTTATTGAATGGCATTATACTTCCATATGACATTTTTTCTGAGGCTTATGTTGATACAGGAATTTTTATCTTTGGCAAGGATTTATCTTGTACTATTTCCAATTTATACTCATTCCCGCCTAAGGCAAAAATTGATTTTGCAATTATGCTGCATATTCCATTCAAACCATTAAAAAAAGAAGAGTGGGGAAATTCTGCTGATCTTAAAATCATATTTGATCCAATATCACGATCCTTAATCCAAAAATTTAATAACTTACCTTTGCAGGTTGAAGATATATGCGTCTCTGCCAGAGGTATACTAGCCGATAAAGAATTGTACCTGAAAATAAAATCCAAAAAGACAGTACCAGTTTTTGTAGGTAGGCTTGATAGGTATTACATGGATGATGAGAATTATGATTATATTATCTATAATGAAAATGTAAAAGAAAAACCTGTGACTTATAATATTTTCACAGGCGAGAGAGTTCTTGTTCGAAGGATAATTAGCCGTCAATTTAGAGTAATGGCTTCCATAATCGACAGGGACTTTGTTGTAAAAAAAGATATTTATATATTTAAGCTCAAACCAGGCGTCAGTTATCCTTTAAAGGTATTATTGGCAATTATTAATTCACGCCTTTTTTCATATTTCATCACCAAGGTTTCTGTTACGGCAAGAAAAGATGATTTCACGCAAATCACATTAAGTGATATTCGGGAATTACGGTTACCAAAACCAAATAAATCGATACAAAGCAAACTAGTGTCTTTAGTTGATCAGCTATTGACTAACAATGCATCTGGTACACATGATTCCCATGGTGCTTCGCCTGAGAATTTGGTCCTGGAAAGGCAGATTGATGAGATAGTTTACGGGTTATATGGGCTGAAGGAGGAGGAAATACGGGTGGTGGAGGGAGAGGGATTTTGAATGTATAGGGGATTGATACTTTTAGAAAAAATTGGCACTATGGAAAGACGAGGGATATGATGGGCGGAAACGCAAAAACATACATTGAGAACTTGAATCGCCTCAATTTTACGGTGGAAGAGGCCAATAACTCTTCTGTCTATATTGTAAACAGGCTTAATCACTACCTGAAAGACAGAAATATCCCCCCTCAAATCATTTTGGCACTCGAAAAGGCCAAAGGATTCAAAGCTGATGCAGTATATTTCAGATTTTTTGATGAAGGACGACCTCCACAGGCACAGATTTACATTTATGACAATACTTTACTATCACAATCCGAAGATGACCACATTAAAATACATCGCGATATCTGGAGTAGTTGCGATGTGCCTGCCTATCTTGTCATTGATAAAGATGAGATAAAAGTATACGATGGTCGTGCTCCAATTATGATAGACAAAGGCAAAGAAAAATGTGAGCCGATTGATAAGATTGACCTAGGCGACTTGGATAATGCGATAAAGTTATACAATGCAGAAAATTTCAATACTGGAGCATTTTGGGAAGAAAAAAATGTCAAAAGGCATTTTGCAGCATCAAATATAGCTTCAGAGCGTTTGGTAAAGGGATTAAGGGGTGTCCGTAATAAAATCCGTGACCAAAAAATTCTGCCGCCTGAATTTGCTGACAGATTACTAATAGTCTGTATTTTGATAAAATATCTTGAAGACACAGGTTTTGATGAAACCACTGGGAATAATCTTGCAGAATTGTTTTTTAAAAAGGAAACTGGGTATATTACTTTATCTGATATTATCAGAAAAAGGAAATTGGGAGCATTACTTAAAGCCCTTGCTGGACATTTTAATGGTGGAATCTTCACAATGGATGACAAGGGTATTGAGCTGATTTCTCAGGCCAACCTTAATTCATTTGCAGGGTTTTTCGAGGCAAATTACAAGGATGATCTCTTTTCATGGAGAGAGTATTCATTTGAAAATATACCAGTAGAACTAATAAGCAATTTCTATGAAGAATTAATTCCAAAAACAAAGTCAGAGAGCAATACATATAACAAAAAATCAACAGGAGCCGTATATACACCAAGTTTTCTTGTTAACCTTTTGGTTGATGAATGCTTGCCCCTGGATAAAGATCATCTAAATGAAAATGTCAAGATAATTGACCCGAGCTGCGGATCTGGAATTTTTCTGGTAACTGCATATAAACGGCTTGTTCAAAGATGGCGAATAAATGAAAGTTTGAGAAAAGGTAAATTGGCAGATACCAATGCTGCCAAATTGAAAGATATACTTAGTCAGAATATCTTTGGAGTTGATATAAATCCTGTATCCGTAAATCTTACAATTTTTAGTCTACAATTGGCACTATGTTCAATGTTGACGCCTAAAGAAATATGGACAAATCTTGGCAGATTTATTAACTTGCAGAAGCAGAATAATATTGTCCAAGCAGATTTTTTTGAATATTTGCTTGATGAAAAGACAAAAAAGGATTTCGATATAGTCCTTGGGAATCCTCCATTTGCTCTAGGAGAACTGGCAGGTGTTCGGTATGAACATTATCAGGATATGTTATCAGATACATATCCGATAAAATTTAATAACCCATCAAAAGAATTTGCATTTCTTTTCATGGAAAAGACTATGCATTTACTGAAAAAGGATACTGGTAAATTATGTCTGATATTGCCTTCATCTCATTTTTTGTATGCAGAAGACTCGATTAGTATGCGTAAATCAATGATTAAGGAATACAATGTTTCACAGATTATTGATTTCACATTCCTGCGAAGAGTGTTATTCCGCTCAACAGTTGTTACAATGGCATTGTTTGCCGATAATACTTTGCCCGATGAAAAGCCTATTTGCCATATTACTGCAAAAAGGACAAAATCCAGCAAGGAACGGATGTATTTTGAATTTGACAATTATGACTTATATTCCGTTATTAAAGATATGGCAATTGCAGATGATATAAATATCTGGAAGTGTAATCTTTTAGGTGGAAGCCGAGTATATAATGTTTTTAAAAAAATGAACGATATAAAGCCAAAATTGTCCAACTTTTATTACAATGAAAAAATAGTAGCTAACAATACTGTGCACGAGGAATATATAAGAAAGGAGGGTATTATTGACAAGAATGATATGCCATTATTTGCCCCTGTACAAGAGAAGAATGTTGCAGAAAATCGTTATTGGGGTATTAGGAAATTAATATCAAAAGGCAAGTTTCCTATCGATATAACATTATCAGATTTTAATCAAAAGAAAAATAAGGAAAATATTGAAGGTATAGCTTTTAGAGGGTCAAAAGAAGCAATCTCAAAGCTAAAGGGATATTTTTCCAAAAATTCTGATTTACTTTGCTTTTATATTGCGGTGGCAAGTAATCGTTTATGGTCAAGAGGCCCTTATATAATTTATAAATCTGATTTCAATGGTTTCCCTTTTAAAGATAATTTGTGTAAAAACTTCACCGAAACTGAAAAGGTCGTCATTAATGATGTTGTAAAATACACATTGATTGAATATGGTAATGGGGAAAAGGCCAAGACTAATACTACTAATGCAAAAATGCCTGAATTAAGAGAGTTTGCACGGATATACTGTGTTGTACTTAATAACTATTATGAAAATGATGCCATGTCTTATCAATTGACACATGTCTTTGAAAACGAGGCATATTATCTTTGCGAAATTACTTATACGAATACGCCAAGGGTAGACTTACATCCAGAATGGATGAATAATAGCTTAGACAACATTCTGGAAGATTGGAATGTCTCAAGATCGGCAAAAACAAATAGAATTGCTCGTATTTATTCTGATGATGGTAATAAAATTTACATAATCAAACCAAAATTGTTGCGATTTTGGCTTAAGAGCAAAGCACTCAGGGATGCCGATGCAACTTATGATGATATTGTGGGGGTGCAGGCATGAATATAGTACCCTCATCACTAGGGCAAGCACCATCGCCAGAGCCAATATATAATCGCCTTTTCCAGTTTCTTGATAATGTATTATCACTTTTTGAAATAAAAAGTACGAATGCCAACGGAACAGTAGTATCGCAAGAGGATCTAATAACACAGGATTTAGTAGACTATTTGGAGGAGAAACAAGAATTTGAAACCGTTGATACAAATATAGCTTTCAAATTTGAGAATCAAACTAAAGAGGGAATAGGTATAACTGATATAGGGGTAAGACTCGGCAGGGATTATTCTAATGTAAATCGAAAACTCTTTTGTTGCATTGAAGCCAAAAGGCTTCCTACTCCACATCGTGCTGATAGGGATGAGAGAGAATATGTATTTGTTGATAAGACAAAATATACAGGAAATGGCGGAATTCAAAGATTTAAAAATGGAAAGCATGCAGCCGATCATCCATATGCCGTAATGGTTGGATATGTACAAGAGAAAACGCCAGAGTACTGGCATAGCAAAATAAATGTATGGATAAATGAATTGGCAAGTGCCCATAGCAACGGTAACATGAATTGGTCTAATCGTGATGAACAACTCACACATATCAAATCATTGCTGGGTATGGAAAAGTATATGTCTATAAACAAGCGTGATGTTAGTAATGATTCGATAACAATAATCCATTATTTAATGAATCTAACCGAAGATGATCTTAATGATAATTCTATTTAGATTCTTACTGTTGAATAGACTAGAGTATCAGTTGAAATGCTGCTGGAACTGAAAGGCAAGATGCATGTGTTTTTGTATCAATTGAGTGAGGAGATTGATCAAACAGATGCTAAAGAACATCTTGTACCAAACGGTTAATGCTGCGAAACCAGTCAAAAACTGATTTTGCCCCCCCTTGCTACTTTCAATAAATCATGTTATAATAAACAATACAGGAGGACCAATAAAATGACCCGTACCGAACTAGAATGTGTAGACTACAAAATAGTCTATTGTGTGGAAGCCTACTCAAAAAAACATCACATGAAAGAACAGGATACTTTTAAACTTATACGTTCATATAATTTACCAGATGTTTTGCGAGAACACACTTTTACAAGTTGCGTTATGGACGAAGATGAAATTGTATCTTTTGCAGAAGATTTTATTAGTGCACGACAAAAAAGGAGAACGATATGAAATTATATCATGGTTCACCTTTCTTGTTTGATACAATCGATCTATCACTGAGTAAAGACAAACGGGATTTTGAGAAAGGTTTCTACACAACTACTTTTGAGAATCAAGCCCGGCAATGGGCTGAATCTATCTGTTTGCAGTATGATAAGGGAATATGTTATTTGTATGAATACGAATTCGAGATAGATGACGAATTGGACATAAAAACATTTGAAGATTATTCGATGGACTGGTTAGATATGATATTTGTTAATCGTATAAAAGGGGATACTCAACATCGTTTTGATGTTGTAATTGGACCTGTAGCCGATGATAAAATACGCAGAACATTAAATCTTTTTCTAAAAGGTCAAGATTCGGCTCAACATACATTGGAAAAATTAAAATATAATAAACCAAACAATCAGGTTTCTTTTCATACAGATAAGGCATTGACAAAGTTGTTGTTTGTAAGGAGGACAGAATGGAAAATATCAGCATGATGCACATTGATTCATTAATAGATAAAAAATATGTTTTTAATGAAAAAGACATTTCTTTTGACATAGTTGATACCATTTCTCGTGTTGTTGAAATAATTGCAAAAAAAGGGAGTTCCTCATTTGATGATTCATATGCTGCATTTATGGAATCACATGTTTATAAGGCATTAACAAACACTAAAACTCTTTTATGGGCCGAAAATCCAGAATTCATCGCCGACGAATACTACCGGGAAATCGGTAAACAATCTACAGCGGTATAGGGAATCAGTTTATCACCTCCTCCTCCCCCCTTGCCTTTTTCTTCCATATACTATACACTTATCAGCATGAAATCTCTATCTAAATTCAAATTACTCATAGCCGCTTCGCTGGTCTTCATTCTCTCTGCCTTCTTGGTCGTATCTTGTGCGACAGGCGGGAAGGTGGGGAGCGAGGATACCGGGGCCGATAGAAAGGGCGCCTACGGGGCTCTCGGTGGTGCTACAGACGCCATCCCTCCTATGCAGGACCTGCGAACAGGGACCCTTCCTAATGGGATGCGTTATTATATTCTGCCGAACACTATGCCCGAAGGCCGGGCCTATTTAACGCTGGCTGTAGACGCTGGGTCTGTCCTGGAAAAGGACGACGAACAGGGGCTGGCACACTTTATTGAACACATGGCTTTTAACGGCACGGAACGTTTTCCCGAGCAGGACTTGCTTGACTACCTTCGTTCGCTGGGCATGCGTTTTGGGGCCGATGCCAATGCATACACGAGTTTTAACGAAACGGTTTACGGCATCGAGGTGCCTGTTGAAACTGACCCTTCGGGTCTCAAGACCATTCCCAAAAAGGCGCTCGAGATAATGGACGATTGGAGCCATGCCGTTCTTTTTAACGAAAAAGATGTTGATGACGAGCGAGGCGTTGTGCTCAGCGAGCTTCGTGACCGGCGCGGGGCCAACGAGCGGATTCTCCGTCAGCTTTATCCGATTCTGCTCCATGGCTCGCCCTATCCTGACCGCTGGCCGATTGGCACGCAGGAGGTGCTGGAAAACGCTCCGGCCTCACGTCTGAAAGGTTTTTACGAAAAATGGTATCGGCCCGACAATATGGCGCTCATCTGTGTCGGCGACTTTGATGGGGCTGCGCTGGAAAAATCTTTGGCGGATATTTTTGACGCCGCCAAACCTGCGACAGAGCTTGAGCGGCCGGTGTTCGAGCTTCCTCCGCCTGAAAAGGATAGGCGGGCGCTTAAGGTCATTACCGACCTTGAGTATCAGTTTACTGAATTTGACCTCTATTATAAGGGGCCGCCTCGGCCGGCGACCGGCGACCTCAAATCTTATCGCGATAGCCTCTTGAGCGGCATCATTCAATATATTGTTTCCGAGCGGTTTTCCGAGGACGCCCTCGACCCGGAAGCTCCTTTTACCGGGGCGGGAATGGGAATCAGCAAGTTTGGTCTTGAATCGAACTTCCTCGTGTTCTGGTCTGAATCGAAGCCCGACCAGGAACGGGCTACTTTTGCAGCTCTTTTAGAGGACATCGAGACGATAAAGCGCTATGGTTTTACCGAAGGCGAGATTGAGCGGGCAAAAACCTCGATTCTCTCGGCCTTGCAGCAGGCTGCCGCCGAAAAGGACCGCACGCCAAGCCAAAATTTTACCAGTCAATTCAGCCAAAATTATCTTAACGATGTGCCGGTGAGCGATGCCGACTGGAAACTCAATGCGGCGAAGGAAATTCTGCCGGGAATTAAGGCTTCCGACCTGCTTGCGGCGCTGAATATCTATTTTAATGCCAACGATATGACCCTTTTTGCCATTGGCCCCGAGGCGAGCGCCGGAAATCTGCCGAAAGAGGATGAACTTTCTGCAATGATAGCCGGAATGACAAGCGCCAAAATCAAAAAGCCTGAGGAAAAGCCCTGGACGCCTGCCCTGATGGACAAGATTCCCCAGGCGGGGACTATTGTCAGGGAAGATACTGATGCCGACCATAATGCGAGCATTTTAGAGCTAAATAACGGCGTTCGGGTTATCCTTCAGCCGACAAAAAACAAGAATGATGAGATAATTCTCTATGCAATGGCCCGCGGCGGCTACACCGGGGCAACTGTAGACCTTCCCAATGCCATCTCGGCCCGTCTTGCCACCGATATGGCCAATGCTTCCGGCCTTGGCCCTTACAGCCTGCCCGATTTGCAGCGAAAGCTTGCCGGGAAGCAGGTGTCGATAAACTTCAGCTCTGCGATGTTTAGCCGAAGTATTGCCGGTTTTTCCAACAAGGCCGACCTTGAAACCCTTTTTCAGATGCTTTACCTGACCTTTACCCAGCCGAAGATTGATGAGTCGGCGGCAAGGGCGGTGCTCGACCAGTATCGGACAAGCCTGGTGAACCAGGACATTGATCCCCAGCAGTATTGGATAAACGGCTTCAGAAAGGCTGTTTATGGCGATGATCCGCGTCTTCGGCCCCTTACTGTGGACGATTTACAGTCTGTTGATACCAAAATTGCCCTCGATTATGTGAAAAAGGGCCTTAACCCTGCCGATTTCCTCTTTGTGTTGAGCGGAAACATCGATATTGAAGTAGTAAAAGACTTGCTTTGCACCTATCTTGCCTCAGTTAAGTCGATAGAATCCTGGAATAGCTATCCTGAGGACATTATTGTGCGCGCCGAGCCGCAGCAAATTGACCTTTATAAGGGAAAAGAGCCGCAAAGCTTCACTTTTTTGGGCTGGTTTGTCCCTTCGGTCTACGATTATGCCAAGGAATCGGAGGCTGCCGTTTTAAGCGAGTATCTTGATATCAAGCTGATTGAGGAAGTCCGTGAAAAGATGGGCAGCGCCTATTCGATTGGGGCCTTTGTCCAGGAATCGGTTCTGCCGCCGCCTGACGGCGAACTCAGCCTGCAAAGCAACTATGGCTCCGACCCGGATAAGGCAAAGGCGATAGCCGCCGAGGTGCAAAATCAGATTCAGTTGATTGCCGACGGCAAGATTGACCAGGATTCCTTCAAGAAGGCCGTGGCCGCCTGCCTTAAGGAATATGAAAAAAATATGCAGGATAACAACTACATTGCCCAGCAATATGCCCTCCTTACCGTGCAGGACAGCCTTGCTTACTGGTATCTGTATAATTTTGAAGACCTCTATAAGGCAGTAACCCCTGAATCCCTGCAAATTATGGCACAGACCCTCTTGAGCAAAAAGCCCTTTCAGGTTATATTGTATCCGGAAGAAAGTAGGAAGTAGGAAGTAGTAAGTAGGAAGTAGGAAGTAGCAGGTAGCAGGTTGCAGACCGAAGGGCTGTAGGGGCTTGGCGTGCCAAGCCCTTTTGTTACGCCCTTTATAAGGAGATAAACAGATATGAATAACGACAAATTAGAACTGATACGTCACAGCGTTGCCCACATCATGGCGCAGGCGGTGCAGCGTCTGTATCCGGGGACCAAGGTTGCCATCGGGCCGGCCATCGAGAATGGGTTTTACTATGATTTCGATTTTCCCTCTCCTATCAAGGAAGAAGATTTACCCGCTATCGAAGCGGAGATGAAAAAGATAGTTGAGAGCCGCCAGGATTTCGTCCGCATCGAAGTCTCCAAAGAAGAAGCCCTGAAGCGCTGTGCAGATGAACCTTATAAGATAGAATTGATTAACGATCTCCCCCCCCCAACCCCCCCCATAAATGGGGGAGGAGATGCAACATCTTCTTCTGATAATTCTTCTCCCCTCCCCCTTGCGGGGGGGGCTGGGGGGGGGGTGCCCATCACCCTCTACGAAAACCGGGACAAGGACGGGAACTCCGTGTGGTTCGACCTCTGCCGCGGCCCCCATGTGGAAAACACCCGCGAAATAAACAGCGCTGCCTTTAAGCTGATGCGTATTGCCGGCGCCTATTGGCGGGGCGATGAACACCGGCCGATGCTCACCCGCATATATGGCACGGCTTTTGACACACCGAAGGCATTAAAAGAATACTTGGCCTTCCTTGAAGAAGCGGAGAAGCGCGACCATCGCCGTATCGGCAAGGAACTTGACCTCTTTCATATCGACCCGGAGAATCCCGGCGAAGTATTTTGGCACCCGAATGGCTGGACGATTTACCGGGAACTGCAAAACTATGTCCGCGAAAAAATTTCTGCCGACGGCTATGTCGAGGTGAACACTCCTTTTGTTATGCCGAAAAGCCTTTGGGAACGCTCAGGTCACTGGGCAAAATACGAAGAAAATATGTTCGTAACCGAGAGTGAAAAGCGCACCTTTGCCCTGAAACCGATGAACTGCCCCGGCCATGTGGAAATTTTTAAGCAAAAAACCCGAAGTTATCGCGATTTACCCCTTCGTATTGCCGAATTTGGCTCCTGCACCCGCAATGAACCATCGGGGGCCCTGCACGGGATTATGCGTGTCCGTGGTTTTACCCAGGATGACGCCCACATTTTCTGCACCGAGGAGCAAATCGAGGGCGAGGCCATCAAATTCTGCAATCTTCTATACAATATGTATGCCGATTTTGGCTTTGAAAAAGAAAAAGTGCAGGTAAAACTGTCGACACGCCCGGAAAAACGCATCGGAAGTGACGCACAGTGGGATAAGGCCGAGGCTGCGCTGGCAACTGCCTGTGGTTACGCCGGCGTAACTTTTGAGATAAATCCCGGCGAGGGTGCATTCTATGGCCCAAAACTTGAATTTACCTTAATTGACGCCCTGGGCCGCGGCTGGCAATGCGGCACCTTTCAACTGGACTACCAATTGCCCAGTAAAGAACGCCTCGATGCCGAATATGCCGGAGAAGACGGCGGCAAACACAACCCCGTAATGCTTCACCGTGCCGTTTTAGGCAGCCTGGAACGTTTTATTGGCATCCTTCTGGAAAACTTTGCCGGCGCACTCCCTGTATGGCTTTGCCCGGAACAAATTGCCATTATCCCGGTGGCAGATGCATTCAATGACTATGCACAAAAGCTTGAATCCGAAATAAAGGCTATCTGTGATGCACAGGGAATGAGCCTGCGAACAAGCCTGGAACTTGGCACCGACCGCATGAACGCCAAAATCCGTGCCTGCCAAACCCGTAAAATCCCCTACATGCTTGTAGTAGGCGAACGGGAAGCAAACGAAGGAACGGTGTCCATTCGAAGACGCGACGGCCAGCAAACCCCGCCAATGAAAATCGCCGACTTTGCAGCCTATGTTGGCAAGAAGATAAAGGAACGGAGTTTAGAGCTTTAAGGGGTCGGGGGCGTTGACAGAATAGGGGAAATGTATTATATTAAAGGGAAAGGGAATATATGAGTAAGACGGAACTTTTAATAAATAAGGTTCGGATAATACCTGATACTTATCTTGATGAAGTATCAGATTTTGTTGACTTTATTATACAACGGGCCAAAGAAAATTCGGACTATTTATCGGCGACTTCATCTGCAAGTGTCTTTGGCTGTCTTCATCGGTATGCTAATCCATTGAAAATTGTTGGTGAAAAAGGGTTCTGGGAAAAATCTGTTGTGGGAAATTATGCGAAAAATTGATGCTAATATACTTCTTCGTTACCTTCTGAATGACCATGCCGATTTTTCACCTAAGGCAAAAAATATCATTGATAATAATATTGTTGAAATTCCGATAGAGGCTTTGTGCGAAGTGGTTTTTGTTCTCCATGGCTTTTATAATACACCTCGTATGGAAGTCTCTCAAAATCTGATCGATTTCTTTACAAAAACAAAAACCATTTTACCTTCCAGGGATGCTGTTCTAAAGGGTATCGAATACTTTGGACAAACAAATCTTGATTTTGTTGATTGTATTTTGGCAGGGTATTATGAAATAAATAGAGAACCAGTTGATACTTTCGATAAAGACTTACAAAAGTTACTTGATAAAGTAAATGAACGCAATAATCAACCATAGAGAAGGTAGGTTTCACCCATTCTGTGCCCGGTATTCCCCGGGGGTTATGTGTTCATACTTTTTGAACATGCGGTAGAAGGGGAGGGGTTCGTTGAAGCCTACTTCGTAGGCTATCGCTTCCATGGTCATATCGGTGGCGGAAAGCAGGGTTTTTGCGGTTTTTAGCCGTTCAGTATTTAGGTATTCTATGGGGCTTTTTCCGACAAATTTCTCGAACTGGCGGCAGAGGTGGTATTTGCTTACGGCAAAACGGGCGGAAAGGCTGTCCAGGCTAATGTCTTCTATAAAATGGCTATTGAGGTAGGCGCGCACTTCCCTTATTTTCGGGGGCATTTCGGCATCATAATCGTCGAGCGAGGCATTTTGGAAAACTTGCCAGAGCATATCGTCCAAGATGCGGGAGGTATGAATGCCCGCTTTAAAATCCGATTCCCGGTTGGCTGTGTCCAGTTCATCGAAAAGCCGGTTGAAGGCGGCCGTATCGGGTAAAGTAAAAGTAACATTGCCGCCGCTCGAAAAACTTTCGTAATAATCGGGCAGGGAAAAGCCGTCGAGGTGGATATAGTTATATGCCCAGCCTTCTTTTGAGGCGGCATAGTAATATTGGGGCTTTCGGCAGTCTATAAAGAAGCCCGTTCCCGGTTTCAGGCTGTAGGTTTTGCCGCCATATTCAAGCCTGCCTTCCCCTGCTACGGTTTGGCAAATCAGGTAGGATTCAAGGTTGCTCCGCCGGGTGTAATGGCTTGAAAGGCAGTTCCATGCACCAAGCATTTGCAGGTAGAGGCAGGAACGCTTAATCTGCCGGCTTGGGGGAAGGGCCACCCTGATTCGCCGGTAACGGGAGCCATTCAGGTTGCTCTCGTCTCCGGTCATCAGTTTGCTAATAAAAAGATTTTGCGGCCTCCCCTCGTTTTTTTCAGGAGACTCCGAAGGGAGAACACTCGACAGGGCAAAAGTCCTGAGGATTCCCTTTTTCTTTTCATAATCTTCCATATAGTGGGCCAGTTCCTGAGAGGCTGTCATAATGGTGTATTTTAGCATTTGTTGTGCGATTTTGTCAAGAGGATAATCTCTCACAGAGGATAATCTCTCACAGAGGCACGGAGAACACGGAGGAAGACTCTGTGTTCTCCGTGCCTCTGTGAGAGATAAAAAACCTCTGCGCCCTCAGGACGGCAATAATTGATACAAATTGAGCAATAAAATACATTGCTTTATGCTATTTTACCACTTACAATATGGACTGTCAAGGGTAGAAAAAAGTGTTGCGAGAAACAAAGATAGAACAAGGCATGTTGCGGGGGCTTCCCTGCGCCGACCCTCATATCACTTCTTATAAGGGTATTCCTTTTGCGGCGCCTCCGCTGGGGAATCTTCGCTGGCATGCGCCTATGCCGGCCGGGAAATGGGACGGCCTTTTAAAGGCTTATGAGTTTGCCCCTATTTCCATGCAGCCGGTGCCGGGTGAACAGAACAATATTTATACGGCAGAATGGAATGTCGACCCGGATATTCCGATAAGTGAAGATTGCCTTTACCTTAATATATGGACGCCTGCGAATAAGGCGGGCGAAAAACTTCCTGTTTTTATCTGGTTCTTTGGCGGGGCTTTTATCGAAGGCAATACCCGCGAGATGGAATTTAATTGTGAGCGAATTGCAAGGCGTGGTATCGTTGTTGTTACGGTGAATTACCGGGTAAACTGCTTCGGTTTTTTGTGCCATCCTGAGATTACTGCGGAAAATCCTGCCGCTCCGGCCAACTTCGGCCTGCTTGACCAAAAGGCAGGCATGGAATGGGCTAAACGAAATATTGCAGCCTTTGGGGGCGATCCTTTGAATATCAGCATTGGCGGGCAGTCGGCGGGTGGGGGCAGTGTTTCTGCACACCTTACATCGCCGCAAACCGAGGGCCTTTTTGTCCGTGCCATTATGATGAGCGCCCTGATGCTTCCCTTCTATGGTGAAGGCGGCCCGCGGATGGACCGGAATTTGAGCCTTGCAGAAGAAACCGGAAAGGAATTTTTTGAATTTCTGGGCGTTAAAACTTTATCTGAAGCACGCAAACTCGATGCCTTTTTTATTCGTGATAAAACAAAGGAATACCGGGCGTTGAAAATGCAGCAGGGAATACCCTTTATCTGGGGGCCGGTGAGCGACGGCAAGTATCTTTTGGACAACAGCATGAAAATGCTTTTTGAAAACAAACGGAAGATGGTGCCCCTTATGGCAGGGCATACGATTCCCGAATTTCCCTATATTGCCGATTTTAAATCGATGCCCGAACTGGAAGCTTTTGCCAAAAAACGTTTTGACGCTCAGGCAGATGCTTTTATGGCTGCAATTAAAGGTCACTATTTTGAAGACACACTTGCAAAGGCAAGTTACAATTCTATTGAACTGGGGGTAAAGGCCCTTTTCCGTGCCACACAAAAGACGGCAAATCCACCGCCTTGCTGGTATTACCTTTTTGACGGTGATATTCCCGGTGATGATAATCCCGGCGGCTTCCATTCGGTGGACTTGTGGTTCTGGTTTGAAACCCTTGCTGCATCCTGGCGGCCCTTTACCGGCAAACATTATGATTTGGCACGGCGGATGTGCAATTATATGTGCAATTTTATCAAAAGCGGCAACCCCAACGGGAATGACCAGGACGGCAGCCCTATGCCCCAATGGAAACCCTATTCGGAATGCGACAAACCCTTTGTGTTGTCCGAAAATTGCTGGATGGGGACAGAGGCGGAAAAGCCGGTTATAACATTTGCTTTGGCAAATTTATAAATAGTGTTTGTTTATAAAGTCCCCCTCCCCTTGCGGGAGGGGTTAGGGGAGGGGTAAGCGATGGCCTGCTATCAACCCCCCACCCAACCTCCCCCGCAAGGGGGGAGGAGTAAAAGTTTGTAGTTAAATGTGAATCATTTAGCATATAAAAAGGAGAAAGATTATGAAGAAATTTCTAATCGTATTTGCGGCGCTTTTAGTAAGTGCTACAATGCTGTTCACCGGATGTCAGAAAAAGGAAGCAGCCCAGGCGGACGCTTCTGCATCGGGAACAAGTGCGGCAGCCAAAACTCTGCGTTTTGGTTTTATTCTTACCGGCCAGAATTTTTTCTGGGACACTGTAGCTGAGGGCGCGCGGGAAGGTGCGAAGCAACTCAAAACAGAGAAGGGCGTTGATATCGAAATTATTGCGAACTCGCCCCCGAACATGGCGCTGAACGAACAGATTCAGATTTTTGAGGACATGGTTTCTCAGGGTGTCGATGCTATCTGTATCGCTCCGCTCGATCCGAATGCCATAAGGCCGCTTGTTGACAATGCAGTGGCAAAGGGCGTTCCGGTTGTTCTTATTGATGCCGATATTCCCGATTCCAAGCGCTATTGCTTTGTCGGTTCCGACCACTATTCGGTTGGCGTTACCATGGCAAAAGAGGCAATCAAACTCTTGGGCGGCAAGGGCACGGTCATTATTGAGCAGGGCCAGATGACTCAGACCGCAATGGTCGACCGCAATCGCGGTATTCATGAAACCCTTGACAAAGAAGCCGGTATCAAAATAGCTGCTGAACGCACATACGGCACAAACTTTGCACAGGCTGCCGCAGACCTTGAAGATATGTCAACATTGAATCCTGACTTCGGCTGCTTAATTTACATGGATGCAGGCGGAGAGAATGCAGTCAATTTGTTTGGGCAAAAAAATTGGACATCGAAAGACCACTTCGCGGTGCTTTCCGACGATTTGGAAACGATTATCAGGGCCGTCGCCTCCGGTGTCATTTCATCAACAGTAGTGCAGGGCCAGTTCAACTGGGGCGTTGAAGGCTGCAAGCAGATGTTGAATGCAGTTCAGGGAATACCGGCTGCACAAGATATCGTGCACACCCCGAACCATGTGGTAGATAAATCGAATGTAGCCGCGGAATATCCGCAGTGGGCTAATTAGTGTAAGTTACTCCTCCCCCCTTGCGGGGGAGGTTGGGTGGGGGGTAGACGCGATTCGTGCACCCCTCCCCCAGCCCCTCCCGCAAGGGGAGGGGAGAATATTCTACTGAAGGAATAGTAGCAAAGGAGAATGTCATGTCCGATAACAAAATTGCCGAAGGACGCGGTAAAAAAATAATTGATGCAATTTTGCGCACCAGAGAGTTGAGCCTCGTGCTGGTCGTAGTAATTTTTGTATTGGTGCTTGTTTTAAGCACTAACTCATTCTGGACTTTGAACAATATTACCAATGTATTAAAACAGATGTCCATTACTTGCATACTTGCCATCGGCATGACATTCTGTATCAGCGCCGGGGGGATAGACCTTTCTGTGGGCAGCAATATGACCCTGGGCTCTATCCTTATGGCAATGACGCTGAGCGCCTCGGGCAATGATCCTGTTTCCATGATTGTTGCCGTGGCAATGTGCGGCCTTATCGGCCTCTTAAACGGGATGGGAGTAAACTACCTGAAACTGAATCCCTTCATTGTCACCCTTGCTATGGACAGTATCTGCAAGGGTGTTGTTTTGGTTATTACAAAAGGGTATCCGGTCTACATTCCAAACACCTCTTTTACCTACTTCCTTGGTCAGCGGAATGTTTTTGGTGAAACCTTTCCTGTGTTAATTTTCTGTATACCTCTTTTTGTTATCATTGGCAAACTATTGCTCGATAAAACTGTGCTGGGAAACCGTCTTTTGGCGGTAGGCGGCAATCGTGTTGCAGCCTCTCTTTCCGGCCTCAATTCAAACAAACTGAATACTATTTCCTATTTAATCTGCGGTCTTTTTACCGGTATTGCCGCAATCATGGTAACCGGGCGTCTTAATGGCGGCAATGCGGCGGCGGCAGGCACCCTGGGTATGGATGCTATCTCTGCGGCAATTGTCGGCGGCACCAGTATGATGGGCGGCAGTGGAACGATAGTCGGCTCAATGCTCGGCGCGCTCCTCATGCAGTTAATCCGCAATGCTCTGGTGCTTTGGCAGGTAAATACCTATTGGCAGACCACCGTTATCGGTGTTGTTCTGATTCTGGTCTGTTCGCTCGATGTAGTGACCAATAAGGTGAAGGCAAAATAATGGCAGAAATATTGCTCGAAATGAGAAATATCAGTAAGTCTTTCCCCGGTGTAAAGGCCCTTTCCGATGTGTCATTCAATTTAAAGGCCGGGGAGATTCACTCCCTGATTGGGGAAAACGGCGCGGGGAAAAGCACGCTGATTAAATGTCTCGGCGGACAGCATTCACCCGATTCAGGCGATATCGTTGTGCAGGGCGAAACAGTGCATCTGCAAAATGCACACGATTCACAGCAAAAACGCATCGGTGTTATTTATCAGGAGTTTAACCTGGTGCCCACCCTTTCTATTGCAGAAAATATTTATCTGGGCAGGGAAAACCATCACGGAATTATCATCGACCGGAAAACGATGTTTGCCGAAGCGGATAAACTTTTGAAGAACTTAGGGCAGGGGCATTTACCTTCTACCACAAAAGTTTCATCTCTTACTATTTCCCAACAACAGATGATAGAAATATCGAAGGCCGTGTCGAATAATTCACAGATTATGGTTTTTGATGAGCCGACCGCTGTGCTTACTCAGCATGAAACCGATTTACTTTTTGAAATAATTGCGCACCTGAAAAAACAAGGTGTCGGCATCATCTATATATCCCATCGTCTTGATGAAATTTTGCAACTGTCTGATCGTGTTACCGTTCTGCGTGACGGTATTGTTACCGGCACCATTGAAGACATGAAAGATGTTACAAAAGATCACCTGGTAACAATGATGGTCGGGCGGCAATTGGAAGCCTATTATCCTGACCGGGAAAAACAGATAAAAGATGATACTGTTTTTGAAATTAAAAATTTAAGCCTGAAAGGTGTGTTTGAAGATATATCACTAAAATTAAACCGCGGTGAAATTCTTGGTATATCAGGTTTGGTAGGGGCAGGCAGAACTGAGACAATGAAGTCTGCCTTTGGCGCTCTGCCACACGATTCAGGCGATGTGTATCTTGAAGGCAAGAAAATTGAGAGGCTTCTTCCACGGGAACTAATTAAGGCAGGTGTTATTTATCTACCTGAAGACCGGAAAAACGAAGGGCTGATTCTTTCGATGTCTGCGGCTACCAACCTCTGTGTGCCAAACTATGACCAAATCAGCAGCGGCATCTGGGTGCAGGAAAAGAAAAAGAAGGCTTTTGTTAATAAATATTTTACACAACTCGGGGTGAGGCCCTCTCTGCCCGAACGCCTTGCCCTCAATTTTTCCGGCGGCAACCAGCAAAAAATCATCATTGCCAAATGGCTTGCCCGAAACCCCAAGGTGCTGATGCTTGACGAACCGACACGGGGGATTGATGTCAACGCCAAGGCCGAAATCTACAAGATTATGAACGACCTCACCGACCAGGGCCTCAGCGTCATCATGGTATCCTCAGAAATGCCCGAGTTAATCGGCACCTGCGACCGTATCATGGTAATGTATGAGGGCAAGTTTGTAGCAGAATTCAACAAAAAAGACGGCTATGATGAACATGAAATCGGCCGTGCCCAAACCGGTGTGTTTTAGCTATTCTAATCATTTTGTCTTAAATACCGATATTTAAGATGAGGTGAATTATAGACGCTTTCTCATAGTTTGTCTTCTCATTTTTTAGGTGCTGGGGGTGTATGCGGCTACTACGGTGGGGGTTTTCTCTCCGGTAGACAATAGCGGGCAGGCAGAGAGCAATCCGGGGGCGATTGTGCCGATTGTTCAGTCTGCAATAGACGCTTCGGATATTGGTGATTTCGAGGCCGGCCTGATAAGCACCCCGGTGGTTGACCCGGCTGTTCCGCCTTTACCCGCCGAAGCCGAAGGCACAAACTTTAGTTTAACATCGGAAATCCTCTATGATGCAGCTGGGTCTGAGATGCAGTTGTATTTTTACCTCTATGATAATAGCACGGAGCGTCTTGTTGTTTCAGACCAAATGGTCTACCAGACTGTTGATGAGGCGACCGAGTTTATTCCCTTTATGATAGATTTCTTTTTGAGCCGTATTGAGCCGCCTCCTGAAACACCGCCGGCCGAAGAACCTCCACCCGAGGAACCTCCACCCGAGGAACCTCCACCCGAAGAACCGCCTCCGGAAGAGCCGCCGGCCGAGGAGCCATCTCCGGAGGAGCCGCCTCCTGAAGCACCTCCCGAGGAGAAGCGGTATTTTAGCTTGGGACTCAACTATAATCTTTTCATTTTGTTTGGCCCCGGCGAGCCCAACGGCGGACACTTTGATAATACGCTTATGCCCCTGGGCGCTTCGCTTGATTTTGCCTGGATGCCCATTCAGAAGGACTGGGGAACGCTTGGCTTTGGGTTTGAAGGGACCTTTAACTACCTGCAAAAAGAACGGTCTTATACTGCTACAGCCTCCCATGTCAGTTTAGAGTTAAATGCCTTCTACGAACCTTCCTTTTTTGAGGGCTTCCTGCTGCCCCGTTTTGGCATCGGGTTTGGGGGAGATTTGCAAACGGATACCTATATCACTTATGCGGATGGCGCCCAAGGGAAATGGGTGAATCCTGCACCGATTAACTTTCTCGTATCAATTTTTGCCGACCTGAATATCCACCTGCGCAATAGGCTTTACCTGAATGCCGGACTAAAAGGCGGTATCCGTCTTGGCGACGCCGTTAATGCCTTGCTCAGTTTTAATCTTGGAATAAATTTCAGGTTTTGATAGAAACAGCGGTTTTCATTCAGTTACTCACCCGCTTCATTGCATCTTCGTAGCTGATACCTTGACGCCACAGATCGAGAATTTCACTTCTGCCTTCACTTCTGCCTTCACTTCTGCCTTCACTTCTACCCTTCTTCTCGGCAAACTCCAACTGCGCTATCTTATCCCGTTCGGCGTTCTCCCTCTGGAAGTATGCCCAGCGGGTGGCTTCGTCGCTTGAGGCTTTGCGGACTACATCTACTGCGTCTTTTATAGCAGGGCTTTTGCTTGCTACTTTCATAAAATCCTCCTTTTTTTCGGCATTGATAAAGTAGAGCCAGTCGCATAGGGGCGTGCCGTCCTCCTTTGCAGGAAGCTTCGGCAGTTCCATTATGTGCGTCTCCTCTGCGTCGCCAAAGTATATGCCTGCATTTATATCATACTGCTTGAAACAATGGTGGTAGCGAGTCTTGTCAGGGTCGGTGCTGACAGATTCAAAATTGGTAATAAATATTAGCACGACCTTTTTAAGTGTGCTGTAAGGCTGTGCTTGCGCCAGTTGTTCGGTGACCATCTTCGATTTATACCAAATAGCCCGTTTTTCGATATCACCCTGCTGGGCAACCTGTATTTCGATGTCTATCACATTGTCTGTTGTTCGCAGGCGCACATCCAGGATGCCATATTTGTCGTTATCATACTCCTGCTTGAGGAAGGGGTTGAGAAATTCCACTGCAAAATCATCCGACGGCAGGTCAAGGGCGGCTTGCAGAAAGGCTTTGATGATGTTCTCGTGCCGCTGGTCGCCAAAAATCAACTTAAAGAGAAAGTCATTCTTAGGATGCAGCAATTCCGGGCCTTGCTGGGGTGTTATCGTTTCCATAGTTTAAGTATAGCAAAAGTAAGGAAGAAATGCAAGGGGGATTTATCGGTGGCTTTCTTGGAATAAATTTCAGGTTTTGATAGAAAATACCGATATATAGATAAGTAATGGAACTTGAAAGGGCTGACGGATACCGTTAGCCCTTTTCTCGTATATAGGGCTGTGTGTTGCACTTGTATTGCTTTCGAAGTGTGATATTTATAATGTAAATACAAAAAAAGCCAAAAAAATGATGAAAAAATTAGTGTGTATTTTAGTAAGTTTATTTTGTCTGTGGACAATATACTCCTGTGACCAGATGACGCCGGTGGGCGGGGGCTTGCCGGAGTTGAGCGGAGAAATAGTAATTTCGCTGGATGAAAACAAAGAAAAAATCATTTCCTATTTTAACGAAAAAGGTATCAATAGTAACGGCGGGCAGTATACATGGGAAAAATCGGCGGACGCTGGAACAACATGGACGCCATTACCCGGTGAATCGAGGTCTTTTCTTCATACAAGCGGCCTGGTAAAAGATGATAAAATAAAAGTAAGGTTCGCACATCCGGATTTTTCGGGTGAAAAAGAATCAAATGTCCTTACTATAGGCGAAACTCCTTCACCTGAACCTACGCCCGAGCCTGAGCCTGAACCCGAGCCTGAACCGGTTAATCCTGAAAAAGTTAGCCTTTCGACTGCTGTTGCAACCTGGTGTGCAGATATGGGGACGGTGACTTATCCGACGACCAGCCCGGTGGAACTGGATGCCAATACTCAGGCCTTGGTGGTTGCAGAGGCAGCCGGCGGATATAGTTTTGTTAAATGGGTTGCATCGGATTGCAGTAGCGAGGAAGAGTGTAACAATGCGGATGCGGTAAGCACCAATGCTACTTATAGTTTTAGCATTACTGAGGACACCGTATACTATGCTGTTTTTAGTGCAATTCCTCCGCCTGAGCCTGATGAAACCTTTACCCTTTCGGCTGCTGTTGCCACTTATTGTGACGCTATGGGGACGATATCTTATCCGGGCAGCCAGATAGAATTGGCTGCCAATGCAGCGACAGCGGTGGTTGCACAGGCAGCCGGCGGTTATAGTTTTGTTAAATGGGTTGCGGAAGACTGCTCTACTGAGGAAGAATGTAACAATGCTGCAGCGGTAAGCACCAATGCTACTTATAGTTTTAGCATTACTGAAGACAGCGTATACTATGCTGTTTTTAGTGCAATTCCTCCGCCCGAGCCTGAGCCCGAGCCTGAACCGGTTGATCCTGAAAAAGTTAGCCTTCTGGCTGCTGTCGCAACTTGGTGTGTAGATATGGGGACGGTAACTTATCCGTCCGGCACCGTGGAACTGGATGCCAATGCTCAGGCGGTGGTGGTTGCACAGGCATATTCGGGTCATAGTTTTATCAAATGGGTTGCAGCAGATTGCCTGACTGAGGCCGACTGTAACAATGCAGCAGCACTGAGCAGCAGCGCCTCTTATAGTTTTCCCATTACTACCGACACCGAATGTTATGCCGTTTTTAGCGACACTCCTTCGCTTGCAAGGCCTGAAACAGTGGGCCTCAGTGCTGCGGGGGAAGCAAGCTGGAACTGGACTGCCGGTGATGGGCAGGCGGCTCATATTGCCGGTTTTGCCATAGAACTTTACCAGGACCTTGCCACGGACATATTGAGAAACACGATTACGGTAAGCGATAAGGATGCCCGTTCCAAAGATATTCGCACAGAAATACTTGCGGCGGCAGAGGCCAATGGTGCGGGCCTTTATTATATCAGGCTGAAAGCACTGGCTTTAAGCGGCAACAGCTCTGTTTTTTCTGATAGTAATTTCAGTGCACATTCGGCCTCGCAGGAAGTAGCCCGTATGGTGGTGACTTTCCCTGCTGATGCATGGACGGTAACGGCAGTTCCGGCGTATACTGCAAACTGGATTGCAACTACCGGGGCCAGCTCATACACGGTGCAACTTTACCGTTATACGGAAAAAAGCGGCAGTGCGGTTCCGGTAAGCAGCGGCACTACGCACAATTTTACCACAGCAATTGGCAGCGTTGACGGTTCCTATTATTTTGGGGTTAAGGCCTTATCAACAAGCGGCCTCTATCTTCCTTCGCTTGAGGCATATTCGCCGCCTTTGGCAGTAGGCATCAATACGATTTTATCGGGCTTTAACACCTATCAGTTTCCCGAAAAGGCAACGATTGCCCTGAGCGGGGCGGTATCGGAGACTCCTCCGCATGAGTTAAGCCTGAGCGAGGGTGATACTTTGACGCTGACGATTACCGGCATGGGCCAGAGCGATACGGTGCGGTGGCTTGTTGATGGGGAAGTAAAAGGCAGTGCGGCAAGTTATACTTTTAATCCCCCTGCGGAAGAAGGGTTTCATACTATTTTGGTGCAGGCGGTTATTGGGGGGAAGGAATATTCGGCCAGCACGAGGGTGAAGGTGGTGTTATGATGAAGAAGATTTCTGGCTTATTGATTTTGGTGTTGGTGTCTTTGTATTCTTGTCAGCCTTTGCTTACACCGATGGATGGTAATGATAGCACTTCTATCTCTATTGTAGTATCTTCGGATTTTTCTGTTACCGACCCTGAGACGCTGGCGGCAAGTGTGAGCCGCGCTGCACGGACACTGACGCCGGGGTCTAGCGGGACGCTGGTTGTTCATTTTACCCGCTATACGCTTGAAATTATAGACAGTGCTGATAAAACAAAATACGGCCCCGATGATGTAATCCTTGATGCTAAGGGAAATATAACTGATCCTATTACAATAGAAGTTTTCAGCCCCGGAACAACATACACAGCAATTGTGAAGGCATATATTGGCGAGGCCGGGATTATGCAGGCGGCGGAAGGCATCTCGAATTTTACGGCGATAGCTACCAATGGGCCGCTTTCTGTAACACTGAAACCGATTATGCCCAATATTGAAAAAACAAGGAACCTGCCCGGTTTCTTTTCCTACACAATAAATGCGCCAACAGGTTACCGTGGCATTGTCTCGCTTAGAGGGCCAAGAACAACCGGCGATGCTTTTGACAGCGGAAATGAAGTGTTTGTTGATGATGAGAATGATGAGAATAAATTGTATGCACAGTATGCAGAAATTGCCGAAGGGACGGCAAGCAAAAGCACGGGGAACATTGAAATTCCCGAGGGCCTTTATGATTTTAGTTTAAGTTATGACAGCAGTGCATCAAGCACTGATGTGCCGGTGGTGGTGCTGAACGAAACAGTGTATATTTTCCCCGGCCTTGTTACCTCTTATGTAAAAACCGATTGGGGAAACGGCCCGGATAAAAATGCTATTTACAGCGCAGGAAACAAACTTTTTACCGGAACCTTAAGCATAGCAAATGCCGATAATTATGACCTGAAAGATATTACGATAAAAGCATATAAAAGCGGCCAATTTGATACTGGGACCCTTGATATTAGTGATACGGCGCTTGCTTCGGCTGAGGCTACTCTTTCTAAAGGAACAGAATGGAACGAAACGGCTAAGGGCAAGGCAAAATTTACCGCAGGCTTTTCAGGAGGGCAGGCAAAGGGAAACACCGTTACCGTGCAGTGGGGTATGTCTATACCGGCAGCTGATATAAACGGAACAAATAAATTGCTTTTCAAGGCCTTTTCTTCTGCAACCGAGGCAGGAAACCCGGAGATTACCAGCGACATTTACCTTGCAAGCGACACAAAAAGCGGCACAGTTCTTTATGCCGACAGCAGTTTTGGTATTGATATAAGTGCCGAGAATGGCAGGCAGACAGGAATTATTTTGAGCGACCGCGCCGTAGGGCCGCCGAGGCTTCTTTCGGCCAGCATTTACGACAATGCTCCACAGGTGCTGCAGTTGGTATTCAGCCAGGGCGTGACGACAAGTGAAGCGGGCTGGGCGCTTACCGGCGTCAACACAGCGGTATTCAGTTTTGAGAACATCGTGGAAGATAACCCAAGCACCAAGGATGTGGACGAAAGCAGGAAGGCGCTGGCTGTGGGCGCGGACGGCCAGGGCTATGCCTATATATGGAAGATGAAACTCAGTGCAGCGGCGGTAAAAGACGAGCAGGTGAGCCTCGGTTACACGGCGGCAAGCGGCACTGCGGCAAACAGTTACGGAGTTAAAGTGAAGGACATCGGCTCGTCCTTCAGCGAAATGACCAACAGCGTGGGCTATCCGGGAGCAGCGCCGCCGTCTCTGGTGCAGCCCTATGTAGACCCCAGCGTTACAAAATATACCAGTGCAGAACTGGTGGACAAGAGAATCGGCGATATCCTGACCCTGGTGTTTGACCAGGCGGTGATTATGCCTTCCGGCGTGAACGCCAATGCCCTGGGTTTTGCCCTGATTACCGATGTAAGTAATGGCGACACGGCGACCCCGTCGGGTTTGGCCGGAAACCGCGGCAGAACAGCCATGGTCGATGCAACACGGAAAATAAAACCCGATGGCGAAACCGGTTTTGCCGATGCCCTACCTTATTATTATGATACTGATGGCACAACAAAACTGACGCCAAGCAACACAAGCGTGAGCAATATCTGGCTCCTCCCCCTTGCCACCACGACTGACGGGGCAGAGGGCGACGACACGGGACGTTACAAAAATTACTTTTTTGTGGGGGGAGACAAGGCATCCCTCTCATATACCCAGCCGACCGGGGACAATGAAAGCAAACAAATTAAAACGAGCGCCTCAGGCGGGGCGGCCCTGCCTTCCTTCGGCATAGCGCAGGCGGCAGTTACCGCGCCGCGGGCTGTGGTGAACAATGTGCAGGCCGGCGACTGGACTGCGCCGCGTATTTACGGCAACCAGACCGGCGCTTATATTGCAGAAGGGGACGCCTCATACCTCTATCTCAGTTTCACCGAGCCGGTGCATTTTGCTTCGAACAATGCCTCGGCTTCCGGCTTTGTGATTACAGGCGGCAGTTCGCCTTCTTACGGCGGCGATTTTGTAAATGTCGCAGATACGGCGGTAGTCTCGGCCCAGAGCGCACCGGCTGCTCTGTGGCGGCTCAGCCTGAACAGCGATTTTGTCTATGGCAACACGGCGAATGTCAGTTTTTCGGGCGGCGCGGGAGTGTATGATGTGGCGGGAAACTATATTACGGCTGCTTCCCTTGGCGGAGATGTGGCAAGCGTGGCGGTGGATAACCGCATACCAAAAGCGCCCGAGATGATGCAGGCGGTGATATACGATACCCTTGACCCGGCGACGCGCAGTTTCATCCAGACTGCGATCGCTTCTCCAGGCGCTATAGACGCCCACCGGATTATCACCGTGACCTTTGACAAGGCGGTTACTATTCCCACCGGGACAAACGCAGCCTGCACTCAGTTTGATGTCTCCGCCTCGGCAGAGGAGAGCGGCACGCCTTCTGAGGTAAGACATGCGCTGTCTGACGGGGGAACATACAACAACACCTGGTATCTGGTGATGGACAAGGCCGCCGCCTTTTCTGACACCATCAAACTCGGTTACACCGACCCCGGCGCTCCGGCGGAAGGCAGTCGTGACATGCGGGTGCGTGTTCTTTCGGTAGTGCCCAATGTGCTCGCCTCCACCGGCGATTTTTCGGACATCCCGAACACTTGTGTTAATATAAGGAATCTGGTGCTCCAGGGCGACATAGGAGACCCCTATATCCGCACATCCACGATGGAGGGTGAAAACCTGAATGATGCAATTGATTCAAATGATGTATATAAACTCACGATTTACTTCAGCGAACCGGTGGACCTTTCAGGCGTGACATTTGATGCAGTTGGACCTGAATCTGGGGATGGTGATAGTGTGGTAGGCAACTCTGACGACAGTGATATGCTGGTGGTAAAAGAGGACGGAAACTACAATCATGCGCTTTTTACGCTGAAAGCATTTTCGATTCCCGCTAATCCCCAGCCCGGCACTTATGCGCAGGACTGGACATTCGTGATGAACGCCAGGGATGCAAACGCTAAAAACAACCGGCTCTTCCTCTGCTACTCCGGCGACGGCACCTTTCCCGACGCCTCGGGGAACCCCCTCCCTAAAACCGATGTGGCGAACTGCCTGAACTCCCTCGCCGGCGACTACAACCGGCCGGAACTTGACGACGCCGCCATTGAAAACGCCTCGCCGGGCAAGGTTACCCTGACCTTCAGCGAAAAGGTGAGGATACCCGGCCTCGTCTGGGACGAAACAAACAAAAAGGCGAGCGGTTGGACGCTTAAACGGAACGGCGTGGAGATGCGAGCGGAAAACCCGGACTCAGACCCTTCAAGCGCCAACCCCGGCCCGGAAGCAAGCAGCGTCTGGACATTCGATATTAAGGAGATAGACGGAACCGCCTACACGGCACGGAAGACCGATAATTTTACGATAGCCTACGACCCGAACGCCCCCCACACAGGGGCCGGGCAAGGCACCACGGACAACTCCGCCACGCCGAACGAACTCATCGCTTTTCTCCCCAATCCAGACCGGGCAGTGACGAACAATGTGGTGGCCAGCCTCTACTTCAATCTCTTTGCTACCGACGTGCTCAAGGGCTATTCAACCCAGGCTGTGGCCTCGGGAAGCCTTGTGGACATGAACGAGGAAATCACCTGGACGGTGACAAAACCTTCGGGCTCCGGAACGGAACTGGACAGCGGCACCTATATTTCAGGCGGTGACCTAAACGCGAAGACCATCAGCGTGAAAGGCTCCCAGGTAACGCTCCATATCGGTTCCAACGAGGGGAACAGCAGCGTGGAAATCAAGGCGACTTGCCAGAGCATAAGCGCCGGAAAGACCGTGGCGGTGAGCAGCGAAACGGGTTCCAACTCCTCGCCCACGGACAACTACCTCCTCCGCCTCTATGCATTCAACCCGGTTGAGGGGGCAAGCGACCCTGCCGATGTGGGCGTCGGGGGAGCCGCCGCAGGAACCCTGTTTAATTTCTCCAAAGAGATACAATACTACTCGGTACAGGCGGCCGCCGGGGTGCAGAAAATCTGGTTTGCCGCTCGCAGCGCATCTACCGGGTCAAAACTCCGGGTGAGCACTCAGGACAACGCAACGGGCGTCACCACGCTTCTTACGCCGCAAGGCCAGGATATCAGCGGAGGCAACTACGGCTTTTTCAGCGTGAATGTGCCCGCATCGGGTTTCCTCGATGTGGTCTTCCGCGTGGACGACTCCAACTCGAACGGCAACTCACGCACTTATAAGGTAACACTCACCGGAAGTGGCGTAGACCCCGACAACACATCGATCTTTGTGCATAACAATAGCGATAAACCAGTAAAAGCAAACACCAATATGAGCGTCTTTGCAAGAAATGCCGACCTTTTCAACCTCTCGGCCACCCCCGTGTTGGCCACCGGCGTTCGCACGGAATACTCCTTCAACCTTATCGCCCCGGAAGGCTGGGCCACGGACTATGTAGTTATGTGGACTGCTGAAGACGACATAACCTACGCCTGCCGCGCCGCCTCGGCCAGCACTCCTAACAGCGACGACGACTTCATCACCAATATCACCGGCATCGGCACAAGCGCCATAACGATAACACTGGACACAAAAACAACAGGCATTTGTTTGAGTAATGCGGCGGAGATGAAGGGATTAACTTACAACAAGAACTATGTGATGGTCAGTGACATAGACACAGCGGATACAAAGGCTGCCTGGGTGGGGCCGTCGAATTACACAGGCAAATTCTTCGGAAACAGGTATACCGCTTTAGTTAATCTCACAACGGTTACCCAACCAGAGAATGCAGACAGGTATCGTATAGGTTTGTTCCACACAGTGCATACCGGCTCCGCTTTTTACGATCTTAATGTCAACGCAAACACTCTGGACACCAGTGGAAACCTGGCCGCCATTGAAATTGCCGACATAGGTCTAGAAGGAAGCGCGATTGTGGGTTGCTCAATTAACGACGATTCAGACCCACTATTTGAAAACTGCCATGTAGCGGGAAACCTGTCTTTTAAAACGAAAAATGCTATTAATGACCAAATATTTATCGGAGGACTAATTGGTATAGGCAGCGGCCTCACATCCATTAAAAAATGCTCAAGTGACCTTGATATAACTATTTACACTGATTATCTGGTTCATAAATGGAATGGTGGTATTGCAGTGGGCGTTTTATGGGGAAGACTTACTAGTAATGCTGAAACCTTAAAATATACCACAGGTAGTGCCGAAGGTAGCTCCATAGGTAGCGCCACAGACTGCTATGGAACCGGGAATATAACTGTTACTGTAAATGACGTAAACACCTATGTTGAAGTGGGAGGCTTGGGAGGAGACGGAGGCAAGCTGACCAGATGCTGGTATGACGGGAAAATAAGCTTTAGCGGAGCCGCTTCGAGTAAGGTTTCAATAGGAGGCTTATGTGGTGGTGATGGCAAGGATGCATGGGGCTGGCCAATAACTGTCATAACAAATTCCGTCGCCCTTTCTCCTTCTATTTCCGGAACCGGTGATCCCCAAATTAATAGAATTGCAAGCCTTGCAAGCGATGTTATTAATGGAAGAATTACAAATTGCTATGCCCTGCCGGTGGGCACCGGGACAGGCTCTATGCGGATTGTGCCCTCAACTCTGCCTGATGCAGACGGCAGCGAACCCGGCGACCTTGACGGCGACGGAGACGCAAACACCGAACTTGACCAGAAACTTAATGTGTTGAACCAGTCCACCGACGGCACAACCGACGGCGCTACTGTCAACGGAGCGACAATCCTGAATGCAGCGCATAAGACGCAAGTTTTCTGGACAACCTTGGGCTTCAGTATCGACAATTGGGATTTCAGCAATATTACAACAACAGGGCGGCCTATATTAAAATAATCTCCCCCCCCCCTGTATAAATATTCATTTTTTGTTATACTACTTATACGGAGGATTTTGTGGATAAACTACGCTTACTTATTCCCAAGGGGCGAATTTACGATGGGGTCATTAAACTGCTTTCCGAGGCCGGCTGGACGGTAAAAGGCGGCGAGCGGAGTTACCGGCCCAGTATAAATGCTTCTTATATCGATGTTAAAATTATGAAGCCCCAGAATGTCGGCGAACTTTTACAACTGGGGAGCCACGATGCAGGCTGGACGGGAACCGACTGGCTTGATGAAACCGGCGCCGATGTCGAGCGGCTTCTCGACCTGGAACTGGACCCGGTGCGTATTGTAGCAGCCATTCCCGAGAGTCTTGATGAAAAAGCCCTGAAAAGCAAGACAGTGGTTGTTGCGACTGAATATGTGAACATTGCAGAAAGCTGGCTAAAGGGTCAGGGATACCGGTATAAAATTCTTCGCACGCATGGGGCAACCGAGGTTTTCCCGCCCGATGATGCAGATATGATAATTGATAACTGTAGTTCAGGCCAAACGCTACTCGATAATCATCTTAAAATAATTGCGACGGTCTGCAGTTCTTCTACACACTTTGTTGCATCAAAGGCGGCAATGCAGGACAAGGATAAGCGAAAAAAGATTGAAGAAATTGCAATGCTCTTAAAGGCTGTTCTTGATGGCCGCGGGGCGGTAATGCTTGAAATGAATGTGAGCAAGGAAAATCTTGAAGCGCTTTGTGCAATACTTCCTGCAATGAAAAGCCCGACCATTTGTTCGCTTTCCGGCGGAGAAGGTTATGCAGTAAAAATTGCCGTCCGAAAGGCAGAGGTAGCGGCGCTTCTTCCCCTCTTAAAAGAAAAAGGGGCAAGTGATATAGTTGAATATGAATTAAGGAAGTTAATAGTATGAGAAACAAGGCAATAAAAAGAGAAACAAAGGAAACCTGCATTAGCGCAGAAATAAACCTTGATAGCAATGCTGAATGCAGAATAAAATTCCCCATCGGCTTTATGGAACATATGTTCACCGCCTTTTCCCGGCACGGCAATTTTGGCCTTGTTATCGAGGCAAAAGGCGACCTTGAGGTTGATGCCCACCATTTAATTGAAGATTCAGGCATCGTCTTAGGCCAGTGTTTTGCCGGCGCGCTACAGGATAAAAGCGGCATTGAAAGGCTCGGCTTTTGCCTCTTTCCCATGGACGAAGCCCTGGTGCAAACGGCAGTGGATATTTCGGGCCGTTCATATCTTTCCTACAACACAGGCGGTCTTTTGCAAGGCTCTATTTACAGCGGCAGCACTGTTGTAGATACTGATATTATACAAGATTTCTGGCAGGCATTTGCTTTTAATGCCGGTATCACCCTGCACATTGATGTTCTGAAAGGCCGCTCAGCGCATCATATAATAGAAGCACTGTTTAAGTCTGTTGCAAGGTCGCTCCGGCAAGCATCGCGCATCAACCCTGAAATGAAGGGGGCCATTCCATCGACAAAGGGAGTGCTTTAATGCCCATTGGCCTTCTCGATTATGGTGCAGGAAACTTAGGCTCGGTGTGTAATGCCCTTACACGGCTGGGCGAAGAATTTCGTTTTATAGAAAAAGCATCGGATTTTGATACCTTCGAGAAAATTATTTTCCCCGGCGACGGGCATTTTGGAACAACTATGGCGGCGCTGGAAAAACTGAATTACAAAGAGAGCCTCATTAAAAGATTAAATGATAATAAATCTTTTCTGGGTATCTGCATCGGCCTGCAGGTTTTGTTTGAAGCATCAGAAGAAGCGCCCGATGTTGCAGGACTGGGTTTTATAAAAGGAAAGGTGAAAAAATTTGACGCCCCAAAAGTGCCGCTTATTGGCTGGAACAAAACAGGTGATGATTTTTTTTACTATATACACTCCTACTATGTAGAACCGGTAGACAAAAGCATTGTTGCTCTACAGGCAAACTACGGCCTTGATTATTGTGCGGCTGTCCAGCAAGGAAATATTTGCGCCGTCCAGTTCCACCCCGAAAAATCCGGCTTAAAAGGCCTTTCTCTGCTTGATAAGTGGCTTAAAACCGGCAATATCAGTGGAGGAAAACAGTAATGCTTGCAAAACGAGTCATCCCCTGCCTCGATGTTGATGATGGCCGGGTAGTAAAATGTGTGAAGTTCCAAAAGCCGGTCGATGCAGGCGACCCGGTAGAAATGGCAGGCCGTTATAATGATGAAGGGGCCGACGAACTATCATTCCTGGATATTGGCGCTTCATATAAAAGCCGCGAGACGCTTTTAAACATCGTAGAAAAAGTTGCAAAGGAAGTGTTCATTCCCCTCTGTGTAGGTGGCGGTATTCGCAGTGTCGATGATATGCGCCGTGCAATGAATGCAGGGGCCGATAAGGTAGAAGTCTGCACAGCGGCGCTGGAGCGCCCCGAATTGCTTTCCGAAATGGAAGCGGCCTATGGCAAACAATGTGTCGTGCTTTCAATAGATGCAAAACGAGTGGGTAATACTTGGCATGCTTTTACACATGGCGGAAGAAACGACTCAGGAATTGATGTTGTAGAATGGGCAGAGCGTGCAACTAAACTGGGTGCAGGTGAAATTTTATTAAACAGTATTGATGCAGACGGCACAGGCGCAGGTTATGATCTTGAGCTTATTGCTGCTGTAAATAACACTGTGAGTGTTCCGGTGATTGCATCCGGTGGGGCAGGCACATTGGAACAGATTTTTGAAGCAGCATCAATAAGTGATGCAGTGCTTGCCGCTTCTTTATTGCATTTTAACAAAACCACCATTACTGATATAAAAAAATATCTTGAAGAAAAAGGATTGATAATAAGATGGTAGTAGCATCAATTGACATTCAGGGCGGAAAGGCCGTTCAGTTAAAACAGGGGCGCGATTTAGTCTTGCAAAAAGATAATCTAAATGCCCTCATCGCAGAATTTGATATTTACGGCGAGGTAGCCATTATAGACCTCGATGCGGCAATGGGAAAGGGTAATAATTATGATTTAATAAAGCCTCTTTTGCAGAAAGGCAATTGCCGTGTCGGTGGCGGTATTCGCACTGTAGCCGATGCAGAAATGTGGATTAAAGCCGGTGCAGAAAAAGTGATTATTGGTTCAAGCGCATTTAAGAATACTGATACTAATGGCAACACAAATTATGCACTACAAACCGGGTTTCTGGAAAACCTTAAAAATACGATAGGCCGTGAACATATTATTATTGCAGTAGATGCACGGAATGGCAGTATTGTGGTAGACGGCTGGAAAACCGACACCGGCCTTCCCTTGCCGGAAACCGCAGTTGCTGTTGCCCCTTATACATGCGAACTTCTTTTTACCAGTGTTGCATACGAAGGAATGATGGGCGGCCCCGATTTTGATGCGGTGAGGCAGTTACGAAATGTAATCGATACCTTTATGAAAAACAACAAGCACAGTAATGTTGAAATTACTGTTGCAGGCGGTGTTTCAAACCTTTCTGAAATAGAAAAATTGGCGCAAATCAATTGTAGTGTGCAATTGGGTATGGCATTATACACAGGCGCTGTCTCCCTGCCCGATGGTTTTGTGGCAAGCCTGAACTGGGAAAAAGGGCAGAAATTTTTGTCAAAAAACGGCGAAATAAGCCTTCTTCCCCTCATTGCACAGGCTCTGGACGGCACAGTGCTTATGCTCGGCTGGACAGACAAAGAGGCGCTTGATACATCATTCAGCACCGGCCATCTCTGTTTTCATTCACGGAGCCGCGACGAACTCTGGCTTAAAGGCCGTCATTCAGGGAAGACACTTGACCTGGTGAAAATTCGTGCAGACTGTGACCGGGATGCGGTGCTTGCAATTGTCCGGCCGCAGGGCGAAGTTTGCCATAAGGGGACATTATCATGTTTTGGTCGCCTCTTGTAGAAAATTTAAGCCCCTACACAGCAGGTGAACAACCCGGCGGGGATATTATAAAACTAAACACCAATGAAAATCCCTATCCGCCATCGCCGCTTGTGATAGAGGCAATTGATGCTGCCTTTAAAAATCGTTCCTTAGGCCTTTACCCCGACCCTGGGTGCAAAGCCTTACGGGAAGCCGCCGCTGAATATTTTAAAGTAAAACCGGAAAATGTATTTTGCGGAAACGGCAGCGATGAGGTGCTCGCTTTTGCTTTTGCCGCTTTTTTTGCAGGCGCTCAAAATACTACACAGAAAATTCTTTTTCCCGATATTACCTACAGTTTTTATAAAGTATATTGCAAACTCTGGAACATTCCCTACACAGAAATTCCTTTAAACAATAACTTTTTAATAAACACTGATGATTATATGCAGGAAAATAACGGTGTGATTTTTGCAGAACCGAATGCCCCAACAGGAATTGCACTAGGCGACAATGCAATAAATACTGTTATTGAATGGCAGAAGAAGATTGGCAAAGTATGCATCATAGACAAAGCGTATAGTGCATTTGCAAAACTCCCCGCCCGCTTGCGGGAGGGGCCGGGGGAGGGCCTTCAATATACTATATACAATAATCTTTTAAATATCTATACCCTAAGTAAAAGCCATGCACTGGCCGGCCTGCGTGTCGGTTTTGCCATTGGGGATGCTCATTTAATTAAAGGACTGGAACGGGTGCGCGATTCATTTAATTCATATCCGGTAGATACTTTAGCACAGGCCGGCGCTACAGCAGCCTTACGCGATAAAAAGTATTATGATGATACTACAGAAAAAGTAATTGCTACAAGAGAGAGAATGGGCAATCAATTGAAAGAAAAACAATTTACCGTGCTGCCTTCCGATGCAAATTTTCTGTTTATAAAACACCCCCTGCTCAGCGGCGAAACATATTTTTCTATGCTACGAAAACAAAATATCCTTGTGCGGCACTGGAACACTGATAAAATCGCAGATTATGTGCGTGTAACCATTGGAACCGATGAACAAATGAACACTTTTATGGAGGCATCATTAAATGAAAATTATTACTGAACAGGAATTTAACACATATTGGAAAAACCGCAGTCTTACTAACGAAGAAAATCAGACTACAGAAATTGTGCGCAATATTATTGCCGATGTGCGGAAACGGGGAGATGCTGCCCTGTGGGAATACACAAAAAAATTTGAAACTGAAACACCAAAACAATTTGAAATCCCTTTTAGCGAGGCAGAAAAAGCATATACTAAATTAAAAGCAGAAAAACCTGAATTAATTTGTGCACTGGAATATGCTGCACACAATATCTACACATTCGCAACAGAACAAAAGAAACAGTTTAGTAATTTTGAAATAGAAATTGCCCCCGGCCTCTTTACCGGACAAAAAGTTATTCCGCTTGAATCTGCCGCACTGTATATCCCCGGCGGCAAGTATCCTCTTATGTCCACCGTATTAATGACAGTGATTCCGGCTCTTGTTGCCGGTGTAGAAAAAATAGTTCTTTTAACCCCGCCGCCTGTAAATAACGCAATACTTGCAGCACTATATGTATGTTACAATAACTTATATAAAAATAAAGAGCCAGTTTCAAAACTAAACTCCTCCCCCTCTGGGGGAGGCTGGGTGGGGGCAAGCCTGCATATATACACCCTCGGCGGCGCACAGGCTGTAGCGGCTGTAGCTTTTGGCACAGAAACTATTCCCCGCTGCGATATAATAGCAGGGCCTGGTAATGCATATGTTGCAGAAGCAAAACGGCAATTATACGGAACCATTGGTATAGACCTCATTGCAGGCCCCACTGATGTGCTGCTTCTCTGCGATGCTACAGCCAATATATGCACTGTTGCTGCAGACCTGCTTGCACAGGCAGAACACGACCCCAATGCCGCAGCCCGCTGCCTTCTTCCAAACAGCACAATGGCTGAAACTCTTCAACAGGAAATTGAAAAGCAGTTAGATAAAATGCCAACAAAAGAAACAGCACAAAAGTCGCTAGACAACAATGGATTAATCATACTATATGATGATATAGAAAACGCTCTTGCTATTGCAAACACCATAGCCCCGGAACACATGGAATTGCAGATAGAGAATGCAGAACAATATATAGACAAACTGCATAACTACGGTTCCCTCTTTATTGGCGAAAATGCAGCAGAGGTGCTCGGAGATTACAGTGCGGGGATAAACCACACCCTCCCAACATTGGGAACGGCACACTACACAGGCGGCCTTTCCGTGCGGAACTTCCTAAAAACACCAACAACGCTCTCGGTAACAGAGGCAAACAAAGAGGCATTGGAAGCAGCCCGTCTCATTGCAGAAGCCGAGGGCCTTGCCGGCCATGCCCAGGCTGCAAAAATCCGGCACAATTTTTTTCGTTCCCCTACTTGACAGAGGCGCTTTTTTACTGTAAAATGATAGGAACCTAAATTATCAAGGAGTTCTAGATATGGCTTTTTCTACAGAACAAATTCGCAATGTCGCTATCGCGGGGCACGGACAGACGGGTAAGACTACGCTGTTCGAACGCATCCTCTTCGCAGGCGGGGCAATCGCCAAGCCTGAGACGGTCGAGTCGGGAAAAACGACTTCAGACTACACCTCGGAGGAAATCGACCGAAAGATATCAGTGCATGCAGCGCTGGCCCATGTGGACAAGGACGGGAAAAAGCTCAATTTTCTCGATACTCCCGGTTCCTCCGACTTCTCAGGTGATGTTATCCTGAGTTTCCGGGCGGCCCAGTTTGCAGCAGTTACCGTCGACGCCGCTTCCGGCGTGCAGATTGAAACCATCAAGCTTTGGCGTAACCTCGACGAGCGCGGAAAGCCCCGTGCGGTTTTTATTACCAAGATGGACGGCGAGCGTGCCGATTTTGATGCTGCGCTAAAAGATGTCGGCGACAAGCTCAAGGCCCATCCGGTGCCCATCACTATCCCCATGGGGAAGGGCGCTGCCTTTAAGGGCGTTATCGATGTCCTTAACGAAAAGGCCTATATGGCAGGCGGCGACGGCGTCGAAAAAGAGGCTGCCATTCCCGATGAATACAAGCAGGCTGTTGCAGACGCACGGGCTGCCGTTATCGAGGCTGCCGCCGAGGGCGATGACAGCCTGATGATGAAATTCCTCGAAACCGAGTCCCTCGAGCCGGCCGAAATCCATACCGGTTTGATTGAATCCCTTGCGGCAAATGCCTTTATACCGGCTTTTGCAGGCTGTGCAGCAAAGAATTCGGGCATTGTGCCCTTTATCAATTTTATTGCAGATATTGCACCCAGCCCCAAGGGCTCACAAGATGTCGCAATTAAGGATGAAGCGGAAATTGATGTGCCTGTTGATGAAGGCAAGCCCCTCTCCGCTCTGGTAATCCGCACCAGTTACGACCAGTTTAGCGGAAAACTGTCTTGGGTGAAGGTCGTGAGTGGAAAATTAACCGCCGATTCCGATATTTTCAATGTTTCCGAGAATAAAAAAGAGCGGGTCGGCAAACTTTACACGGCAGTGGGCAAGAAGCTTGAAGAAATCAAAGAGCTTGCCGCCGGCGATGTTGGCATTATCAGCAAACTTGATTCTTTAAAGACAAATGATACGGTGACGGCAGGCGACGGTTCCTTCAAGTTCCTTCCCTTAAGGCTTCCCGAGCCGGTCCACATGATAGCGGTGAATGCTACCGAGAAGAAGAATGAAGATAAGCTCGGCGCCGCACTGGTGCGGGCTGCAGAAGAGGACAAGACGCTGCGTTACAGCTACAATGCCGAGACCAAGGAGAGCGTTCTAAGCGGCATGGGCGAGCTGCAAATCAATATCATTCTTGATAAGATTAAGACAGCCTCGAAGATTGAGGTTGAGACAAAGACCCCCCGCATTGCCTACCGTGAAACCATCACCAAAAAGGCCGGGCCGGTTGAGTATACCCACAAGAAGCAGACCGGCGGGCACGGCCAATATGGTAAGGTCGTTATCGAAATTGCCCCACGACAGCGCGGCGAAGGCTATAATTTTGTCAATGCCATTTTCGGCGGCTCTATTCCGAAGAACTACATTCCTGGTGTCGAAAAGGGTTTGGTCGAAGGTATGGCACGGGGCGTTCTGGCCCAGTATCCGGTTGTCGATGTCGAGGTAAAACTGATTGATGGTAAGTATCACCCGGTCGATTCAAACGAACTTTCATTCCGGCTTGCTGCCCGTAATGCCTTCCGCGATGCCATGAAGCAGGCCAATCCGACCCTGCTTGAACCGATAATGAACCTTACCGTCTTTGTCGAAGATAAATATCTGGGTAATGTTTCTTCGGATTTATCCGGCAAGCGCGGCCGTATTCTGGGGCAGGATTCTGCAGGCGGTATCGTCGAAATCCGTGCCGAAGTTCCCCAGGCTGAACTCTTACGCTATTCAATAGACTTACGTTCAATTACATCCGGCACCGGCTCCTTCAATGTGGAGTTTGACCACTATTCACCAATCAGCGGTCGCATTGCAGACGATGTAATCAAGGCAGCGGAAGCCTACAAGGTAGCGGAGAGTGATGAATAGTGGAAATACGTAAATTAAGCGCTGAAGATACCCTTCAGCGGCAACAAATTGATACTCTTGTCTTTAACCTGCGTAGGGATTTTACTGCCCAGCCTGTCCAGCCCGATGAATATGACGAGGAAACGGCAAGTTGGTGGGGCGCTTTCGAAGGCGCTAAACTCCTGGCCGTCATTGGCGACAACCATTACAAGATGCGCTTTGACGGGCATGATGCACTTATGTCTGGCATCGGTGGTGTCGGCACCCTGCCCGAGGCTCGCCGTGGCGGCTATGTTCGGCATATTTTCAATACCTTGTTGCCCGACTGCTATGAACGGGGAATGATTTTTTCGAATTTGGCTCCTTTTTCCCATTCTTTTTACCGTAAATTCGGCTATGAATACTGTGTTCCCCGGCGAAACATATCACTGGGGACCTATGCCTTTGATGAAATCCGTCTTCCCCGGGAAAAAGCCGGCACATTTACCCACATTCTGCCTGGCGATGATACCTCTGCTTTGGCAGAAGTGCATAATGCCTACATAAAAGACATAAACCACTGCATTCGCCGGGATTTTTGGTCTGACAATAAGGCCTGGAAAGCTTTTACCGCTAGTGACCCTTACAAAACAGGCATGTTCATTTATCTTTGGAAAAATGCACAGGGTGAGCCCAAGGGATACATCAAATACAAGGACATTGAGGGCGATGACGGCCACGACATGCAGGTTGATGAGCTCATGTGGAAGGACCAGGAAGGTTTAATCGGCACCCTGGGCCTTATTCAAGGGCTTGAAAGCCAGTATAAAAATTTTAAATGGGCTGCACCTGCCTACTTTGAACCGGAAGACCTTTTCGATGACCTCTGGGAAATAGAACAATCTATTACCTGCCGCGATATGACCCGCATCATCAATGTGCAAAAGGCACTGGAACTGATGCGTGTCCCCGAAGGCTCAGGCTCCTGGGTGCTGGAAGTAGAAGACAGCAACCTTCCCCAGAACAATGGAAAGTATCTTGTGGAATATGCCGGTGGAAAAAGCAGTGTGAAAAAGACCAATAAAGAAGCCGACATCAGCGCAGATATAACCGTATTGGCCCAACTGATAACCGGCTTCCGCACCCTGGACAGCGTATTACTCACCCGCCGTGAAGGCATCGAAGTAGCAGGGAACATAGACACCCTGCGAAAAGTCTGGACCTTAAGGCCTCAGCAGATAACTGAATTCTTTTAAACCACGAATAACACGAATGTGGTTAAAACCACACACGAATAATCAATAATTGGTAACAACAAATTCGTGTGCGCCGTCAGGCGCATTCGTGTTATTCGTGGTTTAATCCCCGACGCGGATAGTCAACCAAGCCTCGTCATACATTTCCAGGTTTGCACCTAGATCATTCTTTAGTTCTACATTTTCCAGTTCTTCGGCGGTGTAATAGGGTTTGTAGTCGGGGTAGTCGCTTGCCAAAAGCTGCCTTGCCGGAACATTTACCGTTGAGGGAAAACCAAAATACATGAGAAACTGCACATAGTTTTCGGGCCGGTGAATATAGTCGATAAACTTATAGGCTAAATCCTGATGTTTTGCTCCTTTTAAGATACACAAACTATCAATATAGCCGGGGCCTCCTTCCGGGGGAATGAAAAATACGGTGCTGCCTTCCCGGCCTTCGGGTAATTCTTCATAGACAACTTCTGCATAGCCCTGCACTACCCAAAAGTCTTCATCGGCAAAGCCCTTTCCAAAGGCCTCTGCATCAAATTTTACCAGGTTCGGCTGCCATTGGTCTTTTACAAGGAGTCGGGCTGCCTCCAATTGGGCCAGGTTGCCGGTATTCACCGAATAACCTAAATGAACTAGGGCGTCGCCAAAGACTTCTCGCATATCATCCATCATGGTCATTTTACCGGCAAGGTCCCTTCGCCCAAAAATCGACCAGGACTTTTCGTAAGTGGGTACACGGGCAGTGTTCACCGCAACACCTGCCGCCCCAAAATAATAGGGAACGCTGTATTCCATGCTGGGGTCGTAAGTGGCCTTCTTCAGCACACCGGGGTCAATGTTCCCAAGGTTCTGTAACTTACTGTGGTCAATCTTTTCCAGCATTCCCTGATGCATCATTATCGACACATAGTCACCTGAAGGGACAACCAGGTCATAGCCCGAGCCGCCTGCCAAGAGCTTTGCATACAATTCTTCATTTGATGCATAGGTGTCGTAAACCACTGTGCAATTATACTCCTTCTCAAAAGAGCGCAACACAGATTCCGGCGCATAGTAGGTCCAGTTGTAGAGATACAAGGTATTATCCGCCTTGCAACCTACGAAAAGCAGGACGGCAATTGCCGCCACTCCAACTAAAATCTTCTTCATACTAATCCTCCTATTAATAACCACGAATGACACGAATAGCAACTTCGTTGCACACGAATAAAAAATTCGTGTGGCCGTTAGGCCATTTGTGTTATTCGTGGTTTTTTAATCATTTAGCTGCAATATACTTGAGGAAATTCCGCAAGAGATAGGTCAGCAACACGGTTCCCAGTATCATCACTACAGACAGGGCATTAATCACCGGCGAGACGCCGTAGCGGATAGCGCTGTAGATGTAGAGGGGCAGGGTAGTGGAACCGGGGCCTGCCACAAAGTAGGTTATCACAAAATCTTCCAGGCTGATTGTTACCGCCGTTAAAAAACCGGAGACAATGCCCGGCATACAGATAGGCACCGTAACCTTAAAGAGGGTCTGCCTTTCGCTGGCTCCCAGGTCCTGGGCTGCTTCTATTATCGAAAAATCAAATTCATCGAGGCGGGCCATGACCATAAGAAAAACAAAGGGCAGGTTAAAAGTGGTGTGTGCAATAAAAATAGTGAAAAGGCCCAAGGGAATTTTTACCCCGGCAAAAAACATGGCAAGCGACACCCCGATGATGATTTCGGGAAGTATCATCGGCAAAAAGGACACGGCCTGCACATAACCCCGAAGCTTAAAGCGATACCACTGCACCCCAATGGCGCCCAGCGTTCCCAACACGGTAGCACTGCCCGCTGAGGTGAGGGCTATGAGAATACTGTTCCAGAAGGCACGCCAGAGGTCCCGGCTGCCAAAAAAGAGCTGCTCATACCAAACAAAGGAAAAACCCGTCCACCCCATCCCCTTCGATGCATTGAAGGAGTATAAAACAAGGACAAAGAGAGGAAGAAAAAGAAAGACCAAAGCAGCAAAAAAAACAATCTCACTAAAGGAAAACGGCTTGGCAGCCCGCTTAATAGCCCGTTTCGCATGCCGAGAAGCCTCATTATCACTCTTTCCGGGACGAATATTAGTGATTATATCCCTTATATGTAATTTCTCAGCCATGTGTAACTCCGCGCCTTTGCGCCTTTGCGTGAGCTTCTTTTCTCTGTAATATCATCATGATAAGAAGCCCGATAGTCGTCACTACAGTGAGCACCATCGAGATAGCCGAAGCCAGCGGCCAGTTCCGTGCCTTGGTCAGTTGGTCGGCCACGACATTCCCCAGCATATAGGAATTCTGCCCGCCGACAAGGAGGGGCACCGCATAGGCCCCAAAAATCGGTATAAAAGTAAAGAGCACCGCTGTATAAATGCCGCTTTTTATATTGGGGAGCAGAATCTTGATAATTGCCCGAAGCTTCGAAGCGCCCAGGTCGCGTGCCGCCTCGAGGAGGCTAAAATCGAACTTATCTATCGTAGAAAAGAGCGGTAAAATGGCATAGGGAAGATACATATAGATAAGGACAAGGGTGACGGCGCCCTGGTTATACATAAAGGGAATATAATCTTTGATAAGGCCGATTTGCCGCAAAAATTCATTCAAAAAGCCATTGTTCCCCAGGATATTCATCCAGGCAAAGACCCGGATAAGAAAGTTTGTCCAAAAAGGTATGATAATAAGGAGCAGCAGCAATGTCTGATGGCGGCTTTTTGCCATGTAGTAACCGCAGGGCAGGGCTATCAGTATCGTTATAATAGTAGAAACTATCGCCGTGCGAATAGTCCGGCCGGTAATCACAGCAAAACTGGGATTAGCCAACTGCCGGTAAGCCTCCAAAGTCCAGTCCCCAAAGTCCACCCCACCATAAAGCCCCTTCTTGAAAAAGCTGTAAGCAACAATAATGAGAAGCGGCAGCATAAAAAAGATAGTAAACCAAAGCCCCATAGGAAGGCTGTAGAGAGGGCCGAAACTCCTCTTGCTACCTGCTACCTGCTCCTTGCTACTTGCCATCCCCTTCCCCCATCACAATAAAGCCGTCGGCTGCTGCCCAGGAGACCCAGACTTCGTCCTTCCATACAATGTCTGGGCCGTCATCGCTATAGCGGGCATGCTGCTGCATCACCCGGATAAGGACATTTTCGTCGGTTCGGACATAGTATTTTGTCTGAAAACCGGAGTAAATAGGCTCGTCTACAATGCCATGAAAGATATTTATGTCCTTTTCGCCGCGTTTTTCCGCCGGTTTTTCAGTAGAAATGACAACTTTTTCAGGCCGGATAGTAAAACTGACCCTCGCGCCAGGCTCAATGGGTTCATCTTTTGTCACTTTGATGCGTCCCAGCGGCGGAATATCCAGTTCAACCATGTGGCCGGTATAATTTTGCGCCGTATAAGGCTCGCAACTGACCACTGTTGCGTCAAAAAGGTTTGTTTCGCCGATAAACTTTGCCACAAAATCGGTAGCAGGGCTTTCATATATTTCATGAGGGCTGCCCACCTGCAAGACATTTCCGTGGTTCATAACGGCAATGCGGTCGGAGACAGAAAGTGCCTCGTTCTGGTCATGGGTCACATAGATAAAGGTAATACCAACACGGTCGTGAATTTGGTCAAGTTCAATAAGCATGTGCTGCCGGAGTTTTGCATCAAGGGCGGAAAGGGGCTCGTCAAGGAGCAGCACCCTTGGCTCGTTGATTAAGGCACGAGCGATTGCCACCCGCTGCTTTTGGCCGCCTGAAAGCATGTTCGGTTTTTTGCCGGCATGTTGTTCCAACTCGACAAGGTGAAGATATTCGCCTACCTTTGTCTGCACTTCGGCTTCAGGGGTCTTTTTTAGCCTGAGAGAAAAAGCAACATTTTCGAAAACGGTCAGGTGGGGAAAAAGAGCATAGTTTTGAAAGACTGTGTTCACCTGCCGCTTGTTCGGGGCAAGGCCCAGCACATTTTTCCCGGCAAGGGTTACGGTGCCGCAGTCGGGGGTCTCGAAACCTGCAATAATACGCAGCAAGGTTGTCTTGCCGCAACCCGAAGGCCCTAAAAGAGAGAAAAATTCCCCCTGTTTAATTTGAAGCCGGACATTGTTCAAGACCCTGGCGCCGGCCTCACCCCCGCCGAAGGTCTTGGAAACACCCTCAATGGTAACATCGCTCCCTATCAATAGCGTCTCCTCGCAAGTGAAATATTTGGACACCCTAAACATACTGATTTTTACAAAAAAGGTCAAGGGGGGGGGGAAAAAGCAGTAATTCGCAGTTTAACCTCCAGGTGGGTCAATATCTGCGAGAAGGTTGAATAATTCTGTCCAGTCAGAATGAAGATGGTAGGCAATCTCATGCTTCATTGCTTCAAAAAATGATTTCCTGCTTGAGAACGCCGCACGGGCCGCCCTATACTCATCATCTGCAAGGTCTTGCAGTCCGTGTATCAGAAAAGCCAGAAAGTTAAGCATGCAATAAATTTCAGAGGCATGGTTCTCCCCGTGACCCCAGTTGTGTTTCAAATTATAGCCTTTATGTTTTAGCACATTGTTATGCTCGTTTTCTATCTTCCACCGTGAACGGGCGACTTTGGCCATTTCACATACATTGTCTTTTGTGACTGGAATGTTAGTTATCCAACTGTTATGGTAGCTTGATTTCCCCTTTTCCACATTCCATATCTCATATTCAAGATAATCTACATACATAAATTTAGGGTCTGCCCGGTTCTCAACTCCACAAAGCCATTTGTAACGGTGTTCTTAGTTCGCTACGCGAACTCATGATTTTTACCGTCCCATTCGACCCTTTTGTATTCTTCAAACGGCGCTCCTTCTGTCTGTTCCACTATCCACCGATGGCTCGTATCTTTACAAGTGAATAAAAACCTCATGCCCATTTCATCTATCTTGCTGCAAATTGAGTGGCAGGAGTATAAATCATCCCCCAGAAACACCGGATTCAGCAGCTTTAACTGCTCTTTCCGCCGCTCAAGATACCTCTTGAACGCATTTATCTCACAATCCTGCTTGTCCATCCCGTCCTCATTGCGGATAAATTCCGGCGCTAATGGCAGCACTACGCTTGAATTATAATGGACTATCGCAACTGTCAATGCATCATGGTAATACAAGGTCTCTTCTTCCCCGTCCTTGTTCTTCCTCGTCTGGGTAAGGCAGTGTTCGCAGTGTATTTCTTTCGATGAAAAATACCACGTCCCGTCTACCGCCAATGGCATAAGCCCGCCTAATACCTTCTGTTTTGAATATACCCCTTCTAATTTGCTTATCCGCAATCCTTCATCAAATACACAGTCCAGACCGCCCGGTTCTATATCGTCCAGCAGTGTCTTCATCTGGTTTGAACTCGGTATTTCTTTCACACCGAATAGGGTCTCCAGATTGCTCCTCCTGTGCTTCTTCTCCATTGCCCTTTGAAAATCCAGCAATGAAGGATGTAATAGATAAAATACCGATAGAGCGCTTTTTAACGCGTCCTGCAACTCATATTTTGTGTCGTTGCCGGGCCTCCGTGTGTCAGGCAGCCTTGCCGCCACCTGTCCAAGACTGTTTGCCAGCCGTTTGAGTATTCCCCTTCCCATAATTCCAGTATACTGATTTTATTATTTTTGTTCAAACTGCGAATTGCTGGGGAAAAAGCCAGGCCAAAAACATTTAAGAGTATTTTCCTCCGCGCCTCTGCGGCTAAAGTTTGCGCAGCAAACTTACGTGAGATTCTTTATTGTTTTAAATGATTTTGCCCTTCTCACCCAAGGTAGAACAGTGTGAGGCGCATGCTCAACGGCGTGTTGCAGTTTGCGGATAAGTTCCTGTTTTTCCACCCTTCAAATTTTTTTTAAGGTAATTGACAAAAAGATTCAAATCATGGTATAATACCCATATCATAAAACGGTATAACCGAAAAGGTTCGGATTATATCCAGTTTTATGAGGGTTATACGCCATTTTGCCTGAACTGGTAGAGGGTGCACTTTCTTTTTGGGGGTATTTTACTCCCCTCCCCTTGCGGGAGGGGTTGGGGGAGGGGTAAGTATCGGTATAACAACAATTTAACCCCCCACCTAACCTCCCCCGCAAGGGGG
>JAISIL010000070.1 GCA_031262035.1 Spirochaetaceae bacterium | reverse complement strand
GGAATGAAGGGCTGAGCCATGATACGGGAAAATAACTGCCGTTGGCAGTTTCTTTCGGCTAGATTTGGGTTATGAGGCAGCCACCCCTTTTCGGCTAGATTAGTTATGAGGCAATTCGCTGCATTGACAAATCTACAAATCTATGCTATAATTCTCTATATGAAAAGAGTAGATGATTTCGAGGCGCGCCGGCAACACCTTTCAAAAATGACCGACAATGAACTTTACGATTATTTCTGGGAATTAAGTGCAAAAGTAGTAGACCCTCTCCTGGAACTGGGACGAACCCACACTACCCCCTCAATTGAACGCTCCGTGCTCCTACGCATGGGCTTTTCCTCAATTGAAGCCAAGGCTATTGTAGAAAAATGCATCGACAAGGGGCTTATGGGAAAAGGCGCAGGACACTGCGTCTATCGGCTATCGCAAAAAAAGGGCATCGGCATCCGCGACGCCGGGCTGACCCTTGCCAAGGGTGAGGGCTGGGAGGGTTTATGGAACTAAAAGAAAACGAAAAACTTGATATCGAAAATATCCTGAAAGACCTGGAAAACTACCACCCCCGCCGCACAGGCTGGACATGGCGGACTTTTGCGCCGGATATCAAGATGGGGCCATTCACTTATAAGGATGAGAGCGAGCCCTTAAAAAAGTCGGTGGCGCTGCCTTCTGCAAAATATTTTGATAATATTGACCCGCAACCGCTGCCTGTTATCACCACCGAAATTGCCTCGGGCCGCTTCGAGGACGATATTCGCCGTATGCGCATGGCCGCCTGGCATGGGGCCGACCATCTTATGGTTATCCGCACGGCGGGGCAATCGCACATCGACGGCCTTCTTGAGGGGACTCCCCAGGGCGTTGGCGGCGTGCCTATCACCCGTAAGCAGCTTCGCGCCCAACGGAAGGCGCTTGACGCAATCGAAGACGAGGTCGGCCGGCCTATCAACTATCATTCTTATGTGTCCGGGGTGGCAGGCCCCGAGGTGGCGGTCCTTTTTGGAGAAGAAGGGGTCAACGGCGCCCATCAGGACCCGCAATATAATGTCCTTTACCGGAATATCAACATGCTCCGGTCTTTTGTCGACGCCTGCGAATCCAAAAAGGTGATGGCCCAGGCGGGCATGGCCCAGATTGACGGCGCACACAACGCCAATGCCACCGCCCGCGAGGCCTGGAAGGTCATGCCCGAACTCATTGTGCAGCATGCCATCAATTCTCTTTTTTCCGAAAAGGTGGGGATTTCGCCCGACCACATCTGCCTTTCCACCGTGCCGCCCACCGCGCCGCCTGCGCCATGCCTTTCTATCGACCTGCCCTATGCGCTGGCCCTTCGGGATCTGTGCGGCCGTTACAAGATGCGCGCCCAGATGAATACCAAGTATATCGAGGCTTCCACGCGCGAGGCGACGGTCACCCATGTGCTGAACCTCCTTTTGTCCAAGCTGACCAGTGCCGATATACAGTCCACCATTACCCCCGATGAAGGCCGGAATGTCCCCTGGCATATTTACAATATCGAAGCCGTTGATACGGCCAAGCAGGCCCTGACCGGCATGGACGGCCTTATGGACCTGGTCGAGCTGAAAAAAGACGGCCCGCTTTTCAAGGACGCCCGGGAAATCAAAGAGCGCGCCTGCCTGATGATGGAAGAAATTGTCCAGGTTGGCGGCTACTTTAAAGCAGTAGAAGAAGGCTTTTTTGTCGATTCAGGCCGCTACCCCGAACGCAACGGCGACGCCATTATCCGCAAAATGGACGGCGGCGTAGCTGCCGGCACTATCTATAAACGCGACAAGGACTATATGGCGCCGGTCACTGCGCACTACGGGTATAATAATACTGAGCAATATAATAATAGCTCACGCAAAGACGCAAAGACGCAAAGGGGTTCCCCGTCTGATTTGATAGATGGTTGCACCCTAGAAAAACCTGAAAAAATCCAGTATATCGATGAACTAGATGATGAAGACAACGTGAACGTGCGCCTTTGCGCCTCCGCGCCTTTGCGTGAGAATCTTCTTAAACCAGAGATGGAATGGTCGCGAGACGGCACCGTCCTCCTGACCCTGTTTATCCCTGCCGAGAAGCGTGTTGCCCAGGCGGCTGCGGTTGAGATTGCGAAGAAGATGAATCTTGAAAATCCTGTCGTTATCAATCTTGAAGTGATGCAGCCGGCTGAAGGCTGCCGGGTGGAGGTAAAGGGAGTCTTCCCCTTTGATATAGATACTGCACAATTAGTGATACCCCCCGAACCGGAACTTTTAAGCGACACGGAAATTCGCACCGCCATTGCAGCCCGACCGATGAAGGTTGTCTGTGCGACAGTTGGCGATGATGAACATTCAGTGGGGCTTCGTGAAATTATCGATATTAAGCATGGGGGCATTGAGCAATACGGGATTGATGTGCATTATCTGGGCACCTCCTGTCCAATCGAAAAACTCCTCGATGCAGCAATTGAATTGAATGCAGATGTAGTAATGGCCTCAACTATTATCAGCCACGATGATATACACTACAAAAATATGCAGCGCTTAAATAACCTGGCAATCGAAAAAGGTGTGCGCGACAAACTGATTATCATTGCCGGGGGAACACAGGTAGTGCCCGAACTAGCCGTGAAGGCCGGAATGGACGCCGGCTTTGGCCGCGGCACACATGGTATTGATGTAGCCACCTTCCTTGTTAAGCGAAGGAAGGAGAAAGAAAAATAGAGGAGCAGAATATGACACCAATTGTCTACTACGACAAACCGCATCAGGTGAATGCAGCGGATTACGGCATCGAGATTCCCATTGTAGGCAGCAGGCCTGACATGATTCATGATTCAGTGATACAGAACTGTCCTAAAATCGAGATTGTCAGTGAAACAAGGATTGATACTCCCCGGCCACCCTTAGAATTAGTGCATAGTGCAGAATTTGTGCACAATCTTTTAGACAGCAAAGAAACTGCCATAAAAGAATTGATGAAGTGCTATGAACTAATCAACGATGATGGTTCCTTTAACCGTTACAATCCGGCAAACGCAATAGCAGACCCCACAGAGGCTTTGGGCAAAATGTTTCGCCAATGCGAGGGCACCTACATTGCAGCAAAAATGGCCTGGGATAAAAAGAACATAAGCCCTGCACAAATGGTGTATTACCTTGGCGGCGGCCAACACCATGCACGCATCGACGGGCCTTCAGGCTTCTGCCTTTTGAATGATATTGCCCTTACCGCAATGCGTTTAATAAAAGAAGATGGGGCAGGCCTTATCTGGATAATTGATGTAGATGTGCACAAGGGAGACGGCACAGCGGAAATAGTCAACGCAAGTGTCCGTGGGGAATTACCTGTGCAGACATACATTGGAAAAAACCCGGAAATAATTAACCTTTCGATACACATGGCACGCGGTTGGCCGCTTGACCGTGAAGAATTGGCAAAGTCCAATGGCCAAAACTGTGCACCCATAGCCCCCTCGCGAATAGACATTGGTATTGAGTCAGGCGATGAGGCAAACTATGTGCCAAAACTGAAAGCCGGCATGGACACAATCCTTGGCTATTCAGGCAATCGCAAGCCTGACTTTGCAATAGTGGTAGACGGCGCAGACCCTTACGAAAAAGACGGCTTGCCTTCCAGCGCCCTTTTAAAGCTCAGCCTTGAACAGTGCATTGAAAGAGACATGGCAATATACCATTTCCTGCAAGCCCACAAAGTGCCATCGGTCTGGCTTACCTCGGGCGGCTATGGAAATGCAGCCTGGGAAGTAGCCGCCGCCTTCCTAAAAAAACTAAATGATGAGGTGTAATGCTAACGCAATGCGTATAGATGTCCTTGTTGCAGAAATAGGCAGCACTACCACCCTGGTAAATGCCTTCAACCTTTCCCCACCTGAGTTTATCGGCCAAGGCTGTGCCCCAACCACTGTGCTGGCAGGGGATGTCAGGATTGGTTTGCAGACTGCGATAGAAGACTTAGAAAAAAATCTCACGCAAAGACGCAAAGGCGCAAAGGTTCAGTATACAGAAATGCTTGCTACCTCTAGTGCAGCAGGCGGTTTAAAGATGACTGTTCATGGTCTTGTTTACGATATGACTGTAAAAGCAGCCAGGGAAGCGGCACTGGGAGCAGGCGCTGTAATAAAAAAGGTCAGTGCAGGAATACTAACTGATACAGATTTGGAAGAAATAAAAAACATAAACCCAAACATCATCATGCTTGCCGGTGGCGTTGACCACGGGGAAAAAGCAACTGTTATAGAAAATGCGAAAAAAATTGCAAATACAGGTTTTGCTGTGCCGGTGATTTATGCAGGTAACATAGATGCGCAGGATATGGTTGCAAAAATATTTTGCAACCATATCCGTAGGGGCGGGTTTCAAACCCGCCCCTACCCTGATATCCACATCACCGATAACGTTTATCCCAAAATAGACATGCTCAATGTAGAACCTGCACGCAAAATTATCCAAGAGGTCTTCGAAGAACACATTGTCCATGCACCGGGGATGGAGCATATACGCGAAATGGTCACCGGCCCAATTATCCCGACACCAGGCGCCGTAATGGAAACGGCGAAATGTTTATACAATGCATTAGGCGATTTAATTGTCCTCGATGTCGGTGGGGCAACCACAGACTTCCATTCAGTCACCGAAGGCAGCGAAGAAATAGCACGAATACTCATTGCCCCCGAACCTGTAGCCAAACGAACAGTCGAAGGAGATTTAGGGGTGTATGTCAATCGCTTCAATGTAGCAGAATTGCTCACGCGGAGGCGCGGAGACGCGGAGTTGTTGTTAGAAAACTTAGCGCCAATACCTAGAACTGCGGAAGAAGTTGAATTGGTAGAAGAATTGACCCAATGTGCTGTTACTACAGCCTTTGAGCGGCATGCCGGGCATATTCGCTATGTGTATGGGCCGGAGGGCCGTTCCTCTGTGGCCGAAGGAAAGGATTTAACCAGGGTTAAATACATTGTAGGCACCGGCGGAGCCCTAACGCGCCTGCCTCATCGGGTGGATATTATGAAAAGCATCTGTAAAAAAGAACTGCGTCAAAAGTTTTTGTCGCCACCTGCCGATGCACAGGTGCTGGTGGATAATGATTATATCTTTGCATCTCTGGGTGTGCTGTCAAAGCGCTACCCTGAAGCTGCGGTGGAGTTAATGAAGAAGAGTATTAACCACGAATGAACACGAATGAGGCTAAAGCCTCACACGAATAAGATATAATTAAAAGGAAAATATATGTATCCAAGATTAGTTATCAATCTAGACAAACTCAATTACAATTTAGAAACTTTGTCAAAGTCTGTTCACAAAGCAGGCTGTAGTTTGATGATAGTAACTAAGTCTTTCTGTGCAGACAAAAATATTGTTAATATGCTTGAACAATCGCCGTATGTGGATTTTCTCGCTGATTCTCGAATCAAAAACTCCGCGCCTCCGCGCCTCCGCGTGAAACCTCAAGTGTTATTACGCCTCCCCCAGATGTGCGAAATAGAGGACGTCATCCGCTACACAGACATAAGCCTTAATTCCGAGCTTGCTACGCTACAGGCCCTTTCCGATGAGGCAATCAGGCAGCAGAAAACCCATAAGGTTATTCTCATGATTGACCTGGGCGATTTACGGGAAGGGATTTTTTACGATGGCAATAATAGTTACCAGGGCAGCGATAAAATACTTTCTACCGTAGAGGCCATACAAAAAATGCCGGGGATTGAGTTTTACGGAATAGGCACAAACCTTACCTGCTACGGCGGGGTAATCCCTTCAATCGATAACCTTCTTGAATTATGCGATGTAGCCGATATGCTAAAAGCCCGCTGCGGGGTAGATTGCAAGATAATTTCAGGGGGCAATTCCAGTTCCTACTATCTCATAGAAGAAGGCGCTCTGCCTCCTAAAATAAACAACCTCCGCCTGGGCGAAAGTTTTGTGCTGGGAAACGATACGGCCAATGCACACCCCATCGACGGCCTGCATCACGATGCTATTACCCTTGAAGCACAAATCATAGAGCTGCAAACCAAGCCCTCATTGCCTATCGGGGAACGCACCTTTGATGCATTCGGTGGACTGGACGCCATTGAAGACAAGGGCCCAATGCGGCGGGCAATACTCGCTATCGGCAAACAGGATGTAGACCCCGATTTTATCAAGGCAAGCGACCCAAACATTGAGGTTCTGCATGCAAGCTCCGACCATTTAATCCTCGATGTCACCCAGAGCAAAGAACACTACAAAGTAGGTGATATTATCAGCTTTACCCTAGGCTACAGCGCCCTACTCCGCTTGTTCACCTCACAGTATGTAGACAGGGCATATATATAAATACCTCACGCAAAGGCGCAAAGGTCGCAAAGTTTCAGAAAAATTTAACTCCCCTCCCCTTGTGGTGGTGCAATTTCTTTTTTGGGAGTATTTTACTCCCCTCCCCTTGCGGGAGGGGCTGGGGGAGGGGTATATCATTTCAGTATTCCCAAACTAGTCAAACCATTATAGATTAACTGCACCGCAAAACCGCTAAGGATAAGCCCCATTATTTTTTCCAGAACGAACATGCCCATTTCGCCAAGCACCTTAAACAAAAAGTCTGAAGCCCGAAGCGTTATATACATAACAATAAGGCCGATAAGAACGGCAGGGCTTACCAGCACAAGCGATTCTACCCAGGGGCGAGGGTTGGTCATATACATCATTATAACAGAAATCATTCCCGGGCCTGCAATCATTGGAATGGCAAGCGGGAAAAGGGCTATGTATTTACTGTTCTGTTGTTGTTCTGCAACAAGAGCCTCTTCGTTTGGCACATGTCGGTTGGTCGGTTTACTGTATATCATTTCAACAGCTATTAAAAAAAACAGAACCCCGCCTGCAATGTAAAAAGCACCGGGCCTGATACCAAAGAAGCTAAGGATTGCCCGTCCGCCAAACACAAACACAAAGAGCACCAGGCCGCCAATTACCGTCGCCTGCAAACAAATCTTTTTCCGTGTCTTTTTATCCAGGCTGCTTGTTTGCGAAATATACGAAGGTATAATCCCAAAAGGATCAATTACAATAAGAACAGTAAACAGAATCTGCAAAAAATCATGTGTCATGGCTGCCCCCTATTATCTATTATCTATTATCTATTATCTTTTTTCTTTTTTCTATTATCTATTTTTTATATCTTTATTTCTCTATATCTTTAAAATAGCGCACTGTTCCTACTTTTAGTTCATCGGTGGCAGCTTCATCGCAGACAATTATTGCATGGGGGTGCATTTGCAGGCAGCTTAATGTCCATTTATGGTTCACCCCTTCTTCTATCACATGCCGCAAGGCCCGTGCTTTTTTGTAACCGGACACCAAAATCAGCACTTCTTCTGCAGCCATTACCGTGCCAACCCCTACCGTTAAGGATTCCGATGGCACCTTGGATATATCACCGTCAAAAAAGCGTGCGTTTACTATCTTTGTGTCTGTGGTCAGTGTTTTAATTCTTGTTCGCGACTCCAGGGAAGAACCCGGTTCATTAAATGCAATGTGACCATCTTCGCCCATGCCGCCCATAAAAAGGTTTATTCCACCGGCCGCTTCAATTGCCGCCTCGTAATCGGCACATTCTTTTAGAGGGTCCTTTGCAAGGCCGTCAAGGAGGTGCACATTATTCTTATCGATATCAACATGCGAAAAGAAATTGCTCCACATAAAGGCATGGTAACTCTGCGGATGTTCCGGTGCAAGCCCTAAATATTCATCCATATTAAAGGTAGTCACATTGGCAAAAGATACCTTGCCGGCCTTATTCAAACTAATTAATTCTTTATATGTGCCAAGCGGGGTGCTTCCGGTAGGAAGCCCTAAAACAAATCGCTCTTTCTTCTGATTGATACGGCCTGCAATGTAATCGGCAGCCCATTTGCTCACCTCATCATAATTTTTTTTAACAATCAATCGCATATTAATCTCCGTAATTATTTGCAATTTTGCATTTCAAGGACAGGGCAAGCCCTGTCCCTACCGTGCGTTAATCACGCACGGTATTTTATTTCACCGTCTACAACGGTTAGTTGGACATCAAATTCGCCGCTATCATCATCTTTATCTTTAAAAACGGTAATATCGGCATCGTAGCCGGGAACGATTGCTCCCTTGTTCCGGTAACGCATCACCTGTGCCGGGTTAAAGGTAGCGCAGCGCACAGCGTCTTCCAGGCTAAAGCCAAAGCTGACCAGGTTCGACACCCCGCGTATCATGGTAAGGCCCGAACCGGCAATAATGCCATCTGTTTTTCTCTTAAAAAGGCCGTCTTCCCAAACCACTTCTTCGCCATTGGCAAAGAGGGGGCCTTCCTGCTGCTCGGTAGGTTTAAGGCCGTCGGTAATCAGGACAATCTTGTCAACCGGCTTATCCCGGCGCAAAAGGGTAAAGAGGTCGGGGTGCACATGCCGCCCATCGGCAATTATTTCGCAGGAAATTTCCGGGTGAATCAACACAGCGCCCACCGCATTGGGGTTCCGGTGGTCAAGGCGGCTCATCGCATTAAAAAGATGCGTTGTATGCAGAATGCCCGCCTGCATGCCTTCTACCATATTTTCGTATCGGGCGTCGGTGTGGCCGGCCTGCAGAATAATGCCTTTTTTGATACAATACAATGCAAGCTCCCGCATGCCCTTCAGTTCAGGGGCTACCGTCATGTTCACGATATGGCCCTGCGAAGAATCGCCAAAAGAAGCCGCAAAAAGGCGTTCCATATATTCAATGGTTACCGGCTGCAGGGTTTCGGGCAATTGCACGCCCAATTTGCTAGGCGACAAAAAGGGCCCTTCAAGGTGAAGCCCCATTATCTTTGCCCCTTCTTCATTGCCAATGGCATTTGCCACCTGCCGGACTGCTTCTATCATTTCATCGCCAGGCGTAGGATACAAGGTCGGATTAAAGGCAGTAACCCCCCGACTAACAAGAGCCTTGGACATTTCCAGCACCGAATCGGTCGAAGCGTCATCGGTCCCAAAGCCGCAAAAGCCGTGAATGTGGGTATCAATAAGACCGGGGGCAATATAGGCCCCGTTTACATCAATCAGCTCAACATGAGGGGCAAATTTCTTTTCTTTGAAGCGTTTTTCAGAAAAAACATCAGCGATATGACCGTCTTTCACATAGACAGCACAGTCCTCCATCACTGCAAAACTCGTTAGGACATTGCCATTATACAGGCAAAAAGACTGAGACATTTTTCTCCCCTAGCGGGAAATTACCTGCACTACCCGTTCAAGAACCTTCTTTCTGTCCAGAGGCTTAATGATATACCCTTTTGCCCCCATAAGCAGTGATTTCTTGACAACATCTTCTTTACCAAGAGCGCTGGCCATAATAACCTTAGCCTCTTTATCAAACTCGAGAATTTTTTCCAGAGCAGTGACCCCATCCATTATCGGCATCGTGATATCAAGTGTTACCACATCGGGTTTCGGGCTCAGTTGCTTATACAGTGCCAAACCTTGAGCGCCATCGCCTGCTGTTCCGGCAACCTCAAAGCCCTCCGAGGTGAAAATCTGCGTCATTTGCTTAACAACAAACATAGAGTCATCAACAATAAGCACTCTATAGGGCGTTCCATCGGGCTTTACCCCCTGAGGCGGGTTGTCGCTCAATGGCAAGCCATCGGTTTTTACCATCATAAAATTGCTCCTCTATCTTTTCTATTACTATAAGTATAAACTATTTTGCAAAAAAAGTCAAGTAGGCGAAGAAATTTTTTTTTGTTATAATCAAAATATGATGATTTTAGCCCCGATGGCCGAGCTCAGCCACCGTGCACTGCGCCATTTAATAGAAGATTTTAACATTGATGGAGCCGGCCGGCCCGACGAGTATTATACCGAGATGATTTCCGCTCCTGCCCTGCGGGCCGGAGGGCCCTTCGAGAAATGGTATATTGATAATGGCCCCTGCCCCGAGCGTCTGGTCTTCCAGTTAGTCGGAGGCGAGGCTGAGGATTTGGCCGCGGCGGCGGCGATTCTCGATAAGATTGAGTGTAAGGGGATTGATATCAACATGGGCTGCGCCGCCCCGGCGATACTACGAACCGGCGGCGGAGCGCGCTGGCTGGAGGACGCGGACAGGGCGGCTTCGATGGTGGCACAGGTAAGGCGGGCTACGGGTAAGCAGCGCTTGTCGGTTAAGATGAGATTAACCGCGAACCACGCAAACCACGCGAACTGGGGT
>JAISIL010000065.1 GCA_031262035.1 Spirochaetaceae bacterium | reverse complement strand
GGAATGAAGGGCTGAGCCATGATACGGGAAAATAACTGCCGTTGGCAGTTTCTTTCGGCTAGATTTGGGTTATGAGGCAGCCACCCCTTTTCGGCTAGATTAGTTATGAGGCAATTCGGCCTCTTGACTTTAAGCAGCTAAAGTGGTATATTATAGTATCAGATATTAATAGCGAAGTTAGCTAGAATAATGTTTTGAGCCACTTACTTCTTCCGTTTCTAGTATATTAAAAAAAGAAATCAATTTTAAAATGACATTTTTCTCAAGTTTGTAAAGGCTTATTGGGCAGCTACGTTGTAGCTTGCTTATGGAAAGGTCTGTCCAAGTGGCAACCTTTCGCTTAGAGGAGCCAAAGAAGGTCTCTTTTAGGCACATATTTTATTAGAGGAGGAGTTTAATATGAAAAAACTTCTACCAATTTGGCTGCCAGCATCATTGCTGGTAGCTAGTTTAATGTTAGCCGGATGCCAGCTACTGAATAGTATCGGTGGTGGTAACGGCGGTGGTAGCGGAAACGGAAATGACAATCCAGGTTTCAGCATCAAGGCGAGCTTTACTGGCGCCAATGGCGATGCAGCTCTTGAACTTTCCGAGAATGGCAGCGCAAAATCTGCCAGGGCTGCGGAAAATAGTATTCCTGTTAGTGGTACACTCGTTGACGGCGATATTACCTTCAAAATGAAAGGTAACTATGACAAACAATCCGGTGCGTATACAGCCTCCGCTGTGGCGAGTACTTTCCGCTATGTGGTATCCGGACAGACAGCGCAGAGCGCCAGTGGCGACACGCCTGCTACCGATACATCAATGACGATTAGCATCAATACCAGGGCTAATAAAGATGCCGACTGGAGTGCTCCCATTATCATTTCTACTTCCAAAGATGAATCAACTGCCGGCGCCGGTTCTATCGATATCGGTGATAGCGTGGCGGTTACACCGAAAGGCAAAGTTCAGGAATCTGAGGCGGACATTACAGGCCTTCCCACAGATTACCAGGGCACATGGTATGACGCCGGCAAGCAACCCTTCATATTTGTGTTCAGCGACTGGAATATCCAGGGCTTCCAGAGGATATCCGCTAAGCGGAACATGCAGACGGTGAGCTATCAAATCTTTGATGTTACCAAGCGTGACACAGTCAGTGCTTATTTAGGAGATAACGCCCTGGGGTATGACCTGATTATCCAAATGCTTATGCCTTATGATGGAGAAAACTATAATTCGGGCACAAAGATTCAATACCTTAAATTCGCCCTTGTAAAGAACTCAAGCGGCACATTAACCTTGTATACGCCTTCAAGCGGTTATAAAGACACCTTGGCCGAAGCGAAAGCCTACACCTTTGACTATATTGGCACCAACGCTCCCGAGTATAAAGATGGTGAGAAAGAGCCCTTGCAGGCAACCGACCCAGGCTTTAGCGGCCTTATATGGCCCAAGCTGACCATTACCGGTTTCCCTGTGTCAGGAAGAGAGCAGGGTGGTGGCGGTTCAGTAAATGTATTCATTTATAATGCTATTTTAGGGCCAATTGAATATGCCTCTACGCAAGCTGTTGCTTTCGGTTTTAGTTATGCTCAGGGAACCGGGACGCAAGACCTGGTAATTGATCAAATAAATTGGCAGGTTGGGCGTGTAGAAGACAAGGAATACGCTGTGGTTCTTGAAGGTGTGGGGTATGCCAATAATGTGACCTTTAAGGACGGGGCTGCAACGGTCGCTTACAGCGCCTTTACTGCGTTTACCGGCAACGCCTACGCGCCGACGGTAAAGACAGGCGCGCTGACGATTAACGGCCTGGCATTAGGGCTGGATGCAATAGGTAACGGTAACGAGCTTAACGGTGTCCGGGTACTTAAGACAAACCTTAAACCATTAACCAATGTTAATACTCCCGGAGCGTTCACCAAAGCGGCGGAAGCACCAGCGCCTGCAGAAGACAAATCCCTTGCAAACCCTTCTAACATTACCTGGTATGAAGAACCTAGCGGAACCTACGCTGTGCTGATTAGTTATACTGTCCATACTTCAACTCCCTTTGGTGATGATTATAACAGACAGCAAGAGCAATTCTACATGTACAAGAATGGTGTCTCATTTGATTCCTTCGGTAACGCTACAGTTAAATTAGATGAAATGACCAGGAACAACACCGGAAGGATTGTTACCTATACTCCTGTGCAAGACGCCATAACGATAAGTGGCCTGGGCGATAGCGAGATCTACCAAATTACGGTAGGCCAGTTAGCATCTGATTGGAAAACAACCCTGGAGTTAGAGTATCCTTATGCTAACTTCGACTCCAGCCTGCAAAGTGTCGCGCGCTGGTGGTCTCCGGCATCCGTGGCAAACTTCTATGGGGAGGATCCGACCAGTACGCCGTCCTACTCAAACGGTACGGTAACGCTGCCTCTGGAATGGGCAGAAGGCGCAGATAAAGAAGGCAGCACCTTTGGTATTGATATCACTCTTGGCGAAGACGGGAAAAATGGCAAGCGTCTCGGGCCTTATACCTTTGATAAAAATGGCGTGGTGAGTGCCGCAGTTGACTTCACTGACGGCACAAAGCTGCTGATGAATCTGGGCGACAACAAGAAAACTGTCCGGAACGCTTTGAAGATAACCAACCTGAACGGCGCTACGATAACTTCAGTCAATATTGGTGTTAGCCGTGATCATAGCTTTACCTATATGGGCGGAGCCAGCAAGTATTCGGGTTCTCTTCCTAATGTAAATGGCAATGTCGCGATTGAATGGTATGAAGTTTATCCTACCGCTTCTTATACGGTGGAAATTTGCTCGGGCGATCCGGAGAATCCCATCGTTAAGGGCTATGACAATGTCGAGTTTGTGAGCGGTGTGGTTACCAAGGTGAACGGTGTTAAGACCAATGAATTCAACTGGGAGACGATGCCGCTTCTGAGGTCCGCGACAGTGGTGGACGCCATAACGATCAACGGCCTCCCGGCGGATGTATCGGGCATTGTAGTCAGCTCTGCCACGGGCGAGTCTGGGGTTACGACTGCTGCTATTTATGACGGTGTTGTCGCCAGTTACGCCACCGAGACCGTCAGCCAGGCTTCTTCCGTGCCGCTCAGCTGGTACGGACCTGTCACCGATGTCGACACCAGCCAGGTAAAAGCAGGGGCATTAATTGACGGTACCTACACGGTCTATGTCATAGTTGACAACATGGGTGGTAAATACGGTTCCGTAACCTTCGCCAACGGCAAGGCAACTGGCGGAGCGCTGGATTACAGCGCCATGACGGAGTTTGGCCCTCAACCTGAGGACCCCACACCCGCCCAGGGTAAAATCATTTAAAAATTTACAACCACGAATATACACAAATCGGCTTCGCCGACACGAATAATTTACGATAAGCAAGCGAAAATTCGTGTGATTTGCCGTAGGTAATATCATTTGTGTTATTCGTGGTTGTTTTTTATGATTTCAAAGTTAAATGATTTTGCCCTATTCCGCGCCTTTTTACCATTGACAGCCTTTGCGAAATTCACTATACTTGAAGTATGATTTCTGTTAGCGATCTTAGTTTAGGTTTTGGTGAGCGTGTTCTTTTTAAGGATGTCAATTTAAAGTTCACCCAGGGTAATTGTTACGGTATAATCGGTGCAAACGGCGCCGGTAAATCAACTTTTTTAAAGCTCCTTTCCTCGGAAGAAGAGCCCGATAAGGGCGAAATTGCTATCTCCAGCGGCGAGCGAATGGCCGTTTTACAGCAGAACCACTTCGCTTTCGACGCCTACCCCGTCCTGGAAACAGTGATTATGGGTTATCCGAAGCTCTACAAGGTCAGTCAGGAGCGCGACGCCATCTATGCAAAAGAAGATTTTACTGATGAAGACGGCGTGCGTTCTGCCGAGCTTGAAGCAGAGTTCGGCGAACTTGGCGGCTACGAGGCCGAGGCCGAGGCCAGTCAACTCCTCTCAGGTTTAGGGCTCGACGAAGCCGACCATGATAAGATGATGAGCGAGCTCGATGAATCGAAGAAGGTGCGCGTTCTTCTTGCCCAGGCGCTCTTCGGCAATCCCGATATTCTTCTTCTTGATGAGCCGACAAACGGCCTCGACCTTGAATCAATCTCCTGGCTCGAAGAATTTCTTATCGAATTCCCCAATATAGTGATTGTGGTAAGCCACGACCGGCACTTCCTGAATGCAGTGTGCACCCACACCTGCGATATTGATTACGGGAAGATTACCCTTTATAGCGGCAACTACGATTTCTGGTATCAGATGAATCAGATTATGCAAAGGCAGGCACGGGAATTGCAGAAAAAGAATGAGGATAAGGCCGCCGAGCTGCGCGCCTTTATTCAGCGTTTTGCCAGCAATGCCAGTAAGAGCAGGCAGGCGACCAGCCGCAAAAAGGTGCTTGAGAAGCTGGACCTTGATAATATTCCCGTTACCAGCCGCAAGTTCCCCTATGTTGGTTTTAAGCCCGACCGGGAAATTGGCAACAATGTCCTTCGTGTCGAAAAATTTGGTATCAGCAACAAAGATAAATCGGAAGTATATCTGCAAGACTTCTCGTTTACGGTGAACAGGAATGACAAAATCGCATTCGTAGGAGCCGAGCATGCATCAAAAAGCGCTTTTTTTGATGCTATAGCTGCGGAAGCTGCATCTTCGCTTCCTACTTCTTACTTCCTACTTCCTACTTCAACAATCGCCTGGGGGCAAACAACCAAGATTTCTTACTTTCCCAAGGATAATTCGGCCTTTTTTAAGAGCAATATGTCCATTGTCGATTGGCTAAGGCAATATGTCGAAAATGATAAGCTTTCTATGGATGAAACCTACATTCGTTCGTTCCTTGGACGCATGCTTTTTTCGGGTGACGAGGCCTTGAAACCGGTAAATGTGCTTTCTGGTGGCGAAAAAGTCCGCTGCATGCTTGCCAAAATGATGCTTTCCGGGGCCAATGTGCTTATTTTCGACGAACCGACCAACCACCTCGACCTTGAGGCAATCACGGCATTAAACGACGGCCTTATAGCCTTTAATGGCGTCATCCTGTTCAATTCGCATGACCATGAGTTCATTGGCTCTATTGCCAATCGTATAATTGAAATACTCCCCCCCCCTACCCCCCCCGCAAGCGGGAGGGGAGATATTGGGAACGTTTACATCGACCGGATGATGCCCTTTGACGATTATCTCAATGACGAGAGTGTAAAAGAGATTCGTCATGCCGCCTACCACCAAAGCGGCAAGCGGCTGATGATATAGCTTGAGCGTTAAGCCTTAATGTTAAAAGGCCTAATAGGCAAAACCTAAATGGGCGCCTATGTTAAATTTAAAGTCGCTATCATATTTTACGCCGATGGTTGGAGCAAACACAAAACCATTTAGCGCAATAAATTGATAGCCGGCATTCATCGCCCCAATTAAGGCGCCTTCGCCCGGTTCATCTTCTGTTGAAGATTTGTAACCAACCTTTGCATCGATAAAGATGCCCGATTTATCCTCGCCGAGGATGGGGAAGATAACTTCAACCCCTACCAACATGCCAAGACTTACTCCCATTTCGCCCATGGCAAACAATACATCAACTTCCAGCGGTAGCCCTATATTAATAAGAGCAGTTGAAGGCAGATTCAGATAAGTAGTCCAAGTTGCATTCACATTAATAACTTGTGTTAAAGCATTGGTCAATAGATCGACGGTATTAAGTTTGACTGTCCCGTCCCATTTATCCGAGCCTGTAGAAGCATCCTGCGAGAAAAGCGGGTTGCAGCAAAGAGCAATAAGCACTGCTGTCAACAAAACAAGCTTTTTCATACTATTCCTCCAATACTTTTATCGGCAGATTTTAGATGTAACTTTAGGAATTTATTTTTTTTGGTGTTTTTTTTGGGGGGTTCCTACCTCCATGTTGTAAGTTTGCAGATTTTGCAATAAAAAAGCCACGGGCTGCACTATTTGTGATAGCCCGTGGCTTTATAACCCTCCCCTAAGCCCTCCCAGAGGGAGGGGGAGAAGGCTTTAGATGCTTACTTCCGTGCGGCGGCCCAGCCGTCGGTGACCATCTTTGCTTTTGCGGTGTCGTTCTTTACGAGGTCTGCCCAGCCAAGACCGGCAAGTGTGGTCTTGAGGGAGGCAAGAAGCTGATTGAACTCTGCATCGCTCTTGGCAAAAACCATTTTCCAGGAAGCGTCTTTCACCTGCATGGCGGTTTGTCCGCGGATATTGCTGATGGTTGTTGCATCAATGGGGAATACCGGCCGGACATAGGGAACCGGCTTCATCTGGCCTTTTGCAATCATGTACTTAACCTCGTTCGGATAACCATATTTTGTCATCCATTCTTTGGTTGTTGTTGATGCCTGTGCTTCGGCAAGGGTCGATGCCCAATACTGTGAGGCATAAGGCTCGTTGGTGTTGGGGTTGATGGAAACAGAATGCATCATCCACTGGTTAATCATCGACTGGCCGTCCTGATAACCTGCGCCGCCCCATGCTTGAGGAGTGGGGAGGTTCCCGGCGGATGCATCAATACCCCAGGAGGTAAGTGTGTTTTTCATCTTGCCATCAGAGCCCGCTTTCTGGGTATAGGAGCCTTCGATACCTGCCACTGTGGGTAAGCCTGAGTGCTGGAATGCCAGACATTCGGGGCTGGTAAGCCAGTCGAGAAGGGCCATTACCCGTTCTTTCTTTGCGGGGGCCAGCTCTTTGCCGTTTTCTGTGCCAACGCCGAATACGCGGAGGGTGCCGTAGTAGGAGTCGCCGGGCTGATAGAAGGTCAGATTATCAACCGGGATATACATATAGTTCTCGCCTGCCTTGTCTTTGGTGATGCTATTGGTCCAGCCTGCCTGCCAGCCGTAGGTAATAAGAACTACCTGCTTGGAGGTGAGTTTGGGCATCATACCGCCTTCCCAGGTCTGGGTTGCGGCATCGGGGTCAAGAAGGCCCATCTGGTTTGCCTTGTTGTAGAAGCGGAGGCTCCTGAGGTAACCGCCGTTCTCATCGAGCAGGTCGGTTATTGTGCTGTCAAATTTGTATTGCACCGAGTTGTAAGCCGGGTCTGTGAACCAGCCATACCACTGCATCGACTGCATTGCCGGTTCCAGGTAGCCATTTGTGCCGTCCCAATCGGGCCAGAGTTCAACACCGTAGGTCTTGTCGCCGGCGGCATTGGTCGGATACTTGTCTACAATCTGCTTGATGACATTGAGAAGGTCGTTCTCGTCCTTCATGGTGGGTGAACCAACGCCCTTGTAATAATCCCAGGGGATTTTCGGGGCATTGTCTGCCGCAGTAGCGCTGAAAGCATCAACGCCGGTGTTTGTGATTTCCGTGGGGAAACCATAAATCTTAACCGCACTGTTGCCTGTCAGTTTGCCGTTCCAGTATTTATACTGGGGAAGATTCTGCTTCAGATAGGTGCTCGCATTTACCTCATCGGTAAGGTCATCGATAAGGCCGGCGTCAATTGATTCCTGAAAATCGGCCGGGTCAAGAATGATGAGGTCGCCCAGGTAGCCTGCCGAAGCACGGGTCTGATACAGGGTGTTGCCCTGTGTCTGCGGAGCAATAATGTTCAAGTTCACATTAAAGCGCCTCTTGATGATGTCGCCAAACCAGCCGGTCTGGTCGCCCATCTTGTTGGCTGCTACATCGAAGAAGGTAATGGTCATCGGTTCCGCTACTGAATAGGGGAACTTTGCCACATCGATGGGGTCTGCCGCGCTTACCGGACCGATGTTCTCATAAGTCTTGCCGCCTGCTGCAGCGGAAGAACTGCCTTGCTGTCCGTTTGCGAACAGCATGCTGACTGTCAACAATAGAACAGCCAGAACTAACAATGATTTTTTCATATTTTCCTCCTATGAAAAATCTAATAAAAAAGCCACGGACAGACGAATACTATTCGCAGGCCCGTGGCTTCATACTTTAACTAATTACTTTTTTGCATCTGCCCACATATCAACAATCTTCTGAGCTTTTGCCAGGTCGTTCTTTACGAGGTCGTCCCAACCAACACCTTTCAGGGTGCTTCTGAGGGTAGCAAGAAGGCTGTTAAATTCAGCATCGCTCTTTGCAAAGACCATCTTCCAGGAACCGTCAACTACCTGCTGGCCGGTCTGTCCGCGAATCACGCTGATGCTTGTGGCATCGGTGGGGAATACCGGTGTAAGACGGGGAACAACTGATAACTGGCCGTTTGCCTGCATGTATTTAACTTCGTTGTCATGGCCGTATTTCTTCACCCATTCGCCTGTGGTTTTGGATTCCTGTGCCTTCTTCAATGTTGAAGACCAGTTTGCCGATGCATAGCCTTCGCCGGTGATGGGGCTGATTGCCTCTGAGTGCATCATCCACTGGTTAATCATGGAAAGACCGTCATTGTAACCAACTCCGCCCCATTCTGCCGGTGTGGGAAGGTTATCCATAAGAGCGCTGGCGCCCCAGTCTGTCAATGTATACTTATCTTTGCCGTCAGAACCCTTTGCGATTGTATAGGAACCTTCAATGGTTTTCCCGTCGATTGTAACGCTGGGAAGACCTGAATGCTGGAAGGTCATACATTCCGGGCTGACAAGCCAGTCGAGCAATGCCAAGGTTCTTTCCCTCTTTGCCGGGTCAAGTTCCTTGCCATTCTGCCTGCCAATTGCAAATGCGCGGGCGGTGCCGTAGTAGGCATCGCCGTCCTGATAGAAGCGAAGATCATCAACAGGAGTATACATATAGTTGCTGCCTTCGTTGTCGCGGGCCGGGGTGTTCCAGAAACCATTCTGCCAGGAATACATAAAGAGCACTACCTGCTTTGCAGACATCTTGGGAACCATGCCGCCTTCCCAGGTCTGTGTTGCAGAGTCCGGGTCCAAAAGGCCCATCTGGTTTGCCTTGTTAAAGAACTTCAGGGCGCGGAGGTAACCGCCATTATCATCAAGAAGGTCTGTAATCTTGCTCTCATAGTTCAGTTGCACAGAGTTGTAGGCGGGGTCTGAATACCAGCCGAACCACCTCATCAACTGCACTGCCGGTTCAAGATAGTTGCCGGCATCCCAATCGGGCCAGAGTTCCACGCCATAGGTCTTGTCGCCTGTGGCATTGGTGGGGAATTTGTCCACAATGAGTTTAATGGTGTTCAAGAGGTCGTATTCATCCTTCATTTTCGGAGCGCCGACTGCCTTGAAATAGTCCCAGGCAAGGCGGGGAACAATGTAGACTGTCTGCGCAACGAAAGAATCAAGCGATGTGTTCATGATTTCCGTGGGGAAGGCCCAGATCTTGCCTGCGCTGTTGCCGCCCAATTGCTTGTTCCACCAGGTATACTGATCCATGTATTCTTTCAGATACTGGGTCTTCGGCATATCATTGGTAAGGTCGGAAATAAGGCCTGCATCAATTGATTCCTGAAGCGGAGAAGGGTCAAGAACGACGATGTCGCCCAGATAACCTGATGCCGCACGGGTCTGATACAGGGTAGCGCCCTGTGTCTGCGGGGCAATGATGTTCAAGGTGACATTAAAGCGCCGCTTTACCACATCGCCGAACCAGCCGGTCTGATCGCCCATTTTGTTGGCCGCCACATCGAAGATGGTGATGGTCATCGGTTCCGCATTTGCGTAGGGGAACTTGGCCGGATCAATGGGGTCCGCAGCGCTTACCGGAGCGCCGTTGGTATAAGTTGTACCACTTGATGCAGCGGTAGAACTGCCGCCGGATTTTTGACAACCGACGAACGCTATGCTGACTACTACTAACAAGCTAGCCAGAACTAATAGTGATTTCTTCATATTTTCCTCCTAATGAAAAATCTGTAAAATTATTATATCAACCTTTTACCGCGCCAATCATGATGCCTTTTACGAAGTAACGCTGGAAGAAGGGATATACCGCAAGAATCGGTAACACAACTATAATGGTTACCGTCATTCGTATTGAAGTCTGCGTTGCCGCTGTTGCAAGGCTTGCCATCATCGATGAAGAGTTGGCATTTCGTGCCACCGAAGCGGCCCCCTGCAAATATTGATACAGCACAAACTGCAAACTGTAAAGCCTGGAATCGGTCATCAACAAAAGGGTGTCCTGGAATGCATTCCACTGATTTACCGCCGCAAAAATAGCAATAGTTGTCAATATCGGTTTGATAAGAGGCAGTATAATTGCCCCAAAGACAGTAAAGGTGCCGGCGCCATCCAGTGTGGCCGATTCCTCAAGGGACTTGGGCACCGATTCGACAAAGGTCTTTGCAAGAATAACATCGAAGGGCACAACAATTGTGGGAAGAAGATAGGCCCAGAAGTTATTGGTAAGGCCCAGGTTCCGCATAATCAAATACCAGGGGATAAGCCCTGCATTGAAATACATGGTAACAACCACCAGCCGATACCAAACCTTTCTTTTCCACATGGTTTCCCGTGTGAACATAAAACCAAGGAAGGCTGAGGCTATCAGGGTAAAAACGGTGCCGATAACGGTGCGTCCCAAGGAAATCATTGCCGCATTGGCCAGTTCGGGTATTTTAAATGCGCTTACATAATTGGTAAAATGTATTCCTATCGGGAAAAACAGGACCTTCCCCTGCGAACTGGTGAGGTTATTACTGATTGAGTTTATAAACATGTAGTAAAAAGGATACACACAGAACAGGGCAAAGGCTGTAAAAAACACATAAGTAATAATCTGCATGACAAAGGTGCCGATGCTTGTTTCTTCACGAACCTTCATGCCCGGCACAAATTCTCTTTTTTCTTTCATCACATTACCCCCTCTCCGCGAATTGCTTTTGAAACGGTGTTAGCCACTATTATCAAAATAACTGATACAACCGACTTTAACATACTGATGGCAACAGATACTGAATAGGAGCCTGAACCCATTGCAAGGGTATACACATAGAGGTCAAGCACCTGAATGTTTTCGCGGTTAAATGAGTTTGCAAACACAAAATACTGTTCCATGCCGTTATTAAGGAAGTTACCGATAGCAATCATGGTAAGAACAAAGTAGGTAGGCATAAGGCTGGGGAGCGTTATGTGCATAATCTGCTGCATGCGTGTTGCCCCGTCAATCTTTGCCGCTTCATACATCTGTTCATCAATGCCGGCAATGGCGGCCATATACATGATGGCAGCCCAGCCTAGGTTCTTCCAGGTAAGCCAGAGCCACTGTTCCCACCAGACAATGGGGCCTGAATCCTGCAGGAATGCAATGGGCGTATCAATTATCTTTAAATCGAGAAGCAACTGATTTACCATACCGGTAGCGCTAAAAATGTTAAAAGCAATTGAATAGACCAGAACCCAGGAAATAAAGTTCGGTATTGTTGATATGGTTTGCACCAGTTTCCGGTAACGCACCTGTTTAATTTCATTGATAAATACGGCAAAGAGCATCGGGAGCCAGTTTGTCGTCAGGGTAATGCCTGACATAACCAGGGTGTTTATCAACACCTGCCCGATAATCTGCCGTTTTACCGGAGTGTCTACCATCGACCTAAACCACTGCAAGCCGACAAAATCGCTCCAGCGGAAAGGCCGGGGAGGCCGGTAATCGAAAAACGAGTATATCCAGCCATAAAGCGGATAATAACTGAACAGAAAGACCAGCACAAGGAATGGCAGCACCATCAAAAACTCTTTGTAGCCCAAGAGCCGTTTTCGACGGGCAGCCAAGCCTAAGGTAGTTTCTTGCACCATAGATTTTCCTCCTTATTTATTTTAAAAAAACCTACATAGAAACTATAACACTGTTTTTTTACAATGGAATGTTTGTTTCTGATTTTTTATGTCTATTTAAAATTTTTCGTTGGTAAAACAGAAAAAAAGGAACGGCAAGCAGAAAAATACTTGCCGTGCACAGATACATTGCCTTAAAACCAAAGGCCCCGGCAAGCGCCCCTGCCGCTGCCGGCCCAAAGCCCTGCCCAATATCGGCGCCTAAATAGAAAGTGCTCATTGCAAGGCCGCTTTTTTCAGGCCCCAGCTTTTTCAGGCAGGCGCTTTGAATTGCAGGCTGCCCTGCCCCCTGCCCTATCGCCTTGCAAACAGCGGCTATCAACACAAAAACAAGAGCCTGTGCCCCTGAAAGAAAGATTGATTCAAATGCGGTAAACAATAAGGCCGGACAGATGATAAACCAAAGCGGAAAACGGTCGGAGGCCTTCCCGGCAAGCGGGCGCACCAGAAAAAGAAAGAGGGCGTTTACCGTAAAGTAAAGGCCGATATTGGAAATTCCCCGTTCCCCGCCCAAAAGAACCAGAAAAGAAGCCGCAATACCGTTTGCCATAGAAAAAAGGCCGCCGAATATTGAAAGCGGTATCAGTTCCGGGGCGATCATCTTTTTTATACTGAAAATTTCACGGGCTCTAGGTTTAACAGAAAAAGTAGTTCCAAAACTCCCCGCCCGCTTGCGGGAGGGGTTGGTGGAGGGGTTTACTTTTGTTTTAAAGGGAATAAATATCATTAGAACGGCCGCAAGGGAAAGAATAATGCCTGCACAGGTAAAACTTGCCCTTATGCCAAAAGATTCACTGACAAAGATGGCAAGATTGGGGCCGAATGCCGTAGAAAGAATTTGTCCCAGGCCGTAATAGCCAATGCCCTCCCCCAAACGGCCTTTTGGAATAAAGCCTGCAACCATGGCTGCCGAAGCAGTGCCGTTCAATGCAAAGGCCGTCCCATGCACAATACGCAGGACAATAAGAGCCGGCACATTTGTTGCAAGGGTATACAAAAAAGAAACCAATGCCATTACCACCGTTGCAATAAGCATAATATATTTTTTGTTTAAGGCATCGGAAAGGGCCCCGCTCATCGGACGGGCAAAAAGGGCGGTAATAGAAAAAAGCCCGGTAACAAAACCGGCAAGGCCCAGTGTCGCTCCAAAACCGACAGCAAATTTTGCAAGCAAAGGCTGTGTCATATAAAAGCCAAGGCCGGAGAGAAAACTCAATACAAGCAAAAAGATAAAGGCCGGGCTGAATAGTTTTGACATTATAATTTTATTCTGAAAACATTCCAGGACAACTTTTGTAAATCGGCATTGAGTTTACCGTTTTTCAGAACCGTTTTTGTATTAGCCTTTGGCCCTTCCTCTGATGTCATTTCACTGTGTTCCAGCAATGTGCAATCACCAAATGCAGAAAGGTCAAATTCAACAGGCCGGGTGTTTTTGTCATCACGGTTAATGGCGAAAATGTTTAGTAGGGACGAATGATTATTCGCCCGTACATCCATGGCCGCCGCCGTATCAATATAGGGAAGGCCGCATCGGCCGGCATTCTGCGATACATCATCTATTGCATAACCGGGAAGGTCGAAACTGTCGCCTTCATAAATAGTCTGCAATGAAAGGCCCTTTCCGTAGTGCATCAATTGGGTAAAGGGATAGTAGGCGGCCGATTTCCATATACCTTCATGGGTCACCGGAGCGGCCACCTGAATGCCCCCTGTCATGCAGGCAATTTTCACCCGGTCGGCATGGCGCATAAAGGCAAGCAGTGTCGATGCGGTAGAAAGGGCTTCGGTCATGCCATGGTGTTCAGCCTCATGTTCATCTATCATCTTATCCGGGTTATGCAAGACAAATTCTTTTGCCTCCTCCTCCCCGCCTTTTGGGTAATGGAAACGGGCACGAACATGCTGGTGTTCACCCGGGTATTTATAACCGTCCAAAGGCCGGACAAAAGAGCCGTATTCATCAAGGCTCAACATCAGCTTTTTATCGCTATGAAATTCTTCCTTAAGATAATCGGCAAGGGCAATTTCCGTGTTGATATAATCTTCAAAATACACAGAGCCGCCAAGCAGGGCCTTCCAGTCGCCGGGCGGAGCGGCATGGTAATGATGCATCGAAATATAATCTACAGTCTCATAACACTGTTCCAATACCTCATGTTCCCATACCGGATAATGTGCCAGATGCTGCGAAGAAGAAGCACAAACGGCAGTCTGTATGCGGGAATCGGTCCATTTCATTACCTTCGAAAGTTCATGGCATAACACACCGTAAGAACGGGGGTCTTTTTCAAAAGAGCCAATCTGCCAGGGGCCGTCCACCTCGTTTCCCAGATACCAGATTTTAATATCATAGGGCTTGTCGTGCCCGTTCTTTTTTCGCAGGTCCGACCAGTAGGTATTGCTTTTCCGGTTGGTATATTCCACTAAATCAATCGCTTCGTTTAAGCCGTCTGTGCCAAGGTTTAATGTCCACAGGGGCTCAGCGCCTGTCTTTTCCGCCCATTGCAGATATTCATCAAGGCCGACTTCGTTCGTAATGTATTGATTCCAGGCTAAATCAAGGTGCTGCTTCCGTGCCGCCTTTGGCCCAATGGAATCCTTCCAGCGCCACCCCGAAACATAATTCCCCCCCGGCATCCGAATGCAGGGAATCCCCGATTCTTTCAGGGCAGTATAAAAATCCTTCCTGAACCCCTGTTCATCAGCCGTCGGGTGCTTGGGGTTATACATACTCCCATTCACCAATGTCCCAATCGGCTCCAAGAACCCCCCGTAAAGGCGAGGAGATATGTCGCCGATGACATACTTCGGGTGAATCGTGATTAATGTCTTGCTCATCGCTTCTCCTAATCAATGAATAAAAACCACGAATAATCTTATTTTTCTAACTAAAAATTCGTGTGCCGTCAGGTATTGGTGTCATTCGTGGTTTTCTTTACTTCTTGTTATCAATCAAATACTTCATTACCGCCCCAGGCTCCCTCACACCACAGTCCGCCACATCCCCGAAGAACATTGTTTCCGGCACATCGTTGGTGAAGGCCTTCCATTGGGGCATTCCCAAGCCGTTGGGATTGCCCTTCTTCACAAACTCGGCCCAGTAATTGCACATATCCCGGGCAAGCTCGTAATGGCTGCCTTTCCAGGGCCGCCAGGATTTTGCCAGCGTCTCGAAGAAGAACCAGAGGTCTACCGAATGGAAGCAGCCGGGCTTATCCCAGCCGGGAATCTCCGGGCCAAATTGGTAATAATACAGAGGGGAAGCCACCTTGTTGTCCGCATATTTCTTTGCCAAAAGCCGTGCTGCATACTCAATACCGTTTACTCTTGCCGCATTTTTCAGCGCATGCAGGGCATTGGCAAAACTTGTGCCGCCGGCCTCCTCAAGCAGGCTGATAAATGCATCAGCCTTATTGCCGAACATTGTTGCAGCAGTCTCTTTCAGTTCATCAATTGTTTTACTCGCAGGTTCTGCAAAGAATTCATCAATGGTATTGCCCAGCATAATAGGAACATGCAGGCCCTTACCGTCACAGAGAACCGTGTAGGGATTATCCAAAAGGAACTTGCCGTCTATCACCGTTCCCCACATCATCCACTGGCCTTTAGACTGCGCAAAGTCTTCAACCTTTTTCATCAATCTTTTTGCCGGAATCTTCCGTGCCTCGGCAAGCGATTTCACCTTGCAGAAGGCAAAGAATTCTTCGCCGCGTTTTTCAACTTCGGCAAGATGCAGCCCCCGTTCCGGGCCAAAGGTATTCGGATAGGCCGGCGCAAAAATACCGCTTTGAATAATCGCCTGTTGAAAAAGGCCTGACGATGTTTTAACATCTTTGTTTTGCGGCGAGGCAAGCTGTGCAATAACACTTCCGCCTCCCGCCGACTGACCGCCAATCGTGATATTATCCCCATCGCCGCCAAAGTTTGCAATATTTCGCTTGACCCATTGGGTAGCAAATTGCTGGTCAAGATGACCAAAGTTCGTCGGTGCAGCAGGATTTTCTTTTGTAATCTCAGGATGACAGAGAAAACCAAAGGCATTCAAGCGATAATTGATTGTTACTACGACAATTCCCCGCCGTGCAAGGCGTTCGCCGTCAAATTCCATCTCACTGGGGTAACCAACCTGCAATCCGCCGCCGAAATACCAGACATACACCGGAAGTTTCAGCTTTTGCGCCGATTCAATATCGTTGCAGGCCGCAGGCGTCCAAATATTAAGGTAAAGGCAGTCTTCGTTCAGAGGAACTTCACTGTCAACATGCCACTCGCGGTCATAAATATCAGCGGGGTTAAGGCCCGGCTGTGACTGCATAGCGATAGGGGCAAATTCGAAGCAGTTCCGGGTTCCCGTCCAGTTCGATGCAGGCTGAGGAGCCTTCCAGCGCAAATTGCCCACAGGAGGGGCTGCAAAAGGAATGCCTTTAAAAGCAGTGATGCGCGGGTCAGCCGCAGGAATTCCCTTCACCTTTCCGTTTTCGGTTTGTGTAAGTCTTAACATAATAGAACTATTGTAAATCATCTGTGCAGAAATTCAATGCTTATCCTTGATTTTTTATGTCGATTTAACACAAAAAAAGCACAAAAATAATTGACAAAATAAAAATAATATGCTATAATTATAAAATGCAATTGAAACATGCCAGTTACGGAGACAAACTTATTGACGGGCCAGATATGGAGTATCACGGGCGCATGCACGCCCACGAAGGCAATGACTACGAATGCCATGTTTTTCTGGAAGGCCGCGGGCTTTTCGAAATCGACAAGAAACGTTACAACATAGAACCCGGTTCTATTTTTCTGCTCCGTCCCGGAGAATTTCATTCTATTCTGCCCGGCAAGGTATCAGTTCCCCTTGGCTACTATATATTTATCTTCGACCCTGATGAAGGAGAAAGCAAAGACGAGCGTGTTACTAAAATGCTCCAGGCGCCGCAGAGCAGATTGATAAAGCTCTATTCCCGTGACCACATTATAGTGCAGGAAATTCATCACCTTTTTTGGCAAAAGAAAATGGCCGAGCGTATTGCAGCCTCTGCAATGTTTTCCGGCCTCCTGTTTCACTGGTATGGGGCAAGCATTATTGAGGATACGGTTGATGCAAAAGAAACCGCCCGTAATATAAACAGGATGCATATTGATAAATCAATCTTTTACCTGAAAAAGCATCCGAATAAAAACATCAGTGTCCGGGAACTGGCCAAAATGCAAAACCTCAGTGCCGAACATTTAAGCCGTATCTTTACAAAAGAAATGGGGATTTCGCCTCATCAGTATATTACCCGGCTTAAAATGGAAGAAGCAATCTTCCGCCTTATTAATACAGATGCCGGTCTGGACGAAATTGCAGAGGCTCTGGGTTTTTCCGACGCCTTTCATTTTTCCCATGTCTTTACCAAAACACAGGGAATAAGCCCGGCCAGATACCGGCAAAATAACACCCCGGCCGACAACCACCATCCTCAAACCGATGAAAAATATGCTCTTTGAGCCTTCTTCTCCGACTGCCGGCGCTTTGCCTCTAAGCGCGCTTCTCTGGAAGCTCGGCTTGGTTTGCCCGGCCGCCGTCGCTTGGGTATCTTCGCAGCGCCGCTAATCAGGGCCTCCATTCGCTTGTAGGCAATTTCCAGGTTCATTTTCTGCGACCTCTCTTCCGAAGAGGCCAGCACAATGCAGCCTTCGTTGTTAATGCGCGATGCAAGCAGTGTTTCTACCCGTGCCTTTTCCATAAGCGTTAAGCCTTCAATCTGTTCAAGGCTTAAATGCAAGGTTACCTTGGTGCTGACCTTATTCACATTCTGCCCCCCAGGCCCCCCCGACCGCGAAAAATCAACTACAGAGGCATTCCGAATAGATTGTTCCAACAAGCTTTTATCCATATATAAAGCAGTATACCACTTACAAAAAAAATAGAAAAGTGTTATACTGGAATAATGGCCAATGAGTATGAGAGACTAACCAAACAATTAAAGCGAAGCCCCACCAAGGGCTTAACCCTTGCCGATGCGGCGGCAAAAACCGGCCTTCCCCTGAATACTGTTAAAGAACTTTTACCACAGGCTGCCGACGAATTTTCCGGCCGGCTTGAAGTTACCGAATCGGGCGAAATCCTCTATTCATTTCCCAAGGGTTTTGTAAGCCGTTACCATGGTTTCAAGCCGGGTTTACGCCGTGTGCTACGGACTGTGTTCAAGGCCCTGCGGATTGGGGGCACAGCGGTATTCAAGGTCTGGATAATGGTAATGCTTATCGGTTACTTCCTTGTTTTTATGCTCCTCGCCCTTGCCTCCCTTATACTTCCCATGCTCAGCCGCGATTCAAACGGCAGGTCAGGCGGCAGTGGTGCAAGCCTTGCCCTGTTCAACATGATAATGCGCATCTGGTTCTATTCTGAAATCTTCCGTCCCCGTTATGATGTTCAATATGCTCCGGCTCCCAAAAAAAAGGGTCGGCCTCTGCACAAGGCAATCTTTGCCTTTGTCTTTGGCGATGGCGACGCCAATTCCTCGCCCGAAGCGGCATGGAAAGACCGGGAAAACAAGGTGCTTGTCGCCTATATACAGAACAATAAAGGCATCATCAGCCTCCCCGAACTAATGTCCCTAACCGGCCTTCAAACTGATGATGCAGAAAGGCGGATGTCCGAGCTCTGCTCAGCCTTTGGCGGCTCTCCCGAAGCAACAGAGGATGGCGTCATCATCTACCGTTTTGAAGAACTTCTTCGCCGTGCCGATACCACCAACCGGAGTTTTGCTGTCTTCTCTGCGCCGATTAAGGCCCTGCAAAAATTTTCCCTGAACAAAAAGGGAATGAACGCCGCCTTTGCCATGATTAATGGAGTCAATTTCCTTTTCGGCGGTTACTACCTGACCAGCGCAATCAGCATCGGCGTGGTGAACTTTACCGAGCATCTTGTTCGCCGTGGCGGCGAGATTCACCAGGTGCTGAGTATGTCGGCAGCGAACGGCAGCCCGGTCTCCTGGCTTTACGGCATGAGCTATCATCTTTTTCACAATATGATGGGCGTCGATAACCCGCTCCCCATTTTTGTCATCGGGCTGGGGCTTGTGCCGATTAGCTTCTCGCTTCTCTTCTGGGGCATTCCGGCCCTGCGCGCCCTCTATCTGAAGAAGCAGAACAGGCAGATTAAGATGGAGAACTTTCGAAAAATCGGTTTCAGAAAGATTTTGGATAATCCCCTTGCCGTGCGTCCCGCCGAAATAAACTCACAAATAGCAGAGTGTTCCCCGGCAAACCAAAAGGCCGCAGCGCTGCAGGTAATGAAAGATATGGGCAACTACGCAAGCCCCGAAATCACCCTTGATGAAAACCGTAATGAAATATACAGCTTCAGCGACCTCGAACGGGAAAAAGAAGCCCTGGAACGCGAACGAGGCAAGGTGCAACTAGCCAACTACGACATCGGCGAGCGAATTTTTGATACTGCTAATTAAATCAGGCAATTCCAAAACTAAACTCCTCCCCCTCTGGGGGAGGTTGGGTGGGGGTAAGCTGTTTTGATACTGCCACTTTTCAACCCTCCCCCAACCCCTCCCGCAAGCGGGCGGGGAGTTTTGGAACTGGCTCAACTAACAAATTTGTGGTTCTAGTCTTCGCCTTCATAGGGAAAAAGAAAGAGGTCGTTTAGGGTATAGCTCCTCTGAACCGAGAATGATTCGTCCATGGCATATTCACTTTGAACGGGCACCTCGAAATGATGCATCATTGTTTCAAGGCCTTCGGCTTCAATTTTGATGCTATACAGGAAATTTTTATGAAGGCCCTGCTTTTCTGCAAGGGCAGATTCGGGTAAGAAGCTGAATGCGCCGGCAGTATGCCGGACAATCTTAAAAGGATTCTGCCAGTTGCCTGTTTTCATTGTAACAGTGCCATTTTCATCGAGCAATGTTATGGTAGCATCTTCCAGGGGCTCAAAGTTCTTACCATTAAAGGCACGGCCCGAAATAATGGGAATATTGAACATTGCCCCTTCCATAGTTTCCTGGGCGCCGGCCTTCATCTCGTGGCCCCTTGGGTTGCCGTTAATGCGCTTAATCCCCTCGTGAATAATTGCAGTGATGTCCGCCTCGTATTGCCGTTTTTTTTGTGCATCCATATTGTAACGAACGACGCCACGGTTAGACACCATATAACGGGGCGACAATTGATTCAGTGTCCAGCAGGCGATATCAAGCATTGACTGCTCATTCCCCTTGCAGATTTCTTTTACTAATGAGAATACAATTTCTTCATTGATATTATGAATTTCTTCAAACATACTATAAGTATAACTCCTTTTCTGAAATTTTGCAAGGGTGAAAAGTTTTTTCTTCTGCAAAAACCCTTATAACCCGCAAATTTCGACTAAAGCCTTGCACCACATCATTGGTAAAGACGCCTGTTTTACCGGGGAACCAGGTGTTTTCATCGTTTATAAAGAGTGTATTTTCAAAGGAAATGCTTTCAGGAATGTCTATAATGAGCTCGTTTCCCCCATTTTCTTCGCCAAGTTTCTTTTCCAGAGCGCTTCTTTGTTCAAGGTCCAGTAAAAACTGATGTTTTTCTGCGTCAAAAGGCGTTTCCAGCACAGCCTGATACAATTTTCCCTCGACAATCATCTGCGGAAAGGGGCTTAAAGGACTAAGCAGCTTGATTAAGCCTGCGTCATCAAGGTTATAAAGGCTTTCCGGGCTAATTTTACCGGCAACCAAGCCCTGCCAGATAGCTTTTTTAAGCATTGCAGTAGCAGAACGGACATTTTTGTGCCAATACACCGAACGATACATCAGATACTTGGAAAACAAAAGGGTTTCCATGCTGATAATCCCCCGTGAATCAATATCAACACCCCGTTCCGGACTGGGAAAAAGACGGCCAAGAATAAAATCCACATCCTGTGCCCCATAGGGAACACCACAAAAATAAGCATCACGGTTAAGATAATCAAGCTTATCCGGGTCGAGAGGGCCGGAGAGGATTTTCTGGTAGAAAGTAAGCTCCTTGGGAACCCCTCCCCCAACCCCTCCCGCAAGGGGAGGGGGGTATCCCAGTTTGCAATTCTCCTCCCCCTTTGCGGGATAAATGCGAAACGTTGAGCATTTTGCTGGGTGGGGGGTCGAAGCGGCAGGATATATGATAGCCGCCACCATCTCGGGCACAGCGCCGGCTTCCTTCAAGAGGCTGTAGAGGGGTTCATTCAGGACCAGTTCGGCGCTTAGGTCTTCGTGGGTACGGAATGGGGGGAAGCCGCTTCCCCTGCCGGCATACTCAAACTCCTTCAGCGAGTGCGTGTAGGGAAAGTGCCCTACATCATGCAGCAAACAAGCGGCCAAAAATGAAGCAGACCCTTCATCGCTGACCCATTCCTTTGCACCTGCATCAAGGAGCCGCTCCAAAATCCGCCTTCCCAGGTAATACACCCCCAGCGAATGCGAAGCCCTGGTATGCGTCGCCCCCGGATAGGTATAATGGCAGGGCCCCAACTGCATAATCCGATGCAACCGCATAAAAGGTGCAGAAAGCGTAATATTATAGAAAGCTTTGCTTAAATAGATATGCCCCCACAATGGGTCGCGAACAGCCTGTAAATCTGTGTTCATCTGTGGCCTATCCTATACATGAATTCCTATTGCCTCGCGTATAGAATCAACCAGGGTCTTTCGCCCGGGCTGCCTTCCCATGATGCCGGGAATTTCTACAACAAGGGGATACTTTCCGGTAAGCTGCCATTGCACCAGCTCATCGCCCAGCCAATCGGATGCTTCTTCGGTAAGGATTAAGACACGGCAGCCGGTCGCCTCGCCTTCTTGTATTACTTTCAGAAAGGCTTCCCGTGCTTCTTCGGCATTCTGCACCGCCTCGCCCTGCACACCGACAAGACGAAAGCTCGACAGTAATTCAGCCTCTCCTATAAAAAAATAATCCACTACAGAATCATTATCAGCAGGGCTACAAGGAAGCCCCAAAGGCAGATACCTTCTGCAAGGCCGGCATAGGGCAGCGCCTTACCGGAAAGTTCGGGGTTCTCGCTCATTGCGCCCATTGCCGCAGCCCCAATCTGCCCGACTGCGATACCGCCGCCGATACAGCCAACCCCTACAGCAATTGCCGCTGCAAAATATTTCCAAACTTCCATACTATTCCTCCGTTCTAAATTCTAAATGGTTTATATTCAACACCGGTTTCGGTGAAAAATTTACTAAAAAATTCATAGTATTGCAGCCTCATCACCTGAATTGCTACAATCATGCCTTCAAGGGCGATAATAATGGCGTTTCCGATTATCATAATCAGGCCGGAACCCATAAAACCAATTGCCCCACCATGCACCAGGTCGGCCATGGTAAACACAATAAAGGCCAGCACCGCATGGCTTAGGGCAAAAGCCCCCACACGGAGGAAACTGACCGTGTTGCTGATGTAGGTAGAAATGGTTTCCAGAACTTCTACAAAGCCTTCCATGGCAAAAACCATTGCACCTTCTGCAAAAAGCGGCCTCTTTCTTTCGATTAAACGGCTCAAAACAGGGCCCGAAATAATAAGCAGCACAGGCAGCACCAGAAAGACGATATCAAACGACATAAAGGACCCGCCCAAAATGATGCGGATAGCAATACTGATAGCATACCAGAAAAAGAATAAACCGGCAAGGCCTGTCTTCGAAAAAAGCCCTTCATGCCATTTCTTTTGACTAATACTATTGATAATATTGATAACAAGGCCAATTGAGTTTAGCACCACACCAATTGCAATGGTAAAACCGAAAAAGTAAAAGAGCTTTGCCACATTTCCCTTTTCGGGCATCAGATGCAGGACACGGATGGGGGCAAGCAGGGTTTCATTGCAGAAGAAGGAGCCACAGAGAAGGCCCATTACAATAGAAGAACAACCGACTGCCACGAGGGGAATCGAAAACTTTCGCCAGCGTGCCATGAATTTTAGCCCGTGCTTGCCGGTAAGGATTCCCAGCAAAAGGAGGATGGCCCCCTGCCCTGCATCACCGAACATAATCCCGAAAAGCAGGGTAAAGAAAAAGGCAGTAAACGGCGTTGGGTCAATGCTGCCATACAAAGGCGCCCCGTAGGAAAATATAACCGGTTCAAAGCCCTTGACAAAAGCACTGTGCTTTAAGGACACGGGAACCTTTTCCCGGCCTTCACGGACAGAGTCTACTTCTTCGGGGTTAAAGGCCGTGATTGCAGTGCGCCCCTCTGTCTTTTCCTTAAGGCCTTCAACAAAGTCCTTTAGTTTAGATGCGGGAATCCAGCCTTTGAGCTTAAAGAAATTACCATAGGTCTGAAGCGAAGCCTTTAAGCGGCTTATCTCATTGGCCAAATACAGTGATTGCGAAAGCCGATATATTTCAGGGTTCTTCATTTCGGCCAGATTCCGTTTTTCCGCTTCAAGCTTCCCTAATTCCAGGCTGACCTCTTTAAACTTGCTTTCCAGTGCGGCAATTAATTCAGAAGGCACACCTTTTATATCTTTTGGTATAGAAATTTCGGTAAAACCATATTTTTTTAACTCAGAATCAAGGGCAAAACGGCCCTTCCGCGAAGAAGCCGCAATAATCCGTGTAGAATGAGGCGAAGCGGCTGCATTTGTCCCTTCAATGGGGGCAAGGATAAAACGGTCGCCGATATTTGCCTTTAGCTCATTGTAACTGATGTTTTCAAGCCTGCCGATGCGCAAACTGATAAACGATAATTGTTCAATCTCCTTAAAAGGAGCCTTCAGATGGGCAAAAGCCTGTATTTCATCGATAGTATCTGCTGTTTTCTTCTTATCCCGTTCTAAATTGTTCTGTTTTTCCTGTAAATCCTTTATTTGATGAGTTAATTCTGTTACTTTTTCTATATCCTCACTCTTGGGAAGCGTAGTTGTTGTTTCCAACTGCCCGGGGCTGTCTGCAATGGGGCTGCCTAAATACAGGGCCGCCTCGCGCAAGTTGGCAAGCACTGTGTTCAATCGGCTGTAGCCGGAGTCTTCGGGCTTTTCGACACTGCCATTTTCTTCCGGCAGGGAAAGGTGCAGTAAACCCTGGCGGCCAAGGTATTCAATTACCTCGTCAACATCACGTTCCATAACGATGATGTCTAATAGTTTCATTTTTTCAGGACGGAACATTAGGGACTGCCTCCATAATTTCATTTGCAAATTCATTTGCCGACATGCCTAAACCAAGGGCGCCGCACAAGCCGGTAAGCATATCTTCTTCAAACTGAAGAATCTTACTGAAACAATACACCATATCAAGCGAGAAAGGCGAACGGCGAAACCCGCTATATGCTTCGTGAAAGAGCTTTCTTGCCACTGCATTTTGCACATACCGTGGGTCAGGCTGCCATTCATGGCCTTCTTCCGGGGCATTTTTGTTCAAAAGCTTGTAATAAGGCCAGATTTTCCAGGCATTCATATCATCTTCCGGTAATTCAAGGGCCATTTTGGCAGCAGAAAGCCATTTTTTATCTAAATCCCTAAACATTTCCCGATTTTCTGCATTGGGAACAATCAATTTTCCTGAAATATCATCAACATTCATCTTATAATAGGCCCGAAGCCGCATTGCCCACACAGCATTATGCAAAGCAATCTCTTCGCAGAGAATTTTTTCGGTATAAATGCGGTCTTTTTTCGGCAAGTGCATTAAGGCAGGCCATAAAAGGTTATAATAATCGTTTTCTTTATTCTTAAACTCTGTCCACCGGCATAAAAGCGAAAGAAAATCGCCCGGCTGCCGAAAACTTTGAATTATTTGCTGCAATAAGGCAAGGGAACGCTCTTCAATTCGTTCTTCCATATCGACCACAAGCTCTTTATCGCTAATATTTTTTTGTTCGGAGGTAAACACAAGCCGTTCAATATCGGCAAGGCGGGACACATTTGTCAATAACTTTAGCCTTTTCCCGACAAAAGATTTCCCTAGAATGCCGCATGCCTTTGCATAAGCGTAAGAAATCTCCCCGGTAGTCGGCATCTTATGCACCCCCAAAAAGATAGCTATCGAGGAGTTTATTGAAAGCCTCCCGGTGAACAGGCAGCGATTTTATCTGGTCGGTAAAAGCCTGTAATTCGGTATCATAATTGGCACGGATTTTAACTTCGTCTTCTTTGTAAATGGCCTCTGTTTTTGCAGCTTCCTCGGCATAGGTTTTTTCGTATTCGGCACGGCACTGTGTTTCGGCTTCGTTCACCCGCCTGCCGGCCTCTTTTTCGGCATCACGCAGAAGCTCCCCAGCCTCAGACTCAATACCGAGAAGATGTTCCATCACTTTTTCATCATTCATAGCAGCTTATGCTAGTGCAAACTAGTCTCCATTTACAAAAATATCTTCATACTTCTTTAAAACAGCAAATGCAGTTTGCGGGCTTCTTTGCAGGGCCATTTCGGTATAAAAATTGGGGTTATCCAGCACCGAGGCAAGCCGCTTTAATTCCCGCAAATGAGCCTCGGAATCCTGCTTGGGAGCCACCATCATGAAAAAAAGGTGCACCGGCTGGCCGTCAAGGGCCTCATAATCGACGCCCTTTCGGGAAATACCCAAAACCCCGTAAACCTTATCAACAAGGTCTGTTTTACCGTGCGGAATCGCTATACCCTTTCTGATACCGGTCGACATCTTGCATTCACGCTCGTTCAATGCATCAATAATCCCTTCGCGGTCGCTGATATGCGCCCCCAGGCATAAACAGTCGGTTAGCTCCTCAAAGACTTCATCTTTATCCTCTGCGTCAAGCTCGGTTCTGATAAATTCAGGTCTAAATATCTCGACTAATTCCATAGCGCATCTCATTCAGCCGGAGTTTGAGTTTCAGCGCTTTCGCTGTCCCCGGCATCGCTATCCTGCCACCAATTGCTTGTATCCTGCTGTTGAGCGCTCTCGCGGCCGGCCGCCTCGACGCCTGCATCGCTTGGCGTCCTATTGACCAGGGCCAGACACAGGCTAAGCACCAGAAAAACGCCGCCCAGAATCGATGTAGCGCGGCTCAGGACATTCCCCGAGCGTGAACCAAAGGCTGAATTGCCCCCTCCGGCGAAAAGTCCGCCCATCGTATCGCCTTCTTCATTCTGAATAAGAACGATGCCAATTAATAGAAGAGAAACAATTATAAACAAGACCAGTAAGATAATTCCTAAAACACCCATACCAAAAACTCCATTCTAAAAAAGTTTAATTACTTTAATATACAAAAAAAGCGTTTTTTATGCAATAGGGTCTAAAAAAAACTTTCGTCCCATAGCGGAGAGGGCTGACAGGGCAAAAACAGTTATTTTGAAATTTAAAGGAAAACAACCACGAATAACACGAATGTCCTGCGGACACACGAATTTTTGCTTAGTTATCGTAGATTATTCGTGTCGGCGAAGCCGATTCCTGTTATTCGTGGTTGTTTTTAATGGAATCGCCCACAAAAAAGCGCCCCCCGGGAAGGAGGGCGCTTTGCTCTAACGCGTTGCGAAATGGTGCCTGGCACCTTTGGCCTTTGAAATTATAAAAGAAAACAACCACGAATATCACGAATGTCCTGCGGACACACGAATTTTTGCTTAGTTATCGTAGATTATTCGTGTCGGCGAAGCCGATTCCTATTATTCGTGGTTGTTTTTAATGGAATCGCCCACAAAAAAGCGCCCCCCGGGAAGGAGGGCGCTTTGTGTTAGCTTGCCAGGCTAGGACCTTGCGGGTCGCTGCCGGGCGGATGGATTATGAGCCAGCTTTTTTTGTCATGCCGCCCATGAATAGGGCGTGTGTAGAGGAATCAAAGTGTGCATCTACAATCGGGCTGGGATCGTTGTAGTCACTGTCTTCCTCATCGACTCCAGTAATAAACTGGCGTGCCGGGACAGGTAAGTCTACCCAATCAATAAAGCCGGATCCGAGTACAGAAAAAGCTTCATCGATACCTGCCAGCACAGCTCCACTTACTTGCGTATAGGTAAGGGGTATCGGGCTGGTTATATCACTTACAGGATAGGTTCCCTTTATGAACTCAGTGTCTTTTGCTCCCTTGGAAGCCCCTATGTAGACTGAAAAATTCCCTCCGCTTACTACAGCGGTATACCACATATGTGTGTCTTCATCTTCTGCGTCGGCTTCCCATGTTCCGTCAAAGTCTACTGTTACATCACCGGGGGGGGTCGGTACATTACCGCCGCCGCCATCGCTGGGATTACTGGGATCGCTGGGATTACTGGGATCGCCGCCGTCACCTGCCGGCAGACTACTCACCAGTGTAAAGTCACTGTAATTCGTTGTGGCTATTCCACTCACGAACGCAATGTTCTTGAAAGCATAGGCAGTCGATCCACCAGATCCGCTTATTACAACAACCGTATAGGTTCCTGAACCAGTCCACGCGCTATACGGTGGTGACGCGAGCGTCAAAGAAACAGGTGATGTAGCACCCTCGTCAGAACCGGCAATTGCCTCCGAATACATCGTCTCCATACCTGCATAAAACTCAGCCTGTGTTGAAATAGTTGTCTCTGGTATGACAATCACTTGGGAGCTTGCCGGCAGATTGCTAATGGTTAGCTCACCCACAACCTTATACTCCGCAGTCGCAGTGCCGCTGCTGAAGGTGGCCGTTGCTATACCAG
>JAISIL010000011.1 GCA_031262035.1 Spirochaetaceae bacterium | reverse complement strand
CTGTCCTAACGAATGAAGTTTATTGGAATCATTTTGATTAGCATTCAGATCCCAGAGCAAAGCTTCGCCTTCATCCGCGCAGACAGTATCGCAATAACGGCCAAGAGGCCCTATTGATTCCGCTGAGTCAATAAAGGAATTAACGAACCCACCGCCGATAACGATGCGTAAATCAGGCCGCGTTTTACGCAGAACAGCACAAATTAGCAAGGCGAAAAAGTATTGACTGTCAAAAGTTATATTAATACCGATTATTTCTTTATTCGGAAAGCTAATTTTGTCAAGCCAGTTTTGGATAAGCGGTAGCAATTCCGAATTAAACGCGTCGCTAATGAATTGCTTACTATCATTCCATATATTCCACCGATAGCTTGTGTCAAACCCATCAATTTTAAAGCGCATGTTATTAAATTTTAGAGAATATGCGTCATAGCATGCGCGCATATAATCCATTGTATGCCAATATGATTTAAGACTGGTACAATTTCGTAAACCATTCAGCACATCGTCATAAGACTTGAAATTTTGACATTGAGCGATGAAACGAGCGACAGCCTGCTCTTCGATAGAATCAAGGCCATTTAAGGGTGTTTTTTCCTGCACAGCATCACGGGGCGCTTCTTTTACAATATGCTTTGCAAAAGCAATGTTTAAGTCATGTATTTCAAATGAATAGCCTATACTATCGGCAAAACCGGCCATCTGGTAAGGACCCAGCAGAGGAACTGTTATATCACAGAGTGGCGGAATAAGATAAATCATTTTTCCTCAATAAGTTTGAGATTTACCAATTCTGAAAATAAGTCGTCAATATTGTTATTTACCGCTTCTTCATTGTATTGTTCACAGGCGATTTTAACAATATCGTTTACGCTGCGGATGCCATCAATTAATTTAATGATAAAAGCGCTGTCCGGGTTTAATGATAATGCCGGCGCGTTTTTGGATATAATGAGCATGCCAAATGACTCGTCACGGATACGGATGCCATCAGTAAGAGAAAAGATAGCCTTTCTATCAATTTTTTTTGTTTCCATAAAACTATATCTCCTTCATATAGGGGTCTCTCCCCTGAAAATTCTTGCTAAGCGCTAAAGCCGCTGCTCTGCATCCGCCCCGACAATATGAAAAATCAGGACAAGATTTACATTGACGGGGCACATCAGTGCCAAGTATATGTTCAGCAAATTCTTTTGACATGTTTTTAATTTCTTTAAAATTATTTTCCAGAATACTGCCAATCTTTATACGTGACATACCGCACATAAGCACATTGCCATTAATATCAATATAAAAACGTGATGCCCCGAAATGGCAATATGAAGAAAAGAAATTTAAATCATTTGGCAATGCACAGTAAGGGATGGAATTCGCTGCAATGATATTCAGATCAGGAAATTCATCCATTTTCTGTTTTGCAGTATACAATGCCTTAATTAACTGTTCCCGGGTAAGCTGTAGATTGCTATTACCTGCTCCAATTCCTGTCGGCGTAAAACGAGTAAGAGTAATCTGACGGAGCCCTATAGAATAAAGCAACGAAATTGTATCATCTAAACATGCTACATTTTCTGTAGTCAGAACAAAATTTGAAGATATATTAAGTCCCTCATCCACCGAAAGCCGAATAGCATCAAGTGCTTTTTCATAACTTCCCTTTACTCCTGTCAATTTTTCATGGTGTATTTTATCACCATGGAAAGATACATTTACTGCAAATACCTTATGTTCCTTAAACATTTGAATAATATCAGGAGTTATAAACGTGCCATTTGTTTGAACCATAACTTTTTCAAATTGAATAGAGCATGATTTGAACAAGGCAGAAAAATCAGGATGCAGCATTGGCTCTCCGCCGGTAAGCACTATTTCAGGTACATTTTCCGAGCAAAGTTTATCAATAATTTTAGTAGCTTTATGCGAAAACTGTGGAGTCTGGCTATTATAGCAAAAACTACAATGTAAGTTACACTCCTCCGTCAGTTCAAATTCAACACGGAGAGGAGCCATAGAAATACTGTAATCAAGTAGTTTTTTATTGTCCACTTGTCACACCCCATTTCTTTGTAGCAATTTTAACGCCCAGAGTATTGATAGATTCGTCATAAACAACGCAACCACCGCGACAAACATGGAATTCATTACAATCACGGCATGGAACCGGAATATGGCAGAGACATTCATATTTTTCCCAAGTTGGAGCATTCCATATATGTTCAAAACTATCATTGTTAAGATTTCCCATGACATCATCAGAGATGGTACAAGGTGTAACATTCCCACTCGGACTGATGCGCGCCAGCCCGTATCCATACTGGCAGGGAATATTGAGAATTCTTAGTTTTTCATAATAAGACTTATCTATTTCACAGTAGGGGACAGGTCCGGGTAAACTGACGTCAGTTATATTCGGAAAGTCATTTTTTACCTTCAGAAGAGAGTCAATTAATTCCATCGTTTCTGCACTATTGAGCAAAAGCGCTTTGTTTTTAGCATCGTTGAGGATATAACGTGTAGAACAAAGGGCATAGCAATCAAGACTAGAGATTAATTTTCCTATATTGTATATGTCACGGTAGTTTTCTGTTGAAGTGCAGACATTTACTTCTACCTTGACATTATTATTGCGTAAACAGGAAATACCTTTAATGACATCATCATACGCACCGGAACGACCGGTCATTCTGTCATGTTCCTCCTTGTTAGAATGGAGGATGGATGTACAAACACTCTTCATATACAAGGAAATAAAATGTGCCAAATCATCAGTTATCAAAGTTGAGTTAGTATTCATGTGTAGTTCAAAACCGAGTCCTGTAGCATATTCGAGTATAGAGCGAAAGTCTGGGCGTATAGTAGGTTCCCCTCCATTAAAATTTATACGAAAAACACCAGCATCATGGAGTTGCTTGAGAATATCTTTGATTTTTGGAAGGTCAAACTCCTGCCCGCCAATATGTCCCAGCGGGTTATAACAAAAATAGCAACGATTATTACACTGCTCCGTAAGTTCAAACTGGACATAAAACGGGGCGCTTGGCCTCTTCATGTGAGTCATAAGCATCTCTCTTCTAGAATAGGCTGGTTTACCTACAAAATTAATAACTTCTAAGTAAACCAGCCGCTGTGTTACTTGCAGGCACTGCAAGCTGAGCAAGCTGTGCAGGCACAGCAGGCGTCAAGGTCGTGTTCATCAAACACAACACTGCTCTTCCCTGAAAAGGGTTCCTTGAAAGGGTCAAAGACCTCAATCTTCGGGCTAAAATCTTTCTTCATAAAGATCCTCCAAAAATATGATTTGAAACTAACTCCCCTGATTTGCTCCCTGAAAAACATCATTAATTCATTGTAACACAAAGAATTAGCTACACTTTTCAAGCAGGAGATTAGCTCCTCTACTTACCTTTAAGTATATAGAAAATTACAAAAATAGTCAAGGCCCTCGGTAGCCGCAATCAGGGCAAAAACATTTTCTTTTAGAGGAAAACTGATATACTTGTAGAAACCCTTGGGAGGGGGTAATCTATGGAAGCGCAAGAAGAAGACATACAATGGCTTATGGAAAAATTGAGGGAAATTGAGGATCCGCGACGGCAATGGGGGAATCTGAGGCATAATCTGATAGATTTGCTGGTGATACCATTTGTTGCAATTTTAAGCAAGTTGCAGGAATGGGATGAAATAATAGAATTTGCACAGGAGAAGGAGGAATGGTTCCGGGGATTTCTGGAATTGCCGAACGGGATACCATGCTGGAAGACATTTGAGAGGCTGTATGAGAGGCTGAAACCGGAGGCGGTAAACAAAGTGCTGCAGGAGTGGCTGTTAGAGATAGGAAGGAGCGGGGGCAGGGTAATAAATGTAGACGGGAAAACGATAAGAGGAAGCGCCGATGAAGGGGAGCATAAGGCGGTGCATGTGGTGAGCGCCTGGTATGGGGAAGGGCGGTTCACATGTACAGATACAGAGCATATCTCCTGTTCGGAAAGTAAATGTTTTTTGCCCTGTAGCCGCAATAGCTCAAGTGGTTTTCGGAAAAAAAATCACTACATCCACTCCCGCTCTTTTGCATACCAACGGCTTGAAAACTCAGACCCTGCTACTACCGTCTCGAACACCGGCCGAAGAAACGCCTCTATCACAACAAAAACATCAGACAGGGACAGCCCTGTCTGATTCATCTTCTTACGGAAACTGTGCCAGCGGACCAGAACATCGTTGTTATCAGCAATCCGCATAATCCGGTCAAAGCTGTCGCCATCATACTCTGTGCGCCGGTTCCTCAAGGTCTCTGAAACTGCCTTAATCAAGAGGTTCCCCTCAAAGTCGAAGGTATGGGCAAGGTAGAAAATGTCGAAGTAGTCCTTCATACGGCTTGAAAACTCGAATCTTTGAAGGATAGCGTCAAACTTCTCGGCAATTGTGCTTTCAAGAGAGTAGGTATAGACCACTGGTGTTCCGTATTCTTCAAGCTGGGGCTGGATTGCCAGCTTTTCCGGCTCTGGCACAATAACATCGCCTACGCCGATGTCCACATCAAAGACAATCCGCGCCTTCTTGATATGTCCGATAATCTGTGTGCGGACACCATGATACTCCCGCTCAAGGGCAATCGGTTTGGTCGGTGTTGCTTCCATAAACACCACATCGCTTAAATCTGTAGGGATAGACAGTATTTCGGCGACCATAGAATCCATGTGAGACGGCTGGTTGTCGAGATGCCAGGCAAGGAAGTCAGTGTCTACAGTAGTCCGGCTCTGAAAATTAGACAGCGTGTAAATAAAAAGTCCGCCTTTGAGGATAAGGTTATCTGCGTAGCGAGACAGCGACAGCCTCCGTAAAAATTCTTCCTGCATGAACAGCAAGAGTGTCCGCTGGTAGTCCTTGCTCGTGCCGTTGGACTTGTTCTTGAGTTTTGCCAGTAGAGATGCGCCTAAATCCTTCATATTATAACCTTATTTTGGCACGCCCCGCGTGCAACGTAAATCGAAAAATTGCAAAGCAAATTATACCATCCATATTCCGACCAGGTCTTGAGCGGCAGTCATCACATGCAAAGCCTTTGCATAGTCTGAAAAGCGGGTAATTGATTTCGTCCTGTCCTGAACAAAGTTGATGATGGCCTTACTGAAGATTTCCCGGTCTATCTTTTTACGATAACGCAGAACATCACAGATAGTCCGCTCTTTATCGTAGATACGGACAGGGTTGCCATCTATGTCCCCGGTGGTCAGCCCCAGTTCCAGCAGGGAAGGTTCCACATAGTAGGGCTGGACATGGGGGTAGTCGAGATTAAACCGGGACTTGCCGGAATCCTTACTCACGGCGATATGCCATTCCAGCGGTATCCAGTCGCTATATCTATAGTAGAAAAGAGCAGTGAGCATGTTAAGAACACCGTCCGGAAACAGTTGGTTGATAAGGCGGGCTTCGCTTAGGTTTTCTTCGTCTACCCATTGGAAGTAGCCGTAGCGGACTTTCTCGGCAAGCCCCGCTTCTATGAGTTTCTGTATATCACGATAATAGACTTTGATGGCATTCAGGTCTTTGGTCTGCATAAGGCCGCCATGCTCGTCAAACGCCTTCTTAATGAGGTCTTTTTTAGTTTTGCGTTCCTTATTATCCATAGTCTTGTTCCTTAAGTAGAAGAATCACTCCAACTACCTATAATTATACTGAATCCATATAAAAATGTCAATACTACTTTGAAAGAAAATAAGAAAAGAGCGGATGAAGTAGTGCAAATTTTTTTATTTTACCCCCTTGACACTTTTTCCTGTCTTTGTTATCATATCAATGTAGGTCGAAATTATCTGGGAGTTTTGCTACGCAAAACTCCAAACTTAAAACTTGAGGCCGATAGGCCGAAAGTTTACGATGGGGATATAGCTCAGTTGGTAGAGCGATAGGTTCGCAATCTATAGGCCAGGGGTTCGAATCCCCTTATCTCCAGTATCATGAAAAATGCAACTAAGACTCCGGGAGCGAGAATCTCGGAAATTCGTAAAACTTATTCGGTCTCAAGGGAAGATTTGTCCGAGCGTAGCGGGGTTCCTCTTGAGTTAATTCGGAAGATTGAAGAAGAGGGGCTGATTCCCGACCTGGCGCCGCTCATCAAGATTTCGCGGGTGCTTGGCGTGCGGCTGGGAACGATGCTTGATGATAAAGAGGAGCTCGGCCCGGTTATCTCCCGGCAGGGGGAACGGGGCGATGCGACACGCTTCATTACCGGTTTGCCGGGGAAGGATGGCAGTGGAACAGCTTCGGAACACAAAGGGCTTCACTATCATTCCATGGCGGCGGACAAAAGCGGCAGGCACATGGAGCCTTTTATCGTTGATATTGAACCGGATTCTGAGCAGACAAAGAAGCCTCACGAGGGCGAAGAATTTATCTATGTCATGCAGGGGTCTCTTACAATAGAATATGGTGTTTCCACATGGACGCTAAATGTTGGCGATTCAATCTACTACGATTGCATTGTTCCCCATTGTGTGCATTCGGCAGACGGCAAGCCTGTGCGTATTTTGGCAGTAGTCTATACACCGGCGTAGTAAAAGTAGCAGGTAGCATATAGGGGCCGCAGGGGCAAGATATATCTTGTCCTTTAATAGAGCCCTTTAATGAAATAGGAGGAAGAAAATGCACTACATAGAGAAGACATTGGGACAGGTCCTCCACGAAACGGCCTTGAAGCAGCCTGATCAGGATTTCCTGATTTATGCGGACCGCGACCTTCGTTTTACCTACAGTGAATTTGACAAACGGGTTGATGACCTTGCCAAGGGCTTTTTGGCAATCGGCCTTAAAAAAGGCGCCCATGTCGGCATTTGGGCAACCAATGTTCCCGATTGGAACACTATCCTTTTTGCCTGTGCCCGTGCCGGCATGATAGCCATTACGGTAAATACCGGCTACAAAACCCACGAACTGGAATACCTGATGAAGCAATCCGATATGGAATGTTTGTGTGTCATTGACGGCTGGCGTGACAGCGACTATATACAAATGGTGTTCGATCTGGTGCCGGAACTCCGGACATCTGAGCGCGGTTATCTTGCTTCGCCCAAATTCCCCAAGCTCAAGCGGCTTATTTACATCGGTCAGCAGAAACACCGGGGCATGTATAGTTTTAATGAGATACTTCTCCTCGGGCAGAACACTGATGATGCTGAACTTCGTAAAATCGAAAAGGAAATTGACCCAAACGATACTGTCAATATGCAGTATACTTCGGGGACGACCGGCTTTCCCAAGGGCGTCATGCTGACCCACCGGAATATTTTGAACAACGGTCTCGGCCTTGGGGACAACATGCGCTACACCCATGAGGATATTGTCTGCCTCCCCGTGCCGCTTTTCCATTGCTTCGGCCTTGTGCTGGGGATGATGGCAATTCTTACCCATGGGGCGACGGCTGCAATTATTGAATGGTTTGACCCGCTGCTGGTTCTTGCGACCGTGCAAAAAGAAAAATGCACGGCCTGTTATGGTGTGCCGACTATGTTTATCAATGTGCTGAACCATCCAATGTTCAAGATGTTTAACCTTTCGAGCCTGCGCACCGGTATTATGGCAGGTTCGCCTTGCCCCATTGAGACGATGCGGCAGGTGATTAACGAAATGCACATGAGCGAGGTGACCATCGTTTATGGCCTGACCGAAAGTTCCCCCGGTATGTGTCAGACTCGTTTTGATGACCCGATTGATATCAAGGTAGAAACAGTTGGCCGCCAGCTTCCCGGTGTCGAGGTAACTATCCGCGATCCGGAAACAGGCGAGGAATGTCCCGACGGTGTCCCCGGCGAATTCTGCTGCAAGGGCTACAATCTGATGAAGGGCTACTACAAGATGCCCGAGGAGACGGCGAAGTGCATCACCGCTGACGGCTGGCTTCACTCAGGCGACCGCGGCGTGAAGCGTCCTGATGGCTGTTTCCAGGTTACCGGGCGTATCAAAGATATGATAATTCGCGGCGGCGAGAATATTTCGCCCAAAGAGATAGAAGATTTTCTCTATAATATGCCGGGCATCCGGGATGTGCAGGTTGTCGGTATTGCAAGTGAAAAATACGGCGAAGAGGTTGGGGCGTTTATTATCTTAAAAGATGGCGTTAATATGAACGAAGAAGATGTAAAGGATTACTGCCGGGGAAAGATTAGCCGCTACAAGATTCCCAAGTATGTATTTTTTGTTGATGGCTTTCCGATGAATGCTGCGGGGAAGATACAGAAGTATAAGATGAGGGAAGATGGCCTGAGGAGGATAAAGGAAAATGAATGAGATAGTCCAAAGAATTAAGGCGCTGCGGGAAATTGCAGATATTTCCGCCGACGACTTGGCGAACGAACTGAAGTTCGATCCGGCTGAGTATGCCGAATGGGAGGAGGGTAAAAAAGAGTTCCCAATGGGTTCTCTTGTTGAGATTGCTACCCACTTCAAAGTAGACATTTCCGAGATTTTAACGGGAAACAGTGCAAAACTTTCCAAGTATTGTCTGACACGGGCAGGGGAGGCTCCTATGGTGAACCGCCGTCCGATGCACACTTACTGGAATCTGGGGTTCAACTTTCACGGGAAGAAGGCTGAGCCATTTCTTGTAGAAACAAGTGCAAAGACTGCAGATGAACCGATTGCGCTGAACAATCATCCCGGTCAGGAATTTGACTATGTGCTTGAAGGCAAGCTCTTGGTATCAATTGGCGGGCGCGAGGTAACACTTGGCCCGGGGGATTCAATCTACTATGATTCAACTGAAATGCATGGTATGAAAGCAGCAGGCAAGGATAATGTGAGGTTTCTTGCTTTTGTATTCTGATTTCGATAAGCGGTGGTTTCGACAAGCTCAACCACCGATGTTTGAGCTCAACACAAAGCGGTGGTCGAGCTTGCGGTCCCTGAGCCTAGTCGAAGGGTCGAGACCACTTATAAAAAGGATAGGTTAAAATGGCTTTACTTGATAAGTATGTAACACAAACTGAATTTAGTTCGTATGAAGATTTTTTTAACAATTTTAAGATAAACACTCCCGACAATTTTAACTTTGCCTGGGATGTTATGGACAGCCTGGCTGCAGAAAAGCCCAATGAACGGGCTTTGGTCTGGTGTGACGAGCATGGCGATGAGGCAGTATTCAGCTATGCTGATTTAAAACGGCTTTCCGATGCGGCTGCCCTGGCCTTTAGCGAAATGGGTATTGGTAAAGGCAGCCCGGTAATGCTTATTCTGAAAAGACGCTGGGAATACTGGCCGCTTCTTCTGGCCCTGCACAAACTTGCTGCAATCGCAATACCGGCAACCCATTTGCTTACTGCAAAAGATGTCATCTACCGCTGCAAGGCCGCCGACATTAAGGCAATTGTCTGTGTGGACGATGAACGGGTAATACAGCACATAGATGATTCCCTGCCGCAATTGGGAACAAATGCGCCGCAGTGCGCATTTGTAGGGGCGGGGTTCACGCCCGCCCCCGCCGCCAATGCCCTGGTTAACAAGCCTTGGGTCGATTTCAAGAAAATGATGGCAAAATATGAAGGCCAGACCTTCAACAAACCGAACCCCTGTAATACCAACAATGATATTATGCTGCTCTATTTTACTTCGGGGACAACAGGTATGCCAAAGATGGTGCGGCATAATTTCAGGTATCCGCTGGGGCACATTGTAACGGCAAAATATTGGCAGCAGGTTTTGGATGGCGCTGCCACACCCTATGGCGGCCTACACTTAACGGTAGCCGATACCGGCTGGGCAAAGGCTGCTTGGGGAAAAATTTATGGGCAGTGGCTCTGCGGTAGTGCTGTTTTTGTATACGACTACGAACGCTTTGTTCCCCATGAGATGCTTGATGTCATTACCCGGCATAAGGTGACTACCTTTTGTGCACCACCGACAATCTACCGTTTCTTTATAAAAGAAGATTTATCGAAATACGACTTTTCTTCGTTTAAACAATTTGTTGTAGCAGGGGAACCTTTGAACCCTGAAATATACAATCAGTTTAAGGCATCTACCGGTTTTGAACTCCGTGAAGCTTATGGGCAAACGGAACTCACTGTGGTTATGGCAAATTGGCCATGGAATGAGCCTAAACCAGGGTCTATGGGAAAGCCGGCGCCGAATTATCATGTGGATTTAGTCCGGGATGACGGCAGTAGTTGCGGCATGGGCGAAGAAGGCCAGATTGTAATATATACTGCCCCACAAAGTTCCCAGGCTGGGGAAGGCTCCGGAAAGAATGGCTGCAGACCCGATGGTATGTTCGATGGCTACTATCGCGATGCAGAACTGACAGAAAAGGTTTGGCATGATGCTATTTACTACACAGGCGACATGGCCTGGCGTGATGAAGACGGTTACTATTGGTTTATTGGCCGCGCCGATGATGTTATAAAGAGTTCCGGCTACCGGATTGGGCCTTTCGAAGTGGAAAGCTGTTTGCTCGAACATCCTTCCGTGCTGGAATGTGCCATAACCGCTGTGCCCGACCCTGACCGTGGTGCTGTTGTTAAGGCAACGATTGTTCTTGTAAAGGGTTATGTTGCAAGTGAGGCCTTAAAGAAAGAGCTTCAGGAACATGTTAAGACTACGACTGCCCCTTATAAGTATCCCCGCATAATAGAATTTGTTGAAGAACTGCCCAAGACTATCAGCGGGAAAATACGAAGGGTAGAGATCCGGGGAAATAAATAAGCGCTTTCTAATTAAATTTAACCACGAAGGACACTAAGGACACAAAGGGTTGTAATATGATAGCATCTGATTTACCTTAGTGTCCTTTGTGTCCTTAGTGGTTCATTATTCAGTTAACCACGGCTATAGTTCGGGGCCTCCTGGGTAATGGTTACATCGTGGGGGTGGCTTTCCCGAAGGCCGCTTGCCGTGATGCGAACAAATTTCCGGTAGCGTTTAAGTTCTTCCAGGTTGTGGCAGCCGCAGTAGCCCATTCCTTTTTTCAGGCCGGATATAAGCTGGTTCAAGTAGCTCTTGAGTTCGCCCTTATAGGGAACACGGCCTTCAATGCCTTCGGGGACGGGCTCTTCGTCCTTGGTTAATTGGTAGCGGTCGCCTGAACCATTGGCAATTGCTCCCAGGCTGCCCATTCCACGGCATTCCTTGTAAATGCGGCCGTCGAAAATAATTTCCTTCCCCGGCGCTTCTTTAAGGCCGGCAAAAAGGCCGCCAATCATTACCACATTGGCGCCTGCTCCAATGGCCTTGGCTATATCGCCTGAGTATTTAATGCCACCATCTGCAATCACCGGGATATTGTTCTTGCTTGCTTCTTCTGCACAATTCCACACGGCACTAAATTGCGGGGCACCAACACCGGCTACAATTCGTGTGGTGCATATAGAACCAGGCCCGACCCCGACCTTTACCGCATCGGCGCCTGCGTCTATGAGCCTTCGGGTGCCTTCTTTGGTAACAACATTACCGCCGATTACCGGGACACCAAACTTTTTCTTTATGCCTGAAACAGCATCCATAACATTTTTACTGTCGCCATGGGCAGTGTCCAAAACAACAAAGTCGACCTTTGCATTCTGCAGAAGGGGCATACGGGTTTCGTAATCCTGTGGGGAAACTGCAGCACCAACAATTAAACGTCCGTCTTTATCCATTGCAGCCTTGGGATACTTTTCATGTTTCTCCATATCTTTTACGGTGATAAGACCGATAAGCTTACCGTCTTTATCTACCACGGGAAGTTTTTCGATACGGTGTTTGTCAAATTTCGCCCTTGCTTCTTCAACAGTAACCGAACCGCTTGAAGAAATAGACACGGGATTGCAGGTCATGGCTTTAAGCACGGGAATAGTATCATCGGTGCAAAAACGGAGGTCACGGTTGGTGATAATGCCAATCAATGTGCCGTCATGGTCAATAACCGGTGCCCCTGATACATTGTGTGCCTGCATTAAATTTTTTACATCGCAGAGTTTTGCGTCTGCATACACGGTAACCGGATTGTCAATAACCCAGTTGAGGTAGCGTTTTACATTGGCCACCTGCCGTGCCTGTTCCTCAGGCTTTAAGTTCCGGTGAATAACACCTGCGCCGCCTTGTAGAGCAAGAGAAAGGGCAAGTTTTTCTTCGGTAACGGTATCCATTGCAGCAGAAATAATAGGCACATTTAAACGAACACCGGCACAGAGGTCGATAGAAACATCGCAGTCCCGTGGCAGTAAATCGCTGTAGCCGGGAACTAATAGCACATCGTCATAAGAGAGCGCTTCTTCAAACATATATCCTCCAAAATAATTAACCGCGAACCACGTTACGCATGTATGCGTTGACTACGCGAACGGTTAATTTTTGTATTTTCTTGCTAGCTCAGTAGCCTTCTTAGCTGCCAAGCCACAGTATCTTTCAGGATGGTGAAACCATTCCAGTGCTTCTTTTTCTTCTTTTATGATGCCGAGTTTTTTCATCTGTGTAGTAATCCTCTGTAGAGCATCAGTGTTTGTTGCAAGAGCTTCTGCAAATGCCAAATTTTCTTTCTCGGCCTTCAATGTTATTTTTCGTATCACCTCATGTGCGTCGGATACCCCAGACTCAGCAAGAAGAATATAAGCCGGTTCTGCCAGCACGCCACCCTGCATCCCCTTCCTACTTCCTCCTTCCTCCTTCCTACTTCCCCTAAGGTTTACCATCAATCTTTCTCTATCTACACCAAGGCCTTCTATGACGCCGGTCATTCTGTTTATTGCAAAACAAAAACCGGTAATGTATTCTGCTACAAAGCGTTGGCTGGCACTGTTGGATAAATCTCTTTGGTGTTCACTAATTTGGTCCATATAGAAAGTGATAACTCTTGGCATAAAGGCCTTCCAAAGGCTCTTTACATGTTCTGAATTCCAGGGGTTTCGTTTTTGTGGCATGGTGCTCGAGCCGACTTGTTCTGCCGCAAAGCCTTCACGGAGTTCGCCGATTTCGCTGCGCTGCAAGTGCCGTAAATCATCAGCAAGGTTGGCTATAATGCCAAAGGCAAGATTGCATTCAAGGAGAAGGCGCAAGAGGTATTCGGGTTCAACTAATTGAGTGGAGTGTTCTGATGCTTCAAGGCCGAGCTCTGCAAGGTAGAGGCGCTCAAGCTCCTCGGGGTCTTTCACTATCATGCTGGTAGCATTGTAGCTGCCTGTAGCACCAGCAAGTTTTCCCTTAAGATTATTACTCAATTTTTCTATTTCGATGATAGACTTCCCCAGCCGGCTGACATATTCTGCAATGGCAAAACCTACAGTGATGGGCACTGCGTGCTGACCGTGTGTGCGCCCAACCTGGGGCGTATCGGCTTCCCGTTCTGCAAAATCGCAAAGCTCATTTTCAAGATGACGGAGGAGGGGAAGCAGGACTTCTCTTGTAACTCCCTTCATTCTATAGGCAAGGCTTGTATCAAGAATATCAACACTGGTCGCCCCCAGATGAACGAGCGGCGCGATATCCGCCGGAACTTTTTGCTTGAGGACATTAACCAGCGCCCGAATGTTATGCTTTGTTTTTTCTTCTTCAGCATAAATCTCGGCAGGGTTAATCTGAATATCGTTGAAGGAAAGACGGTCTTGGAGGGCAGGCTTGAAGCCTGCCCCTATGGCCTTGTTTTGCAAATGTGCGTTGACAAGGGCAATTTCACACTTAACACAGGCATTTATCGAGGCTTCTTCGGAAAGCCAGGGAAGGAGGGCGTCAAAAACCGGTTTTTCTGAAAGGGAATAACGATGGTCCAGAGGGGATATGTTTAAAAAAATACTGCGGTCTACCATAATAAAGATTATCAAAAACGAAAAATCTTGTCAATAGGTAGACCGCAATAAATTAAACTAATCGTTTACCTTAATAAATCGGCTGCGTCGGTTTGCTTCCAGCGGATAGCTACATCCCGTGCTGTTTCGCCGGCAAAGTTACGTAGGGATTTGTTGAATTTAAGCTCTGTGAGGAGCCTGATTATACGGACATTGCCGGTTTGAGCTGCCTTGTGAAGGGCCGAATTCCCTGCCGAATCAATCGTATTTACTGCAGAGCCTGAGAACATAGCCCGCACCGCTTCTGTCCCCTTGGAAATTGCTACATCGGCAGGGCTTAGGCCGTCACCGGCTGCAATCATTGGGTTGGAGCCGGCGTTTGCAAGCGCTTGCACAATAGAATAGGCATTAAGGTCAATTGCAATACGCAGCGGTGTTTTTCCCTCGTTGTTTAGGGCATTGATATCGGCGCCCAGGCTAATCAGTGTATTGATGATATCAACAGGCACTATATTTGCTGCTGCTAAATGGAGCGGTGTATTTCCTGAATCATCGGAACTGCGAATACGGCCGTCTGCAAGCAGTGCAGGGAGTATTGCAGGTGAAGCGCTAAAGGCTGTCTTCAAAGGAGTTATACCGGAAGGTGTGCTCTTGTAAATAGAGGCGCCGGCGTCGAGCAAGGCGTCTGCTATTTCAGGCCTGTTCAGTGATACTGCTAATTGTAAAGGTGTGTCACCTCTTTTGTTTACTGCATCTACTTTTGCATTCAAAGAAATTAAACGTTTGCCTGCATCAAGTCGGTCAGAAATAACGGCGTCCATTAAAGGAGTGTTACCATCATTGTCACGGGCTTCAATGTTTGCTCCACGAATAATTACCACATCTTCTACACGGTTTATACCCAGGGTAATTGCATCATGTAAAGGGGTGTCGCCTCTGCTGGAGGTAGCATCAATGTCTGCACCTTGTTCAATAAGTGCCATAGCAGCATTTGGAGCATTCCAGCGAACGGCGGTGTGTAAGCAGGTGCCGCCCATATCGTCACGGGCATTTATGGCAGAACCTTCCAGAGTAAGTGTTCGGACAGTAGAGGCTGAGTCTACCATTGTTGCATAAAAGAGGGGAGTTTCGCCGCTTGAGTTTTTTACATTTTGATTGGCGCCCTTCTGAATGATTGTCGGAATGTATCTGTCAAACTTCCACTGTGCAGCATAATGGAGAATAGTATTTCCACGGCTGTCTTTTGCACTGAGTGTTTTTGGAGTAAGTATCCAGTCGCGCATGCCTTCGGGAGCATTTAATGCCATAAAAAGCGGGCTTTCTCCACGGGAATTTGGTGCAAAGATGTCGGCATCGTTTTCGATTAAAAGCTGCCCGCTGGAATTTTGGTTTGTATCAACGGCAATATGCAAGGCCGTGTTGCCCTGCTGATTGCTCGCATTGATTTTAGCCCCGTCGCTTAATATTTGTGTTATAACACGGGATTCAGCCTTGTCCTTTACGGAAATGTGCAAAACAGTATTACCTGATTTATCGTTTAATAATACTGTTTTTTCATTAATCAATAGGTCAAGTGTTCCGGGTTTTTCCAAAAGAGCTAATTCAAAGGGGGTCATTCCATTGTTGTCTTCCGAGAATATATCAGCATTTTGCTCAAGAAGAAGCGGAATAATAGCATTTCGGCTGTTTTCTACGGCAAGATACAATGGTGTTTTTCCATCGATGTTATGAATGGTAACATCTGCATTTGCATTGATTATAGTTTGTATTATATCAGTATCTCTATTCAGCACAATCTGTATATGAAGGGCAGAATCGCCGTGTTCATCGCGAATATTGGGGTTGGCGCCTGCAGCAATCAGCATATCAAGAGCCTCTTTCTGAACATAAGGGGGAATAGCAAGGTGCATTGCAGTATTGCCTGTTGAATCCTGTGCATTTACATCGGCGCCCCTATCAATAAGAAGCTTCATTACTTCAATGCGGCCTTCCCGTGCGGCAACATGTAAGGGAGTAGAACCTGAATTATTCCTTATATTAATGCCTGCACCATTATCAAGCAGAAACTGCACATAACCTTTTTGCCCTTCAACGGAACAATAGGTAAGGGGAGTTTCACCATCATTTGCACGAATATCAAAATTGTGTCCCTGAACTGCCGGAGCAAAGTAGAGATACAGAGGATTGCTGGAAATACCGCCTGCAAGAATCAAGTTTTCTGCTGTTTTTGCAAAGGCTTCACTATCTGTATTCATAAAACTTAAATCCAGGGGAGTATAACCATCATTATCTTTTTTATTTACATTGGCCCCTGCACTAAGAATCAGGCTAACACTGTCTGCATCGCCTTTTTGTGCAGCAAGGTGAAGCAGTGTTTTACCTTCAAGGTCAAAGTCCTTTACGGTAACCGGGTTAAGGGCTGCTTTTAGAATATCACCGCCTTCATTGACTACAATTGTTGCAGGGCTTTGTCCGTTTGCAGGCTTTCTAAAAATATTTGCCCCTGCCGTAACAATGCTTGAAATCAGAAGAGGGTCCTTTTTCTCGACAGCAACGGAAAGAGGGGTCATGCCTGAATTGTCTGCAATGTTTACATCGGCGCCACGGCTTATAAAAAATGATGTCAGAGCCTCGTCACCCGATTCAACGGCTGCAAGTAGAGGTGTTTTACCGTTTTCGTCTGTATCATTCACCTCGTATTCGCCGATAAAAGCAGACCGAGCTTCTTCGCCCCTGCCGCTTTCAATAAGATCCCAGATGTCTGTTTTTGCGCTTGCGGCCGGCGCTGCTACATTTGCTTCTGTTGCTGCTTCGGTACTTGCAGATGCATCTGCACTTTGATTCGCAGCGGCTTCCTCGTTTGAAGGCGCTACATCCAGCGTAGGCGGTGTTCCGGCGCAGGAAAACGACAATAAAGCCAGCATAATAGCCAAGCTAAAAAAGACTGTTTCTTTTAGGTTCTTCATACTTTATTATCGGAGAAATTTTTAAATAGATTAGAGGAAGATTTTCAGTAATTCTAAAATTCCAAGCTCTTGACTTTTCCGGAAAAAAGTAGTAATGTTTCTATTATATGTCCTCTATGAATGTGCTTATTGTTGTGAATGTCTCAAAAGATGCGGCAAAAGGGCTGGCTTTAGAGATACAGTCTCTTTTAAAAGATGATGGAATTGATTCTGAGTGCATTGAACGGGGGGCCTGGTCGGTCATTCCACAGGACAGGCATTTTGATATTGCCTTTTCGCTGGGCGGCGACGGCACGGTGCTTTATGCGGCGCGCCTCTGTGCCGGTGCGGGCATTCCTGTGTTTCCTATTCATTTGGGCACACTTGGTTTTCTTGCGACCTTAAATCCCAACAATTGGGGCCAGGCATTCAGGCGCTGGCGCGAAGGTCATGCCGATGTATCGGCAAGAATGATGCTTCAGGCAAAGGTTATTCGGAAGGGCAGCGAGGTGTTTTCATCGATTTGCCTAAATGACGCCGTTATTTCTTCGACAGGCGGGGCACACCTGATTGGTTTTAGCCTGGAAATGGAAGATGTATCCTTTCCTTACAAGGCCGATGGGCTGATTATATCTACGCCGACCGGTTCTACGGCTTATTCGGTGGCGGCTGGGGGGCCGGTAATGGAAGGTGAGACCGAAAGTATCATTATTAACCCGATTTGTCCTTTTAACTTTACCAATAAAACCCTTATTGTGCCTGCCGAAGAGAAAATCAGGATTAGCATGGGGCAAAAACGCACGCGCCAGGCAGCAATTACTATGGACGGGCAGATTGTTTTTGCGATACAGGCCGGGGATGAAATTCATATAGAAAAGGCCCCGCACAAGGCGCTTTTAGCTGCATCGGGGCGAAAAGCCTTTTACAATGCCTTGCAGACCAAACTTTTTAATATCAATACGGATAAAACAGAAAAAACGGAGAAGAAAAGCTGATGCTGAACGAATTATCTATTCGCAATTATGCATTAATCGAAAACTTAAGCCTTTCTTTTGAAGACAGCCTGACCATACTGACCGGGGAAACAGGTGCGGGGAAAAGCATCATCGTCGGGGCCTTGAGTTTCCTCCTGGGGGGAAAGGCCGATGTGTCGAGCATTCGTGCCGGCGCCGAAGAAGCCCTGATTCAGGCAGAAGTAAGCACAAAAAACAAAGATGCCTTGGCCTGGCTGCAAAGCCGGGGCCTTGAAACCGAAGCGGGACAGGTTTTTTTACGCCGCAGCCTGAAACAGAGCGGGAAATCATCTGCCTATATACAAAATACGGCGGTGAGCCGTGCCGAATTGGAAGAATTTACTTCTTTTATCTTCGATTTACACGGCCAGCATGCCCATGAATCGCTTCTTAAGAAGGAAAGTCATCGGGTTTATCTTGATAATTTTGGAAAACTCGATGCCGAAGTAGAGACTTACAACAAAATATTCCTCGAAATGGCCGAAAAAAAGCGGCTTCTCGAAGCTTCCCTCAATGCAGGGAAGGATAGGGAAGTCCGCCTTGACATATTAGGCTTCGCAGTGGAAGAAATCGACAAGGCTGCATTAAAAGCCGGGGAAATCCGCGATCTGGAAGCAGAGCTGGCACGCCTTGCCGATTTCGAAAAGCTTTCTTCTCTTATCAATAATACCCTGGACGCTCTCAGTGACGGCAGCGAGACAATCTTGAGCCAGAGCCGCCATGCCCGTGCTTCAGCCGAGGCCGCCTCGCAAATTGACCCATCCCTTGAAAACAACCGCCGCCGCCTTGAAGCCCTTTTTTACGAGGCCGAAGACCTTGCCGGTGAATTCCGTGCTTATCGGGATGAGCTTAAGGCTGACCCTGAACGCCTGGAAGAAGTTTCCGAACGGCTTTCCCATATAAGGCGCTTGCAAAAGAAATATCTGAAGGCTCCATTGGATAGCGGCATCGAGGAGGCGCTTATCACTTACCGGAACGAAGCCGCTTCGGAAATTGAAGCCCTTTCCGGCCTGGAAGAAAACCGCGACAAGCTAGAGGCCGAGATTAAGGCCCTGGAACAGGATGTTGCAAAGCGTGCCCTGGTGTTGAGCAGTAAAAGAAACAGTGCTGCCGGTGGGCTGGGGGAGGGTATTACCGCTATTATCAGCAAGCTTGGTATGCCAAAAGCTCGGTTCGAAGCGCATTCTGTGCAGCGCCGGCGGGAAAACGGCAGCCTTATTTGCGGGCCCTATGGCGCCGATGAAATTGAGTTTCTTTTTAGTGCAAATGCCGGTGAACCTTTGAAGGAGCTTTCGCGAATTGCCTCGGGTGGTGAACTTTCCCGGGTAATGCTTGCCATAAAAACTGTTGTCTTGACAGAAAATGGAGATTCTGCTACAATTATATTCGATGAAATTGATACCGGAATTGGCGGCGAGGTAGCCCTTGCCGTTGCCGAGTATCTTGCAAAGATTGCAGTCGGGCGGCAGGTTATGGTGGTAACCCATCTTGCCAGTATTGCGGTGCGTGCAACTCATCATTTAAAGGTAGAAAAAGATGAAAGCGGCGGCAGAACTATTACCTCTGTCCGGGCGCTTAATCGGGAAGAAAGAAGAAAAGAGATAGCCAGAATGCTGGCAGGAGATTCAGGGGGAGAGGCAGCGCTTGCCCATGCGGACGCTCTGCTTGAAAAATATGATAACAAAGTCAAAATTGAATGAAGTATCAAATTTTTGCAAGTCTCGTTTGGATGAATTGGCAAAGAAAGAAGCTCTTTTGCAGGCAAAAATAAAGAACGGAAACACTGCCGAAATACAAATTGTGCTTGCACAGCTCAATATTGAAAAAGCGGCGGTGAATCTTTCATTGAATGAGGCCTATCTTGCAGCGAAGTCACAGCGAAACGAAACTCTTTTAAGTGATGCAAGACTGGCTATGCAAAATGCTCTGCTCGGCCTTGAAGGTATCATTGGTAAACAGGTTGATGCAGCATTTGATGAGTATGCAGATAGACTGACTGCTCTTACATTTATGTCGCCCAAGACAAGATACGATTTGGTTCGGAAAATAGGCCTTACTATGCAGCGCCTGAATGATAGCTCGGGAAAAGATAGCCGTTATGTCTGGGCATTGCTTGACCTCGAAGCACGTTGTGCTGCGATAACAAAAAATATAGTCGATTTAAAGCAGGCTATGCAGGTTATGAAGCAGCATAATGCCGATTATGAAGTGACTAATTTACATTTTACCCTGATTGAACAGGTTTTTGATAATATTGCTAATCAGTATTGGAAAAAATATGAACTGACTACTAAGAACCCCTCTGATATAATGTTAGCCGTTAATTTTTTACAGGTCCAGAGGCGGCTCTTTGTATTGCTAAATAGGCCTGACGAAGCAAATACACTGAAAAGAAAAATTGACGCCTGGCTTGCCAAAGCTGATAGCGATAAGAGAAATGGAAAATAAAGAAGTCCATCTGAAAGTTTTTAAAAGCCTCAAAGATTATTTTTATCGTTATCGCTTTCAATATGCTTGGGGAATATTTTTTTTAATTGTTGTCGACCTTGCACAAATGCTCATACCGCAATTTACCCGGCGTGCCATTAATTTAATTTCACTCGGGTCTTTTGAATTAAACGAAATTATTGTGCTTGGCTTGTATGCACTGGGAACAATGGCCCTGGTTTCGGCCGGCCGTTTTTTGTGGCGTTATTTTCTGCACGGTGCTTCCCGGCATATTGAAACAGAACTTCGGGATAAATTTTTTGGTCACCTTCTGACCTTAAGTTATGATTTTTATCAAAAGAATAAAATTGGCGACTTAATGGCCCGTGCTATAAACGACCTGGGGGCAGTCCGTCAGGCTTTAGGAATGGGCCTTGTTACAATTTGTGATTCACTTGTTATGACCATTGCCATATTGCTTATTATCTTTGTGCAGGATGCCTCTACAGCTATTTGGGCGGTGCTGCCTTTGCCTATTGTTACTCTACTGATACTGCTCTTTGGTAAACTCGTGGGTAAGCGTTTTTTCCGTGTGCAGGAAACCTATTCAGAAATGAGCGATGTAGCACAAGAAACCTTTGCCGGGATTCGTGTAGTAAAATCATTTGTAAAAGAAGCATGGTTTGTAAAAAAGTTTGCAGATACAAACGAGGATTACAAGGCTGCCAATATGGTGCTTGCAAAAATCTTTTCCTTCTTTTTTCCCTTTGTTACTTTTCTTTCGGGACTTACTTCAATAATACTACTCCTTGTTGGCGGTAAAAAGGTGCTCGATGGCCAGATGCTTGCAGGCGATTTGGTTGCATTGTTTACCTACTTACAAATGCTAATATGGCCGCTTATGGGTGCAGGTTTTATGGTCAATATGATTCAGCGCGGGGCGGTAAGCTTGACAAGAATTAATGAGGTCTTAGAAACAAAACCATCAATAATAAGTAGGAAGGAGGAAGTAGGAAGTAGGAAGGTTGTTGTTAGTAATGATGATGCTGTTCGTGTCGAGCATTTGTCGTTTACTTATCCGGGGAATGAGAAGAAGGTTTTGGATGATGTTAGTTTTAGTGTGCAGCGGGGGACTATGCTGGGGATACTGGGGAAAACCGGTTCGGGGAAGTCTACTTTGATTAAAACACTGACACGAATGGTCGACCCGCCTGTGGGAACAGTTTTTGTGAATGGGATTGATGTGCATGAATATTCGCTTGCCGCTTTGCGTGGCTGCTTTGGGGTGACGCCGCAGGATTCTTATCTTTTTTCTGATAGTATTCGTGATAATATTGCTTACGGAATTGATCAATCACTTAAAAATACTCCCCAATATAACGAAAAAGTGCAGGAAGCGGCGAGAATTTCTGCAATTGACCAGGATTTAACGGCCTTTCATGAAGGCTGGGATACCGTAATTGGGGAAAAAGGCCTTACTTTAAGCGGCGGGCAGAAGCAAAGAATTGCTATGTCCCGTGCCCTTTTGATTAAGCCTGAAATATTAATTCTTGACGATTCACTTTCTGCGGTGGATGCTGAAACCGAAAGACACATACTTGATGCACTTTTTACCGAGCTTAAGGGAAGGACTGCTATTGTCATTTCGCACCGGGTGTCTACACTGCGGCATGCAGCACAGGTATTGGTGCTCGAGAATGGCCGCATTGCCGAATACGGCAGTCCCGATGAATTGATTAAACAGAATGGTTTCTATGCAAAGACTGCTGCCTTACAGCAATTGGAGGGGAAAAATGGATAAGATGCACGAAGAAAACACTATTCAGTATACTGATTGGGATGATGGTTTTTCTGTAGGCTCCAGTTTGATTGATAACCAGCATAAAGAAATATTAAGCTTTATAAACTATGTAGCAGATTATTTCAGAAAAGGGAAAGACAGTGAAGAAGAATTTGAGAAGATAGTTCACATGGGCATTCAGCAATTGGAAAATCATTTTTGCACAGAAGAACAGATAATGGATGCCGCGCAATTTGCCGGTTTTACTGAACACAAGATTGCTCATGATGGTATAAAAAAAGAATTGGAGGATAAATTACAGGAAGTAAATAGCACTAATCGTGCAGAAAAGATGATAGAAATATCTGATATGCTCAGTGCATGGATTGTAAATCATATCAAGAACTATGATTTAAAGGCAGCGGAATGTTTTACCGCAGCAGAAAAGCAGGGGAAGCAAGGTGTCTGATTATTTTGAACAGGATGAAATAACAAAAGGTTATGACAGCCAGATATTCAAAAGAATTCTCTCGTATATAAAACCATACAAAAAGTTTGCAGTAATTACTCTCTTTGCACTGATTGTTACTACTATTGGCGACCTTGTTACCCCAGTCATTATTCAAAGGGTTATAGACCATGCCCTTGTCCCCAACCCCCATGCTTCTGCCTTAAGCCCGATTGAACAGGGCTTTCTTGACAATGGACGCTTCCAATACCTCTTTGCCATGACTATATTCACCTTGTGCATTCTTCTTTTGGTTTTTCTTTTTACCTACATACAAACCTGGACAACAAGCTACCTGGGGCAGCTTGTAATGAAGGACATGCGTTTGCAATTGTTCAAAAGAACTGTGCGAATGAGCACAAGCTTTTTATCAAAGCATCCGGTAGGAAGAATTGTTACCAGGCTTACCAGCGATGTTGAAACAATCAATTCATTTTTTACCGATGTCTTAATTGCATTCCTTAAAGACCTTTCTATTATGATTGGTGTTATAATAGTGCTTTTTCTGCTTTCCTGGAAATTAGCATTGGTAGTATTGGTAACACTGCCGCCTGTGCTTATTGCAACAAATATCAGCCGCATAAAAAGCCGTGACGCCTACCGTAAACAACGTGTTGCATCAAGTAAGGTTAATTCGTATTTATCCGAACGGCTTTCCGGTGTTTCCGTTGTGCAATTGTTTCGTGGCGAAGGAAAAAGCAAAAAAGAATTTGCTGAACGCAATGGCGAATTCCTTAAGGCAAGCTTAAAAGAGATGTATGTATTTGCTACCTTCCGCCCGATAATTGACTGGCTTTCAACACTGACCACTGTTGCTGTGCTTATTGTTGGTGCCGCTTTTGTGCTCCGTGGAGAAGAAACACTGGGCACACTTTTTGCATTCATCAACCTGGTTGGTATGTTCTACGGCCCCGTTGGCGACATTGCAGAAAAATATACGCTCCTCCAATCGGCAATGGCCGGCGGGGAAAGGGTCTTTAAGCTATTGGACACAGAGGATTTTATTCCCGACACCGGCGAAACAAAAAACACCCCAACATTCCGTGGGCATATAGACTTCGAGAATGTGCACTTTTCCTACAAGCAAAATGAAGAAGTGCTTAAGGGATTAAACTTTACCGTGGAGCCCGGCGAGATGGCAGCGATTGTAGGCTACACCGGTGCAGGAAAAACAACCATTACCAATGTGCTTACCCGCCTTTGGGACATTGATTCGGGCCTTATTAAACTCGACGGCATTCCGGTAAAAGATATTCCCCTTTCTGCCTTACGAAGTGCTTGCCTTCCGGTGTTGCAGGATGTGTTCCTCTTTTCGGGCACTGTAGCGGACAATATCAGCCTGGGCCTGCCTTTAAGTGATGCCCAAATTGAAGATGCGGCAAGGGCTGTGCATGCACACGAATTTATCAGCAAGCTTCCCGATGGCTATAAAACAAAACTATCGGAAGGAGCAAGCAATATTTCCAGCGGGCAGAGGCAATTAATCAGCTTTGCACGGGTTATTGCCCATAATCCTGCAATTGTTATCCTCGATGAAGCAACCAGTTCTATTGACACGGAAACAGAAAAATTGATACAATTAGGTATGGAAAAAGTCCTTCAGGGAAGAACCTCAATCGTTATAGCGCACCGTTTAAGCACTATTCGCCATGCAGACCGGATTTTAGCCCTTTCCAACGGCATTCTTGTGGAAAGCGGCAAACACGATGCACTTATTGCGAAAAATGGCCTGTATGCAACACTGTATAAGTTGCAATACGAGGGGGAAATTGAAGAATAAGTAGCCGGGAGAAAGTTATGGGAGAAAGTTATGGTTTTGTATAAAAAGGGTATTATTCTTTTACTTGTATCTTTCTTTGTCTCTTGCAAAGAAGAAGCGCCGAAGGAGCAGATTGATATTGTGCCGGTGCCGGAAACGAGCTATATAAAAGAAGCGGAAAAACCCGGTATGGGCATGTTAAGCCTTGCAAATGATGAGGCAGTCGCTGCTGCCTTCAATCTCGATTATCGCCCCCAGTATCCTCCGGAAGAAAAGCCTGAAACAAAGGCTCTGCCGATGCCTCTTCAAACTACTCCTCAGACGAGCACTGCTCCTCAAATACTTGATAGTCCTCTGCGTCCGCTTTCTGACTATGTAATTGATTATGAATTGCAGTCCGACACTCTTGCTGCCGGCCTTACTACTATTGATAATGATGACTTTGAAAAAAACAGAACACGGAGCCCCGTGACGATTAGCGATTGGGGGCCGCAGGGAACGGTGGCAGACATTGTAGACCGTCCACAAATATACATCATTTTTAGCCAGCCGATGTCCGCCCTGTCTACATTGAATGTTCGCGAAAGCAGTTCTGCTCTGGTAAACATACAACCTCCGGTTGAGGGAACTTTTATGTGGTCAGGTTCCAGTTTTCTTGTCTTTCAGGCAAGTGAATCGTTTAAAGCGGGAACCAATTATACGATTAATATAAATCCTGCTGTAAAATCTTTATACGGAAACACTTTTGCAGGGAATACAAGCCTTCGTTTTAATACGGCGCCGCTTGCCATTAGTAAGATTGAAGCAGGTATTGCATTCAAAAAAGATACCGGCATGTGGTTTAATGATACCAATGTTCCCCCGGAAGCAGCAAAAGAGATAAGCATTGATTTTAATTATCCGGTAAATACTGCCGAGCTCTACAGTAATTTGAAGATTACACAGGGAAGAAACAGCAATCTAAATTATACACTAGAACAAAGTGATGAAGATACTGTTATTGCTCATGTTACAGATGCTATAAACTTTAATACCAGTGTTACTGTCAGGCTTTCATCGAATGCCACGGGATACAGTTTTTCTACACCGGGCCTTTTTCTGGTAAACAAGCTGGCCTGCGAAGAAAGCTACGATAATAGTTCAATGGATGTCGATATCAAGTTTTCCGCCCGCCTTAATACAGAGAGTTTTACTAATCAGATTAGTATCACTGAACAGGGTGGAAAGAGCATCAGTATTGGCAAGGATAATCAGCAGGTCTATTATGATTCTGTTCGTTTGACAAAGCTGCCATTGGAATATGGTAAATCCTATACGGTGATTGTAAACGCAAATGTGCAGGATGTATACGGAAGAAATCTGGGGAAAACCTATCGGGGCAGCTTTGCCATGCCAAAAGAGGCAAAACCTTTTGGCAGTGCTTCTTTTCCCGATTCCGGTAACAATATAATGGAAGCAGTAATTACCGGCATGCCCAATTATACGCCAAGAACCATCTTTGAATATACAAATATCATCGAACCTTCATCGTATTATATTAAATCTTTTGATGCACCCAATGCACTCATTCAGGAAAACAAGATTGACCTTGAAGCAAGCAGCGACAATAAGCCGCATTTTGAAGAAATTGACCTGAACCCTTACCTTAATGAATATGGTAGAGGTTCTGTGTATTTTAATGCGAATCTTACCTTTCCCCAGAAACAAACCCGATACATAATGATAAGCGACGATAGTGGTTCGTCAAGCAGTCAGGAAGAAGAAGTGCAGGCAAGTATCAGTAATACTATGCGCCTGCAGGTAAGTGATTTAGCTCTGACCGTTCGCTATGCTTTTAATAAAACCACAGCCCTTGTAAGCAGAATTTCTACCGGCGAACCGGTTGAAGGCGCTGTTGTCAGCCTTTTGCGGCCTGCACCTTTTTTTGATGATGAAGGCAGAACAAAAACCGATTGGGTAGTAAATGACAGTAATTCATTTGGGCAGGCAATGAGCGATAAAAACGGCCTTGCAGTAATTGTGACCGAGACCGGGCTTCTTCGTGATGCAACCTTGACCGGCGAGGATTACAGGACAGAGCCCTGGGTTTCTGCCGAAAAAGAAGGCGACCGGGTGGTCTATCGGCCCGGTTCCCATAATGCCTGGGCTTTCGGAGTTGGTTTCAGGCAGCCCCAAACAGCAGAAGAGGTGAAGCCGGTAGTCTTCCTCTTTAGCGACCGGGGTATTTACAAACCCGGCGAAACAATTAGTTTTCGTGGTGTAGACCGTTCTTTGGTGCTGGGGATGTATCTGGTGTATAAAGGCAATTATTCGATAGTCCTCGAAGAAGATTCCTGGCAGGGCCAGGAGATTCAGACGATCAGTGGTAGTTTAAGTGATTCAGGTGGCTTTAACGGAACAATTAGTCTTCCTGAAACTATTCCGCCGGGGAATTATCGCCTGTCTTACCGCAGAGAGAATACAACAACTGTAGCAGGCAGCACACAAATACAGGTCTCCTACTTTGAGCGCCGTAAGTTCGAAGCAAATTTTCAAACACCGCAGAGCCCGTTGTATTCAGGTGATACTATTACTGAAAAACTGACGGCCTCGTATATGTCAGGCGGACCTCTAAATGATGCTGCATACAATGCAGCCTGGTATCGCGAGTCCTCTTGGTTTATTCCTCCGGCAGCGCCCGATGGCTATATCTATGGCCCCCGGACTGAAGAGAATGCGGATGCCCGAAAGAATTTGTCTACAGAAGAAGGAAAACTCAATAGCAGTGGCGAGGCAGATTTTTCGCAAAGAACAGGTGATGAAGAAGTTATTGGTATGCCCTATTCGTATATTTTGCAGAGTAATATTACCGACCTTTCAGGCCAAATGATAGAGGCTTCTTCGAAGGTGCTCATTCACCCGGCATCGTTTTACATAGGCCTTTCACGGAAGACAGGTTTTGCAAAAGCAGGTGAAGAACAGGAACATATTTTTACCGTGCAGAATGTTGACGGCAGTATTTACAAGCCGCAAAACCCAAAAAAGATGAGTATAGAATTACTTCGCGAAGAATGGAAACGGGTGCAGCAGCCCGGTGTTGGCGGCTATGTGTATGATCGCTACACAAGGGAATATATCAGCGACTATAAAACAGAGATTAACTATACAGGAAATGCAAACAATAGCTTTAAGCTTAAGCCAAGCAAGCCTGGTTTTTATATTATTCGATTAAGCATGCAGGATGATGCCGGTCGCACTGCATTAAGCGAAGGAACATTTTACTGCACAGGTTCAAACGCAAGCCGCTGGTGGAATCAGAGCAGGGCAGAGGAACTCAATCTGGTAAGTGACAAACCGCTCTACAATCCCGGTGATAAGGCGCAGGTGTTGCTTCAAACACCGCTTCCAAAAGGCTGGTATCTTATAACTGTAGAACGGGAAGGAATTTATACAGAAGAAGTCCGCTATTTTGACCAGGCAATGAATGTAATTGAAATACCTATAGCACGAAACTTTGTGCCTCTAGTGTATGTGTCTATTGCCAGTTACTCTACCCGAAGCAGCCCTCCCAAGCATCAATACGGCGAGGCCGATGTGGATAAGCCCAAGGGTTACTATGGTCTTATTGCACTGGCGGTAAACCCTCATGTGCGTAGTTTTACTGTCGATTTAAAACTGGATAAAGAAACTTATGCGCCGGGCGAAACGGTAAATATCGAACTATTTACAAACAAAAACGGCGAGGCAATTGCCAACACTGAACTTACCCTGATGGCTGTCGACCGCGGTGTTGTTGATGTTATTGATTACCATGTGCCAAATCCGATTGACTTTTTTTATGATAGAAGTAACTTTCCCTTGATGGCAGGCGGTGGCGATTCCCGTTCCTGGCTTGTCGACCCGGTTACCTACAGGGTAAAGAATTTGATGGGTGGTGCGGGTGCTACTGCAGAAGACAGTAAAATAGACGAGCGGAGCGATTTTAATCCGACGGCAGTATTCCTCCCTGCAATTACTACCGACGAAAAGGGAAGGGCAGTGGCCAGTTTTACTCTGCCGGATAGTTTAACAAAATACCGGCTTACCGCTTTTGCCTATAAGGGCGATTCTTTTGGCCTTACCGAAGAAGAATTTACTGTAACGCAGCCGCTTACCGTTCAGGCCGTGCTGCCCCGCCGTTTGCGTGAACGGGATACCGGTAGTGTTGGTGTTCTTTTGAATAACCTTGATACAAAAGAACACACAATTACTGTGCAGCTTGAAACAATGGACAATATTTGTGTAGTCGATTCCCAGGATGCCAAAGAAAATATGTTTAGTAAAATGCTCACCATGCCGGCAGGGAATACAGCCGCCGTGTATTTTGATGTTGCAGCCTTGCATGCAGGCAGAGAAACACTGCGCTGGACAATCACTTCCGATGTCCTTAACGAAGCGCTTATTGTTCCTTTAATTGTTGATGCAAATATTTTAAAAGAAACAAGCGGTATATCAGGCTTCCTGGACACTGATGTTAACACTATCACCGAACCTGTTATATTACCAAGTGTAACAAAGCTTGATGAAGCGAGCCTGGGTATTCAGCTTGATGCGGCAGGTCTCTCTCTTGTGCAAGATGCCTTCGACTATCTTATTCACTATCCCTACGGCTGTCTTGAGCAGAGAAGCGGAGCGGTGATGTCACTCTTACTACTCAACGATATGAGTGCAATTCTTGGCATGAGGACTGATATAGAAGATATACCGAATACTATTAACTTGGCGCTTTCTTCCTGGGCTGATATGCAGTTGCCCACAGGCGGATTCCCTTACTGGCCTTCCTCCTCCAATGCAGATTACTATGTGACCCTTCGTATAGCAGAAACAGTGCGAACTGCACAGGAAAAAGGTTTTATTATTCCTCCTTCATTGAATATTGAAAAAATGTTTGAGTATATAAGCAAGGAATATAACACACAGAATAATTATCTTAAAGCCTATTCACTCTACATCGAAAGCATCTATAACAAAGAATATTTACCGGATAATTTGCAAGCTTTGTTGCCTGTTGAAAATCCGATTGTTCTTTCTTTTGCCGGTATGGCTGCCCTCAATTCAAACAATACCGTCAGTGCCGAAATCGCAGAAACAAATTTGAAAAAACTCATTCGAATAAGCCCTACCGGTGCAGATCTTTCGGGCGCCGATGTTGGAGCAAACTACTATTATGGCGGGAAGACTGAACAACTTGCCACAAGCCTTGCCTTCCTGGTTCGGCGTAATACCGATTCTGCATTGGAAAGGCGCCTCTTAAATAGCCTTATTGCAAGAAAAACAACGGGTAAGGGCTGGGACAATACCGCTGTTTCCATACGGGCATTACAGGCAATCTGTGCATACATTGCAGAAGATAATTTGGAAAACACTGATATAAATGCTACAGTGACACTTGCCGATACCGAATTACTACAAGGCAGTTTCCTGGGACTTAATTCCAATTCATTAGAACAAATTTATGACTTGTTTTTACCACCCTTGCTTAGTTTTCAAAACGAGCAAAGCAATACAACACTTCCCCTGACTATTACAAAAAACGGCGTCGGTGGCCTTTTTTACCGTGCTACATTGTCAAACAGCCTGCCCTATGAATTGCAAACTTATACCGAACAGGGAATAGGAGTAAACTATAGCATCTATAACAATAATACCAATGAACTTATCACTAATAATACATTTACCGCCGGTGTTCTGTATAGAATAGAGGCAAAGGTATACAGCCCAATGGACAGAACTTATGTTGCATTGCGCCTGCCTGTTCCTTCGGGTGCAGAAGTCCTTGAAGCAAACACCGAAAAAGAGGAGCGCAGTAAGAATCAGTTTGATTATACACGCACCATGGATAACGAAGTGCAGTATTTTTGGGATAGATTTAAGCGTGGCGAGGCCGGCGTCAGTTTACTGTTCCGTGCCGTTCGTCGAGGCGTCTACCCGACACCGCCTGCCTATGTAGAATGTATGTATGAAGCAGAAACTTTCGGCAGGTCCAACGGGGCTTTGTGTATCATTGATTAAGAAATTTCGCAGTTTACTTATACTCTTTGTTTCAATACTTATTCTGTATCTAGGCTTGCGTTTTTCTCCCTATCCGCACTTGGCAAAATTTCTGCAAGAACCATACAGCACTGTATATATAGACAGGAATGCTGCACTCCTGCAAGTGCGTCCTTTGCAAAATGGCAGTCGCCGGGAATATATTTCCCTAAGTGATCTGCCGCCTCTAATGAAAAAGATTATTATTACTACCGAAGATTCCCGCTTTTATAACCATTCAGGCTACGATACCATTGCTATATGCCGTGCACTATTGCAAAATATTGCAGGTAAAAGAACAGTGTCCGGAGCTTCAACAATTACTATGCAATTGGCACGAATTATAAAAAGACAGACGAATATCAGTGATGATAATCGTCCATCAATTGTGCGTAAAATAAACGAAGCATTTAATGCAATGCGTCTTGAATCACGTTTTTCAAAAGACCAAATTCTTGAGATGTATATAAACGCTGTGCCCTTTTCCTATAACACAATAGGTTATGTCGGTGCTGCCCGAACCTTTTTCGGAAAAGAGCTTTCACAATTAAGCAAGGGCGAAATGCAAATCCTTGCAACCATCCCCAGACGGCCATCGTATTATGGTGCATCACTAAAGCGCTTCAGCTACCCAATGGAAGCCCCGCACCTTATAAATTATTTGCAGGGCAACAAAGAAACAAATACTGATTTGCCTCCACCGCAGGTGACTTTAACGATAGACCTGAGCCTCCAACAATATCTCGAGAATCTTATCGCCACAAATGTAAACAACTACTTTGATAATCGAATTACCAATGGTGCAGGAATAGTAATTGATAACCAAAGCGGGGAGGTGCTTGCCTATGTCGGTTCCGCCGACTTCTACAACAACAAAGCCGGTGGTCAGATAGACGGCCTTCGTGCGCGGCAGCAAATGGGTAGCAGCATGAAACCCTTCCTCTATGCCCTGGCCCTGGAAAACGGCCTGCAAGCCAATACCCTCATCGCAGATGTTCCATCAACATTCGGCGCGGAAGAATTATACATCCCTTTTAACTTCAACAACCGCTTTAATGGCCCGGTCCTTTTTCGCACTGCCCTGGCTTCAAGCCTCAATGTTCCTGCCGTAGAACTCCTTTACCGCCTTGGTGTTAAACAATACAGCAGCTTTCTCGACAAGCTTGGTTTTAGCATAGAACAAAACACCGGCCTTGGCCTTGCCCTCGGTAATAGTCCGGTTAGTTTGTTGTCATTGGCTCATGCCTTTAGCATTTTCCCCAATGAAGGAAAACTGGTAAAACTGAATTTTATGCTTAGTAATTCAAGCTTAGCGGACAAACAAGAGGCTCCCCAAGTTATTCAAGCAGATACCGCCCGCATCATCTGTAGCATTCTTTCTGATAACACTGCACGGAGTATCGGCTTTCGTCAGGGGAATATTTTTAAAACTTCTTTCCCCGCTATCTTTAAAACAGGCACAGCCAATCAGTATCAAAGTATTGTTGCCCTTGGTGCAACGGTGCAATACACAGTTGCTGTGTGGATGGGTAATTTTAGTGGCGAAACCGTTGTAGGAAAAACCGGCAGCTCAGTGCCTGCCAAAATAGTCCGGAACATACTGGAATACCTTAATGGTAATACAAACATTCCCTTTGCTGAACCTGAACACTATGAAAAAACCCTGATATGTGCTCTTTCCGGTATGAAGCCAGGGCCTGCCTGCATTGCCCAAAGGCATGAGTATCTGCTTAAGCCGCAAGGCCTTAAAACCTGCAAGTGGCATTACCTTGACGGCAATGGAAAAATAAGCACACAATATCCAGCAGAATATCAATCCTGGTTTGAATCACTGCCAAGACAGGGGAGTATAGAAGCCGGCGAAGGCAGCCTTGCAATACTTAGTCCGAAGAACGGCTTTGAATACCTGTATTACAATGGTGCAGACTCAATTCCTGCCGAGGCCATTGGCGGTAAAGCTGATACAATTACTGTGTATTATGATGATACACTATTATACACTACAAAAAAACCTTTTTATTTCGATATACCTTACAAAAAAGGTGCACACAGTATTCGTATAGAAAATGGCGATGAAGAAGACAGTGTAGTATTTGTGGTCAGGTAAGTTTATTAAGCTCTGTTTCCAAAAAGCTAAGAATTTGTGATTTAATAAGCGGCCTTATAAAATTTGCATTTTCAAAGTTTTCTTTCCATTCATCAATAAAATGCTTTATTGTTCTTGTTTCAAGCGGTAAATTCTTTCCCTCTATAATAGATTCAGCAGCTTTGCTCTGCAGGAGCTCTGTTCCCGAATAGACAATCTTAATTTTTGCAATTGATGTCTTTGTTATAATGCCTGTCATGACAATAATTTCAGGATAATAGGAAAGGTCAAACCTTTTGTAAGAAGCATAATTCCATTGTGCAATGGGAATACGCACCTTGCTTAATAACTTTGTTGCATCAAGCCTGAAGTCAGAAGCGGCAAAACGGCTTACAGAAATCCATCTTGAAGTTTTTGGGCTGTGAAATTCCAAAAGCGCATCAAGAGATGAAAGTGCGGCAATAGTTCCCGGTAATATACCTTTTGGATTAGTGCTGTTTATATTGCCGCCAATCGTAGCAATGTTTCGCAATTGCGGGCTGGCGATATTGTTTAAACTCAATAATAAAATTTCAGGAATTGCTTTACCCAATGCAAGTATCTGATTCAAATTTGTCATTGCCCCAATATCAATGTATCTTTCGCTACGGGTAATGCCTTGCAGCTCTTGTATGCTTGCAAGTGAAATAATGCTATCAGGATATGAAAGTGAATCACCATAGCCATAGTTTGAAACAATGTTACTGCTTCCCCCAACAGGCCTTGCTTCTGGAAATCGATTCCACATAGTCCACAGTTCATCAAGATTCGATGGTAAAAGTGCCTCTCTAAAGTTTTCGTCCATATATCCTTCTCTGTCTTTTATCACTTGCCAAATTTACTGCCCTTATAAGGCTTTCGTATTCTGTGCAGGAACACTGTATACCCTGAAATGCATCATAGATTTCTTTTTCACTTGGCTTTGCACTTTGTTCCAGCAAAGCTTCTGTTGTAAGTATTTTTCCTGAATCACAAAAACCGCAACACTCTGCACCTGTTTCCCGGAATGCATTAACAATATCATTGTATTCATCCGTTTGTGAAAAACCTTCAATAGTAATTATTTCAGATGAACGAACCTTATAAGCATTCAGCATACAGGAAGGAACCAGCATATTATTATAAAAAATAAGACATGCCCCACAACAGCCTTTTAAACAGGATGCCTTTGTTCCACTCAATTTAAAAATATCACGAAGAATATAGAGCAATCTGGTATTTGGAGCAACCTGAACTGCAACATCATTTCCATTCAGGATAAAATTAATTGTCATTTTCAGTGTCCTCCTTCTGTGCGCTTTCTCCGCCTGAAAGAGCTTCGAAAATCTTTTCCTTTGTTAAAGGCACTGAACTAAAATTTTTGTTTAATGCAAGAGAAACAGCCTGAACATAAGAGGAAGGAATGCAACAAAGGGGAAGCTCGCCTAAACCCTTTGGGTAATCAGATTTTCCTTCGATAAAATGAATATTGATTTTTGGTTTTTCAAAAAGGCCGCCCGATGCAATTTCCAATGCATTCATTGTTTGTATTCTTATATTCCTTTCTGCACTACTCTTTAAGAGGATTTTTCCTGCATCAATTACCATATTAATATTCCTGATATGCGGAATCCATTCACCTCGTCTGATTTCAAGTTCAATCACTGAACAGGCAGCGCTTAAGCGTGAAAATGCATCTTTACAAGCCTTTTTACCACACCAAATAGTAGTTTTCGACATGGTTTTCTGCGGACGAACAATAATAGGCAAGGGGTCGCGGAATCGTAGTTTGCGAATATCATAACAGGCATCGCTTATTAACTTTGTCATTATACTGATATTACGCGATAAAAGAGACGGGCCGGAATTGCAGGTATTTTTTGTGCTGCCATCAATAAATTGAATATCCTCAACATCCAGAATAGATTGTGCAATGCCTTTCCATGTTTCAACTATTTCAGCGCTCGACACAATACAACCGGTGTTTATTTTTAAACTGCCATCTTTTTCAAGCCTTAATTCAATTGAATACTTTGTCTTATCTGCTTCAGGATATATAAAACCACGGCCCTGAAAGGCAAATGCAGCACCAATTCCCCGCAAGTTTTCTTCAGAATTACTGCCGTTTGTTTTTTTTATTAGATTATATGCTGTCCATTTCCGGTTAAAATCGCTCTTTTCCTGTGCACAGTTTATAATGTCAATACAGGAAGGCAATTCCGAAGGCAGCATTCCACAGACTAATTTTTGTTTTTTCTCTATAAGATTATTTTTGCGCCATTCCAAAGGGTTTAAATCAAGGGCTTGTGCAATTCTACTTACCTGTGTTTCCAGTGCGAAACTTCCTTCGGCCATACCAAAGCTTAATCCCGGACTTTGCGGCGCCTTCTCCGAAGATACTGCCTGTGCCTCAATCTCAACACCTGCATGTTCATAAATACCGATAGAAGATATAAGTGATTTATCAATATACTCATCCTTAAACAAAGAAAATGCACCAAAATCTCTTTGTGTAGAGACACTGTGCGATACAAATTTTCCTGTCTTATCATTTACACTGTGTAGTTTTATGACAGAAGAATAATCATTCTCAAGGTCCAATGAAGCCGGTGTTATATTCGAAAGCATCTGCACAGGATGCTTTGTAAGTAAGCTTGCAAGTGCGGCATAACAGGAAAATATCGCAGACTGAATAATCTTTGTGTTCTTTACAAAACCGACATTACAGCTAACTATTTCAATATGACTTTCATCCAGGTGCATAAAATCAGAGACCGCTTTTCTGGTCCAAAATGGTGTTTGCCCTGCACAATAAATCTTTAAATTAATTTTTTTTTCAGTCTTTGTTTTTTCAATCTTTGAACTCGCTGCTGCACATACCGGTTCACCATAATTGCCTGTATGTGCACTAAAGCTGTATACAGCTTCTGTGTCTCTGTTATCGGGATTATTACCGGTATCACTAGGTGAAACAGTATTTTTCCAGCTCCTTTCTATACTGGTCTCTGCAATCTTATCTTCTTCTGTTACTACCTGTATATTTATTTTAATGGCAAGTTCTTCCAGCTTTGTTTTATCAGGGCCTATCAATAAGGCAAATGCTTCACCCTTATAATGAATAGAATTTTTGATAAGCAGGGGAAAATCAGAATAGGGTAATACATTTTTTCCCGGAATATCTTTTGCACTAATCAATTTGTATGATGCCGGTAATTTAGGGCAGTTTATTTTCTTTATTGTTCCATTGGAAAGCTCTGTTCTTAAAACTGTTCCGTAATACATCTGTGGAGATGCAAAATCACCTGCAAAAAGTAAATTCCGTGCACTAATCATGCAGCATCCTTCACAATTAAGCTGGGAATTATTTCTTTTAACACTTTTCGCAAGAGAACCGAATCCCTGAATTTTTCTTTTTCTGCATTATCATAAAAACAAATTGGTTTTAACTTATCGGTCAGTTCTTTAAGGTCTATTTTCTTTGTGCAAGTTCTTTCTACATGCAGTATTCGCTTATACTCTGTTGGCATGGGCCTTTCATCTTCTGCCCACAATGATTCGTCAACTCGTTCCCCAGGACGTAAACCAATATAATTAATCTGAATATCAACATTCGGTTCAAAACCATAAAAGCGAATCATTTGTTCGGCCATATCGCTAATTCTAATCGGTTCACCCATATCCAAAAGATAGAGCTTACCATTTTTACCAACACCGCCTGCCTTAAGCACCAGGGAACAGGCCTCAGGGATTGTCATAAAGTAACGGCGCATTTCCGGGGAAGTAACTGTTACCGGGCCGCCTTTTAAAATCTGCTGCCTGAAAAGCGGCACAATCGAACCCCTGGAACCAAGGACATTTCCAAAACGCACCACCATAAAATTTGTGTCACCGCCATTACTGTCAAGCACAACCTCTTCGCAGAGTTTTTTTGAAACACCATAAATCGAAACAGGCTCTACCGCCTTGTCGGTGGTAATAAGCACCAATCGCTTTACATGGTTTTTCTTTGCTGCATTCACCAGATTAATTGTTCCAAAAAAATTATTTTCAATGGCGGCCACCGGATTTTCTTCCGTCATGGGAACGTGTTTGTAAGCTGCCGCATGGAAAATGACATCAACTCTGGTTTTTTCTATTATATAGTCCATATAGTCTGCATCTTTCAGGTCTCCGATAATTGGGACAATCGACGCCTTTTCACCAACGCCTTCGTCCTGGAGGAGCCGCAGCTCACGGTCAATCTGATAAATAGAATTTTCGCCATGACCAAAAAGATA
>JAISIL010000001.1 GCA_031262035.1 Spirochaetaceae bacterium | reverse complement strand
TTTTTGGGGGGGGGGGGGGGGTAAATAAAGATTAACCGCGAACCACGCCAGCCCTGCGAACTTGCAATTTGTTGTATTATAACACTTTGTGTCCTTCGTGGTTTAAATGAATTTCGAATTAATCAGTGTTACCTTAACTCTATCACATATGGTAGGGCTATCACACATGATAGCCCTACCTTGACATTTTCCGATAAATATTTTATTATATAGAATATGAAAGCAAAATCGGGGAAACTTACTGTTGGGGCCTTGCAGAGGATTCTGACTATTGACAGGCTTATTGCGGGCGGGCAGCATCCCAATGCGAAAAGGTTGGCGAAGCGGCTGGAATGTAGCCAGGTTCAGGTCTATCGTGATATTGGCAAGATGAAGGACTATTTTAATGCGCCTATTGAATATGACAGCTATGCAAAGGGCTATTACTATACGGAAAAAACCTACCGGATTCCTTCGGGCTTTACCGGGGCGAAAGACCTCGCCGCTCTTGCCGTTATCAAGAGTCTTATTGCACAGTATCGGGATAACCCGATGTATAGCGCCGTTACACAGCTTTTAGACAGTATCACTACATCCTATGATGACGAACATAAAAACGATTGGTTTGCAAAACGGATTGTTGCTCCGCCTGTGGCCTCTGCGCATATTGATGAACTTACCTGGAACCGGATTCTTCTTGCTATGCAGAAAAATGTGGTGATTACTTTCGATTACCTCAATGCAGGAGACAGTGAGTATAAACTTCGGCACACAAGGCCCTATCAACTACTCTACGACAACAATGCTTGGTATCTTTACTGTCATGACAATGACCGGAAGGCAGCGCGCATCTTTTCTCTTACCCGCATAAAAAATATCCGGCTTACTGAAACTACTTTTAAACTACCCGATGATTACAATTACTGCAAAATTACCGAGGGGAGTTTCTTTGGCGTGTTCAAGGGCGAAAAATATAAATTCAAGATTAATTTTTACGGCTATGCGGCTACCTTGGTCGAGGAACGGATGTGGGCAAAAGACCAGAAGATAAAAGCCTTTGATACAGGGGACAGCGAAAAGGGTATTACCATAAGTTTTACAAGCAGCCAATACGATAAGGTCCTTGAATGGGTGCTCTCTCGCGGTTGTTTTGCCAAGCCCCTTGCCCCAGACCGCCTTGTAGAAGACTGGAAGGTACATGCAAAAACGATGGTAAAAATGGCGAAAAATTCTTAGCCCTATCATGCTATGATAGGGGTATCACATATGATAGGGCTTGTTATGACGGTTCTACCGGCCTTTTCGCCTGAAGCGCAATTCGCAGATGCCGTCGCCTTTGGCTATTGTCTTGGGCAAATCAAGTTCGCAGCCGAAACATTCGGCCATTCCCCGGTCGCCGCACATGGCAAAGTCGCAGAGGTCGACAAGATACTGGCCTTCAACCCCCTGCTTCTGCCAGGCGGCCACGAGGGGGCAATAGTGAAAATCAATATCGAAGTTGTCGTCAGTGCAGCGAAGAAACTTCATCTCAAAAATCATCTGGCCAACGCCGGCGAAAAGCCGCTTCTTTAGTTCCTTTAAACTGGTTCCCGGTCCGTTTATCGCATGAGCCTTCCCCTGAAACAAACCGCAACGCTTAATCGCTTCGCCCGCATAATCCTTTGGATCAAGCCCCTTCTTCTTTGCCTCGTCGACCAGAAAATATAGCCACAGGGCTCGATGCTCAAAAAGGCCCCGTATCGCCTTAATCAGCCTATTTTTGTTTTTTGGTATATTTGTAACTTGCATAAAACTCTCCTTAGCCCAATATTCCGTATTTAGGAAAAAGTGTCAATAGGTAGATGAAAAATTTTTTACCCCTATCATGCTATGATAGACCCGCCAAAATCCTGCCTGTTATACAAAATACGGTGAATGCTGATGAGGGCATTATCATCGTCTACCGTATAGAAGACTGAATAATTATTGACGGAAAGTATCCGGTATTCATGTTCAAGGGGAACAGGTGTTTGGTAAAGGTGATGCGCACGGGGCATTTCTTTTAGGTGCTCGCATTTTTCTTTTACAAGAGCAGTCAGTTTAAAGGCAGCAGAGGGATTTTCCAAGTTAATGCTTATATAATCATTGATTTCATTCATATCGTTGGTAAATTCCGGCAGGTACTTGAGTTTGTAATCCATTATGCGGTAATCTCCTTTAGGTGCGATTCAATTTCTGCCCAGGCTTCCTCGTGGGTGTAGCGTTTGGGGTTGCGTTTTTCTTCAATTTCAGATTCTTTTAGTTTGAAATATACTTCCCAGCGCCACAATTCTTTTTCAAGAGTGTCGATGCTCATCAAAACAGAGTCGCTTTTGCCGTTTTTGGTCAAAAATATCGGTTTATCCTCATGGTGAATGTCCTCCATTACCTCGCCATAGTGGTTTCGAAGGTCGGAAACCGGCCTGATTTTTGGAATGTTTATCATAATCGTATCTCTCCTTATGTCTATAATTATGGCTAGAATGATGTTTCTTGTCAAGCGGTCTTAAAACAGTGGCTTAGAAGATTTTTTTGCTCACCGGTGAAAGTTCGCCTTCAGTGTCCATGTGCCAGTGTGCGGGGGATTGTTTGTGGTGTTTTATGAAGGCCTTGAGTTTAAGGCCCTCTCTGCCAAAAATTTCTTGGGGGTGATAATGAAGGGACAGCATGGTGGATTTGCCTTCGGTAAGGGCCCGTGCCCAGCCGGCATGGTAATGAATCAGGTCTTCTATGGCCGGGATTAATTGAGGAACGGCGAGCTGATTGCAGCACTGTGCAAAAAACCTGCATTGCACTTGGGGAATGTCTACAGAGGAATTATTGCAAAACACATCCTCTCGGGATATCTTTTCTGCTTCAAGAAAGGCGCCAAATTGTTCAATCAGGTCTGCAGTATGAAAATCAGGCAAAGCGTGCATAGTGCGCGAATTATGAAAATCACGCAAGGCTTGGTAGACTTGGAGAAACCAGCCGACAGCCTTTCCCTGGTTATAAAAAATATCAGTTAATTCTGCAAGCTTTTCTGCCCGGTCAAGGCTTTCTGCATCAAAAGACGGGGTGGATTGGACAAGATAGGGAGCTTCGGTATCAGCCTCTATGCCTAATTGCCCGGCCCGCTCGTGTAAAGTGGTTCCGGGGAGGACTGCCAGACGAAAAATATCAAGGTTATTGGGCTGAAGGCCCAGGGCAAAATCGAGGCTTTTTTTGAAACCTTTTATATCATCGCCGGGGAGGCCGTAGATTAAATCAAGGCCAAAACTGACATCGTAGCGGTTAAGAAGGGCGATGCCTTTTAAAAATTTCTCCCGGTTCCAGCCGCGGTCAAGAAGGCTTGCCGCAGCCGGATTGCTTGTCTGTAGACCAATTTGGACGGAAGCGCCGAGCTCTGCAAAATGCATCGCCTGGGCTTCGGTGACAAGCTCTGCGCGGGCTTCAAAGTGCCATTGCGTCCCATTGTCGCGTCTGCTTTGTTCTTTAATGATAAGGTCGAGCATTTGAGACGCCCGTTTCGGGTCTGCATTGAAGGTAGGGTCAAGAACAGATACATAAGCGGCGTCCCTTTGGATAAAAACTTGTAGTTCGGCCTTGATGCGTTCCATCGGGTAATAGCGCAGGGAATTTGCGCCCTTCGATTCATAGCAATAGGCACAGCGAAAAGGGCAGCCCCGTGCCAGTTCCCAGAGAACGGCAGAACCTCTCTTTACGCTGAGTGTGCCGTCGAGCCAGGGGGAAGATAGAGAAGATAGAGAAGAAAGAGAAGATAGAAATGAAGTTGGCTCAGGGCTGTTTCTGCCTAAGAGGCCGGCAATAAGGCGAATGGCCGCTTCCTCGCCTTCACCCTGTATCACTGCATCGAAGGGGCCGCCTTCTGCCTTGGAAAGGCCGCTGCTATTGGCTGTTGCCTCAGGGCCGCCGCAAAAGAGGAAAAGTTTGCCGGCTTCTGCATTTATTTCTTGTGCTGCTTGTGCTAAATGCAGAGAAGCGGCACGGTTCCAGCAGTAGAGCGAAAAACCCAGGGCGCAGACATCGTTTTGCCGAAAGCCCTGTGCGATGCTTTTATGCAAGACTTCATGCATCTCTGTGGCATGCGCTACATCCGTGCTGACTAATTCTACCTGAAGAGCTTTCTTCAAGGCGCTTGCAATACAGGCCGCCCCCAGGGGAATAGCTTCCGGGCTATCATCAAAGTTCAGGGCAACAAGGATTAGTTTCATGGCCTTCAGTATAACAGCAATGGGGAAGATGCGCTAGCAGATTCCCGCCTCGTGCAGTAATTAAAAATTCCAGCATAGCGCACGGGGAGGAGAGGAAAAGGGCGGTATCTGACCGCTCAGCCATCTCTTGGCGTGGTGTGTCTGGGGAAAGCCTTTTGAATTAGTTTCAAGTTCCGCCTTCGGCGGCGTCTTGATACTGTGCCTTTCGAGCAATCGATGACAGCAACTTTCAAAATAATTTCAAAAGGCTTTCTCCAGACACCCTAACAAGATAAGAGGAGTTACCCGCCCTTTTCCTCTCCTCCCTTGCATCCTTATGCTGGAATTCAGTAATACAACTCCCAGCATGAGGTAGGGGAGCAGGACAATCTTTTGTGAGGGCATTTGAAAGTTGCTGTCATCGCTTTGTCGGTAGACATCATATCAAGACGCCGCCGAAGGCGGAACTTTCAACAGCCCGAACAAAAGATTGTCCTGCTCCCCCGTACGCTATGCTTGAATTCTTAATTCCAACATGCTAGGTCAGAATTATTTTGTAAAATTCCCTTGCTTTTTTGGGGACTGATGTATTATACTTGATAACAAAGGGTAAGGTAAAAGTGATGAATTGGTATGAAAAAAATTGGAAGAGCTTGGTTTTTACCGGTGCAGGCAGGCGTTCTCGGGCTTGTTTGTGCGCTCTTTTTGTCTTGTGACCCTGTTGTTGTGCCCAGGCCTGAAATTGAGATGTGTGCGGGGATTGTGTCAGGCGACTCTCTTTCTTTTTTATTGTCCTACGATAATTTACCAAAGGATATGCCGGCACGTTCTGTTACCGGGCCGAGTGAGAAGGATATCAGTAGTGGGGCTTATTGCAATGTCTTTCAATTAATTGCTATAGCAGATGCAGATTCTTCCCGGGCTATATGGGATTTTGATGAAACTGATGCCCCCAATGCGGAGGGGCAATATCAGCTGCAGATACAGGTGCGGCGAAAAAGAACCTACCATATATTGCTCCTTGCAGGCTATAAGGCCGAAGGCTCCGGCGATAATCTTTTGCTTGCTGCAGGCTATACCAAGGCACAGATTCTGAACGATACGGCAGGGATTATCCTTGCCCTTGAGCCCCTGGTGGTAGATATTCGGTTTGACGGCAGGCAGGACGGACACCCTAACTTAAGCGAGGAGCCTGTAAAGGGGCAAACCCTTAGTTTACAGTATGGCTACAACTGGACGGCAGTTTTTTCAATGGCCGATACGGAAAACGACCGCCTGGTGGCACTGAAAGCGGCCGAACAGGCAGTTGCGGCAAGTCCCCTGAAGGTCGACATTTCTACCCCGATGAGCTTTAATGCAGGTTCTGCAATAAATTACACCAAAACGGACTCCGATACCGTAACAAAAACCAATCTTATAGCAAGCAGCAATGGGCAGAGCCTTGACCTTACTATCGGGGTAATTGAAATGGGGGATTCAGGCCTTGTAGCTATGGACCTTCTTTACTCGCCTTTTGGTTATAGCCCCAGCGATGAAACCTGGGCGGCAAAGTATGGGGATGCCGCTCATTTTGTTACCCCGCTCTCTCAGGCAGCCGATATTCCCCAATGGCATATTCGAAATACCATCGATTCAAGCGGGGATATTACTATACTGAGCACGGTGGACTCCTATGACGGCTCCTTTACCGAAATTGACCCTGCAGATGCAAGTAAGGAGAGCGAAATCACCTTATTTGGGGTCCAGGACTATACCCTTGCCAAACATGCCTTTAGCCTTTTTGCCGGCGGCTCTATCAAAGACCCTTTTAGCAAGGAAACAGGCCCTGCAACATCGAATGCCTACCGTTTGTATCAGCCCTACGATGAAACAATTGATGAAGGCTATGTGTTTGGCGGCACAGCGGTAAACGGCACAGCGGATAAGCCGACGGTATTACACCTTACGGTAAATGACCCTGATTGCAGTATTTATTCGAACGGCAGTAAACCCCTCTTTGATTTAAACGATGCAAGCAAGCCGGGGCAGTATATCACTATCATTTTGGAAAAACAGGAGAATAACAGTGACCCTCTGACTTTGGATGGAAGTGATGCAAGCGCTGAGACGCTGATTAATCTGGGGGCTGATTGTTCTTTTATCCTGGACTATGGAACAGTGCGGGGGAATGCGGCAGGTACCATCAAGCTTAATGGGGAGGGCAGCACTGCGGTTTGGGGCCCCAATGTGAGCACCGGGTATTGGACAAGCGATAACGAAAATTGGTATGAGGTCCGGAATGCGGCGGGGAAGGCTCTTACCGTAACAGAAGGGGCCACTTGGACTACGGATAGCAGTCTTGCAACGAAGATTTATATAACGGAGACTGATTTAACACCGGTGCTTAAGGCGCCGGTAGTTGATGTGGCTTCGCAAAACAGTATTATACCGGTAATAGGTTCTAATTTTACCGGTTCTATAGTATGGACTTCCCAGCCCTACCTGGAGACGGAATTTTTAAGCCCGGGGCAAAAATTCAGCCCGCGGACTGTTTATACGGCGCTCTTGTATCTGGATGCCAACGATGGTTATATCTTCAGGAACCCTACCGGTTTTGCCTACAATCAAAAGACAATTTTAAGCCATTGGGTAAATGACTTATCGGTAAAGGTATATATCACCTTTGATGCAACAGGAACAGATGCAGGCAGCGGCATGGATGTAGAGGATTAGGCTATGAAGGTTAGGAAAAATATGGGGCAATTCAAAAACTCCCCGCCCGCTTGCGGGAGGGGTCGGGGGAGGGTTGAACCCCCACCCAACCTCCCCCAGAGGGGGAGGAGTTTTGTTTTGAAATCGGGTCTGTTGATTCTATTTATGTTATTTACCACAGCTTGCCGGCCCGTAACGCTTCCCTCGGAGGCGGCAGGAGAAGGACCGGGACGGGCCGAAAGTATTAGCGCTCGTGTGCAGGGCAATTGCCTGAGCTTTCAGTTTAGCGCTGCTGAGTTTTCGCGCAGTGTAAATGCCGGGCGTTCTATTACCGGCCTTGATGACAGTGATATAAGCACCGGCTCTTATTGCAACATCTTTCAGCTTATATCGGTAGACGCTGCAGACCCGGACAAGGCAATATGGGATTTTTGCCAGACCGCGGCCACAAACGCCGGTGGCAGTTATCAATTGCAGATACAGGTGCGAAGAAGGCATAGCTATAATATATTGTTTTTAGGCGGTTACCGTGCGGCAGGGACGACCGATGAACCGGTGCTTCTTATTGCAGGTTTTGTCAGGGCAAAGATAAGTGATGATACTACTAGTATAGCCATTCCCCTTTTTACTATGGTGACAGACATAAAGTTTTTGGGAAGCGAAGATGGAAGCCCCGGTTTAACAATGGAGCCGGTAAAAGGGGAAACCTTGAACCTTGATTGCAGTTATAACTGGACGGCCGTTTTTTCAATGACCGGCCTTTATGGGGATAATTTTACCCCCTTAAAGATGGCCGAACAAAGTGCTCTGGAAAGCCCGGTCCGGGTGAATAGCACTACTCTTCTAAGCTTAAATGATGGCTCGATGATAAGTTACCGGAAAACAGGCGTAGGAACGATTACAAGCTTTGCAAATATGACAAGCGTTAATGGGCAGAGCATGCAGCTTGACCTTGGCCTTCGTGACTTGAATGAAACAGGCACGGTAGCCCTGGATTTATACTATTCACCTTTTGCTTATGGGCCGACGGCAGCAAACTGGACGGCAAAATACGGGGAGGCCGCTGATTTTACTACTCCCCTGTCGGCACAAGACGAAATTCCTGTGTGGCATATAAAGAATGATACGACCACTGATGCAAGCGGCACTGTGAGTATTCAAATGGTGAAGGCAGCATACAATGGCAATTTGGTTGAAGTAGTGAGTGAAAACGGTGAAACAAACGAGTATCCTATACCCCTTGCCGAAGTAACAATAAACCCGGGGAACCTTGCCCAAAAGGCCTTTGACCTGCTTGCCACAGGCTCTGTTCCCTACAAGGGTGTAGGTGCAGGAACTGCGATAGGGGGCAGAACCTTCCGTGTATACCTTCCTGACAGTGAATCTATGAACGGAGTTAGTTTGAGTGCAACAACAAGCCTTGCAACTATCTATTTACAAGGAGTAGAGGAAACAAGGACACTGAACCTTAATGATAATAATCCACTCTTTACATTAAATACTAATATTCATCTTGTGTTAGAGGGCAATATTACCCTTGATATTGGGCCGGGCACTGCGCCCTCTCTTTTGAAGATAACAGGCGCCAGCTCGGAATTTACCCTTGAAAGCGGGACCCTCCTTGGAGTTTCCAGCGTGCCGGTCTTTCAGGGCAATGCCACCTGGGGGGCTGATGTCAATACCGGCTATATCAACAAGGGAGAAGGCGGCTGGCGGAAGATAGTAGATGCAGACAGCACTGCACTGCCTTCAGGCGCGCGTTCGTATACAACAGATGTACTTTTGGCAAGGCCTCTTATTATTGAATCGACCGATTTAAGCCGGCTGTTCGCTGTTCCTGTAAGCGATGTCGCTTCGCAAAATACCATTAGTCCCGATGCAGACCTCGGCTTTACGGCTTCGATTTTGTGGAGCTCGCAACCCTATGTAGAAATTGAATACCTGAACCCCGGCGAAGCCTTTAGCCCCCGCACGGTGTATACTGCAACGGTCTATTTTACTGCAAATGATGACTATGTCTTTTTGCCTACAATAAGTTTCACTTATAACCCTACTCTAAGCCATCCCTTTACTGCTCAATGGCTGAGCTCTACAGAGATGAAGGCTTATATCACTTTTAATATAACTGCAACAGATTCAGGCGGAGGTCCGGAATATGATATATAGACGATACATCGGCACAAAACGGTTGGCATTGGTATTGGTGGTGTTATTACTATTAACCGCATGCCAGCCCCTATTGAGGTTACCCACAGCGATAGAAACAGAGCCGGAACTTCCGCCTCTTGCACAGCCTGATGCCGGGGCTGGGACAGAAGAACCCGTGTATCTGGCAGAGCCTGATGCAATAGGAAACATTGCTGGGGATTATTTGACCTTCACAATAGAATCAATTCCAAAATTAAACTCCTCCCCCTCTGGGGGAGG
>JAISIL010000195.1 GCA_031262035.1 Spirochaetaceae bacterium | reverse complement strand
CACACCCCCCGTTATTGCCGGTGATACATTGTTAGCAATCTCCAGCAATTTTTCCCTGTTATTCTGCTCCGGGTCTTCCATTACGGCCTCCAGCAATTGCCCTAAGACGATGCCTATTTGTTTCCCGGCCGGAATACCTAAGGCCATAAGGTCTCTGCCGTTAATGGCAAGGTCTTTAATGCTCAATGCCCGGCCTTTTTCCAAAACCGCTTCGACACGGCGCATAAGCGGTAAAAGGCTTTCCGGTGCAGGTTCTACTGCTGCCATTCCGTAGGTGTCGCAGAGGCGTAATTGGTAGAGCGCATCAAGGTTTTCCGCCCCAACCCTTTGGACAAAGCGCCGAACAGCAGCATCACCCCAATCATCTGTGTAATGAAACATATGACAGGCCACCAAGTGAGCAACATTTTCCCGAAGAGCATTGGGGTAACGAAGACGCCGCATTAAAGCATCAGTCATTTTCGCTGATTTTTCCTCATGCCGGTAAAAAGTATAGTATTCACCATCCGCCTTATTCTCCCCCCCCCCTGCGGGGGGGGCTGGGGGGGGGGTAAGCGCACGGCAGTCCGGCTTCCCAATATCATGGAGCAGGGCAGACATCCGCACCTCAAAGGAAAAACCTTTTTGGGCAGCATAATCACAGGCCAGAAGGGAATGTTGCAGCACATCAAAACGGTGGTAACCCTTCTGTTCAATGCCATCGCAGGCGGCCAATTCAGGCAGAATCAGTTGCATCATTCCCGTTTGCAGCATCGGCAAAAAGGCACGCGAAGGCCTTTCGGAAAGGATAATTTTATCCAACTCATCCCGAATCCTTTCCGCCGAAACCTTTGCCGTTACGCCAAGAGCCCCGGGAATAGCGGCCAGTGTTTTTTCTTCTATTGAGAAGCCCAATTGTGCAGAAAAACGCAGCGCCCTCAGTGGCCTCAGGCCATCTTCCCCAAAACGCTCCGCCGCTTCACCAACACAGCGAATCACACCTGCCCTTATATCAGCCTCCCCGCCGTATGGATCAGTAATTAAGCGCGAAGCACTCAAACTTATTGCGATTGCATTTATAGTAAAGTCGCGACGGGATAAATCTTCTTCTATAGTGCCGGCAAACTCAAGCTTTTCCGGGTGGCGGCCATCGGCATAATCGCTCTCTGTGCGAAAAGTGGTCACCTCAACAGAATTTCCCTTATACAGCACCGTCACCGTCCCGTGCTTTATCCCCGTCGGAATTACCGGAAAGCGCCTGGAACGAAAAATCCGCATCACCTCTTCGGGCCGGGCATCCGTCGCAATATCCCAATCCTTCGCCGCCTTTCCCCGCAACAAATCCCGCACCGCACCGCCTACAAGAAAAGCCTGATGCCCGGCTTCCCCAAACAGAGCCCCAATCTCTTTCAACAAAGGATGTAATCTCATCATCATGATTATACTACTTGCCAAATTTTTTTGTAATAACCCCTTGACTAAAAAGCGCCATTTTGATAAACTGTAAATGAATTATTGTATTTAATATACAATTTATAAGAATCTTAGTTTCCAGGAGTGATATATATGAAGAGGACTTATCAGCCCAGCAAAGTGAAAAGAAACCGAAAGTTCGGGTTTCGGGCAAGAATGGCAACCCGCGGTGGACGGCTGGTGCTCAAACGGCGCCGTGCCAAGGGACGGAGAAAGCTCAGCGTAGCCGACGAGAAAAAGCCATATTGATGGAAAATTTTCCTGTTGAAGAGCGAATTAAAAAGCGAACTGAAATAAGAAAGATTTTGCGAAAAGGAAAATCGGCCTATGCCTATGGGGCTAAACTGTCGGTTTTAGAAGCAGAACAAAAGGATTCTTCGCAAAGTTTTTCTCGTATTGCTTTTACCTTCGGTCCAAAATACGGGAATGCGGTTCAAAGGAACAGGGCAAAACGGCTTGGCCGGGAAGCATATCGGCATGTGCGCAAAAGCATAAAACCGGGTTACGACCTGGTGCTGATGGTTTTTCAGCCGAAAGATAAAAAATATGATGCAAGATATCAAGACCGTTTGCGCCAGTTAAAGAACCTTTTCTACAAGGCGAATCTTTTTAAGGGCAGGCGAACACAATGAAATCAATGGTTTTATATTGTATAAGGTTTTATCAAAAGGCCATTTCGCCCTTATCGGCGCCGCATTGCAGGTTTTATCCGACTTGTTCTACCTATGCATACGAGGCAATAGAAAAATTCGGCCTCCTGCAAGGTTTATACCTGGGAATACGGCGCCTTTTATGCTGCCACCCCTTGCATAAAGGTGGTTATGACCCAGTTCCAGAGGAGTTTAGGTTATCATGGAAAAAAGGACAGTTTTAGCTGTAGTTCTTTCGGTAATTGTAATTACAGCTTTTTATTTTATACAGGCACAGCTTTACCCGCCTATTCCTCCTGAAGCAGCCGCACAACAGACATCTTCGCAGGGCGCCCCACAGGCGGCTCCGACTGCAACAACAGAACAAGCGCCTGTCCAGGCGCCTGCCCCACAGGCCACTCCGCTAGCAGTACCTGCAACAGCGGCCGGGGAAAGTGCACCTGCAAGCGAACAACGGCTTGCCATTGAGACCGAAAAGCTCACCGTTACCTTGACCAACAAAGGCGGCGACATTGTATCCTATCTTTTAAAGGAACATGATGATGAAGGCAATCCGGTGAACATGGTGCTTCCCGGCGACCTTCCGCCCAATACCTTTACTGTAGCATTTGGCACAGTCAATGCGGCTCCTTTAAGCGATTTCTTCTATATAAACCGGCCATCCCAGTATGTTGTAGAATTTTACCGGGATTATGCTCTTGCTACCGATACTTTCCGATTGACCAAGCGCTATACCTTTGACGATAATGAATATATGTTCAAACTGGATATTCTGCTCGATGGGGCAAAAGTGAGCAACTTTGATTTTAACGGCGCCGCTTATACCCTGGAATTTGGCCCGCAAATTGGCCCCCGTTTTGCCGCCCTGGATAACCGGAGTGATTACCGGCAATACTATATTTATGTGAATGGCAAAAGGAAAAACCAAAGAACCGACCAGCTCATTGAAAGCCGGCCTAGCTGGGCTTCTATTGCCGGAAAATATTTTACTTTTATAGCAATTCCCGATGCCACGCCCTACCGTATGGAATTTTCCACAAGGGCCGAGCCCGGTTTGTCCAATGCATCCCGGTTTTTCATTACAAGGCCTGCGGTGTATAACGAAAGCCGCATTGCCGATTCTTTTTACTTCTACCTGGGGCCCAAAACCACCGATGCCCTGGGCATTTATGACAATGGGGCAAACGATTTCCGCCTGCAAGACACGGGGCTTTCACGGGTAGCAACAGGCGGCGGCATTCTTACCCCAATTGAATGGGTTATCAACTGGCTTTTAAAGTTCTTCTACATGCTGGCACGCAATTATGGGGTGGCAATCTTCCTTATTACCCTCCTTGTTCGCCTGATTTTGTTCCCGCTAACCAAGAAATCAAGTGAAGCAACTATTAAAATGCAGGCATTCCAACCAAAAATTCAGGAAATTCAGGCAAAATACAAGGATAATCAACAGCAAATGCAGTTAAAGATGGCCGAATTCTACAAAGAAGTCGGTTATAACCCGCTTTCAGGCTGTTTACCTCTTCTTATTCAGATGCCGCTTCTCTTTGCCATGTATAATGTGTTTAACACGAACTTCGACCTTCGCGGCGCTCTGTTTATCCCCGGTTGGATACCCGACCTTTCGCAGCCTGAATCAATCTATCATCTACCCTTTACTATTCCGCTGCTTGGCTGGACGGATATTCGCCTCTTGCCTATCATCTATACCGTTTCGCAGATGCTGACAACGAAGCTCACTCAGATGCCCGGACAACAGCAGCAAGGCATGATGAAGTTTATGATGTGGGGCATGCCGATTATCTTCTTCTTTATCCTTTATGATTTGCCCTCGGGCCTCTCAGTTTACTGGATTTTCTCGAACCTCCTGGGGACGGCGCAGCAACTTATCATCAACCGTATGAATAAGGAAAAAAAGGCACAGATACAGGCAGAGCTTGCCCAGCAAGAGGAAAAAAAGGCGCTCTTGCCGCCAAAAGCAAGAAAGAAAAAATAATTTGCTAATAGGAGACTTATATATATGACTTATGAATTTGAAGGGCGCAGTGAAAAAGAAGCAATTGAGCGCGCTGCAGAAGAACTCGGACTTGCTTCCGATGACTTTGATGTTGAAATTCTTGAAAATCAGAAATCGGGGATTTTCAAGAAAGGGCTGGTCAGAATCAGAGTGCATATTGATGATGGTATGGACGAAAAGCCGCAGGTAAATATTCCGAAAAAGACGGCACCGGCATTGCAGGCTACTGAATTTGAGGCTGAAATAATCAGTTTTATTCGCACAGTAATCGAAAAAATGGGCTATTCGGGCGAAGTTTCTGTGCAGTTTCGGGAAGAACGGAAGCTGGGAATCAAGATTGACTCAGGCGATTCCTCAATTTTGATTGGAAAAAAGGGTAAAAACCTGGATGCCCTGCAATTTTTGGTAAATATTTATGCAGGCCGCCTTGGCAATGACGACATCCGCATTATCCTTGACAGTGAGGGCTATCGTTTACGCCATGAAGAGAACCTTGTTCGCATGGCCTACACTGTAGCAGACCGTGTTCGCGAAAGCAAACAATCGATTTTGCTTGAACCAATGAACCCCTACGACAGGCGTTTAATTCACACCACCCTTAATGATATTAACGATATCGAAACTGAAAGCGAAGGCGAGGGACTTTTTAAACAGGTTAGGGTATATTATCGTGGTGCCAAGTAAAAGATTTTTCGTTTTTCTCCTTGCGGCCCTCTGTTGCCTGCAGGGTTTTGCGCAGGCGGATTCGCGGCCTTTATTAAAGGACCTTGTTGGCGACCACAATGCAAAGGAACTTGCAAGCGGGAAAATGCTTTCGCAGGTTTCGTTTCGCAACTGGGGAAAATTAGAATACAAGTATCTTCCCGAGTTTCCCCTTGCCAAAGAGGAAGTTGCCAAAATTGACGCTGAAAAAAAGCCTGACATTGCAGGCGAGGCATTAACCTTTATTCCACGAAAGGCGGCACCTGGCGAGGCCTACCCTGCCCCTTTGAGCGAAGCGGAATGGGGACTGCTTTTTACCAAGGCTGCAGCCTTTACCACCCTGGCAGGCCTTGAATACTATTCCGCCACCGAGGATAAAATTAACCGCTTATACAGCCGCTCGGAAAGAATTGTAAGCCCCGACGACCTGACCCCCCTTGAGGACCCGGTATGGACGGCGCCTCCTCCGGATACTACTTTTTATGTCTTTCAGAGGGACAACATGTTTTTGGAAAACACCTATACTTTTACCTATGCCAGCCGTCCGGGCGCCTTGCTTGTTGTGCAACAGAATCTATCAACCCTGAAGCTCAGGCGTTTCCTTAATGTAACGGCAGTCCATCCACATAATATGAACACCCTTATTATGGCCATAGAAACAAAAGAAGGGGTGCTTATCTATATAAATTCACTGGTAAAACCGATAGTCGTTATTTTCCGCAACCAAATGAGCAAATCCTTCGGCAACCGCGCCGTAGCCATAATAGGCTGGTTCACCAACAACGTCAAAGCCGCCCTCCAATAAATTTTTTTACCAAAGCCTATTGACACTTTTTTTTATTTTCTTTATACTAATTATGCAGATAATTTTGCGGGGGAGTTTTGCGTAGCAAACGCGTGGAGTTTCGCATTCCCGAGTTATGTGAGTGGCAGAATAGAGCGCCGCGAAACTCCGTAAGCAAAACCGAAGGTTTTGCGTTGGCGAGATAGCTCAGTTGGTAGAGCAGACGGCTCATATCCGTCCGGTCATAGGTCCGAGTCCTATTCTCGCTATATGAATTTTAATCTTGATGATTATATTCGCAAGGTGCCCGATTTTCCGAAACCCGGCGTCTTGTTTTATGACATAACGAGCATTTTACTCGATACAAAGGCTTTTGGCTATTGTATTGATTCAATGCTTGATATGTATGCACCTTATCCTCTGGATGCAGTTGCTGCAATTGAAGCTCGTGGCTTCTTGTTTGCCGCACCTTTTGCATTAAGGGCCGGTTTGCCGCTTATTCCTATACGGAAAAAGGGGAAATTACCCGGAAAGGTGCTTGCTAAGAGTTATTCTCTGGAATACGGAACTGCAGAAATTGAAGTTCAGGTAGATGATATTCCAAAAGGCAAAAATATTTTGCTTATGGACGACCTTATTGCGACAGGCGGCACCCTGGGTGCAGCCACCCAGTTGATTCGGGAAGCAGGTGCAGAAGTAACAAATATCTTCGGCGTCATAGGCCTCCCCTTCCTGCACTACGATAAGGCCCTTGAAGGAATCAGAATACATACCTTAATAAACTACGACAGCGAGTAGTAGAAGAAGGTTTGTAATAGGATTATATGCTGAGTTTTGCGTAGCAAAACTCTGTAAGCAAATTTGCGTAGCAAATTTGCTTTCCCCGGTTGTGTAATGGTAGCACTACAGACTCTGGATCTGTTTGTGGGGGTTCGAATCCTCCCTGGGGAAAGTTCGGCGAAGCCGAACTTACGTAGTTTTGCTACGCAAAACTACGCACACATCCCAGGATTTATGATAATCAATTTTGTGTATCAAAACAAAGTCTGCATCCTGGGATGTATGTAGAAAATTAACTTGTGGAGTTTCGCATTCCCGAGCTATCTAATCAATCGTAGATATGGACGCGAAACTCCGGACGTTAATTTGCGTAGCGAAGCGAAGCAAATTAACGTTTGGCTCCGCCGTCTAATTGGTTTTGGACGCCACCCTCTCAAGGTGGAGATTACGGGTTCGATCCCCGTCGGAGCTAAACGCAAACTGGCGAAGCCAGTTTGCTTATGGAGTTTTCCTTTGGAAAACTCCCCACCCTCCTCTCAAAAGAAATGTTTTTCTAATGGTTTTTGGTGTGATGCCGATAATCTTGTTAGGATGGACGATAATTTTACTTTTAATAAACTTTCCTTTGAACTCACTGATGAGGAACGGGAAGTATTATTGGAGAAACTTTCTTGTCAGGAAATTCCTGATGAAACCTTATATGAAGAACCAGGTGAAACTTATCATATAGATATTGCTACTCTTTTTCAATCGAAATCTGCTTTTTATCAGTTTATTCTTCGGATTATTAAATGGTTTACCGGTAGAGAACCTTATCAGACCTTTCTTGACAGGGAAATAGGTAAAATTGGCAAAAAAATTAAAGCTGTTTCCGCTAATCTGTATGATACTTCCGAAAATTTATTGTTATCAGATTTTTTGACCAGGCTTACCGAGTTGAAAAATGCAAGCCGTTTTTTTTATGCAGCCCTTCAAACAAGCCTTAACCGAAACAAGTCGGAGTTTTATGCCTTTCTTGGAGCACTGGAATTGCCGGACATTCATCGGAGGCTTTTGGAAGATGCTAAGCCTGAAAATCTGGTGAAAGATGTAAGTAAAGTATATAATGAAAACGAGTTAAAGCAAAATACCTATGCAGAAATTGAAGATGCATTTGCCTCAATAAGCGATAGCATGAAATCAAACATGTATACGGATTCCCGCGAGCTCAATTGTCTGATGCAACTGGCTTCCTTTCCCTTTGATAGAATATTGAACCAATTTAAAATTGATAAGCATCATGGTTACAGTTCCTGCGAAGGAACCCTGGTTATTGACAACCTTCAGAAATTGGAAAATATCTTATATTCAGTAAAGAAAACGCCGTCAACTGCTATTCTGGAAACAATGTTTGCCTTTGTTCTGCAAAATTACCCTGATGATGCAGGCTATGATATTGATGCAGAGATTCTCAGGCTTCGAAGCAGGACCGAGTTGTCGCTTAAAATAATCAAGGACTTTAACAGCACAACCCCGGTGGTAGATATAATTCGTTGTATTAGCCGAAACCTTGACTGGCAGCCCAGTATCATTAGCGGCGGCGAGGATTGGCAGTCTATCTACAAAGAGTATTGGAAAGATTTTATCAGAAGCCGTCTCGAAAAATTTTTACTGGAAAACAGAAAAAAGCAGGTCTGGGTTGCATACAATGCCTACTTTAACGATTCTCAACTAAAAGCTCTGCCGCATATCAAATTTGATATAGAGGATACTAGTGATAATGATATTCAGCTTGTTCGGCCGCTTACCCTGACCTTTTTGTTGAACTTTTCGACTATCTCATTTGTAAGAAAATTTAACCCTATTCTGGAACCTCTGCTTATTGGCGGTGAATTTATTCGCCGTGATAATCGACTGGCCTTTACCGAAAGCTACAATACGCTGGTGAACCTCGCTTCTGTGCTGGCCCGTTTTGACTTATCGCTTGCCCCGGAAGGTGAGTTCGGCAGCCGGGTAGAAGCTTTGCAGGTTTTTCTTGGTTCGCCCAGTATAAGGCGCGGACGCCTGGGCGTCATTAACGATGAAATCAATATCGAAGCGCTTAAAATCATTCGTAGTGCAATTAGTGCCCTAAAAACAATCAATCAGATAATTGAAGGTATTCTAAAAAAAGATACAACGGGGCGTTTTGACACTATCACAAATCTGAGCTATCTGACAATGAAACATAAATCACTTATTCACGACTTGGGGACAATTTACGATGAAATTAATGCAACACTAAAACTGATGAATGATATTGAAACAGTAGAAATCAAAAAAAATTCCTGATATAATACCGGTATGAATATCCTATACATTGGCGAGCTGGTAGGTAAGGCCGGTTTATGGGCCTTTAAACGAGGGCTGCCGCTTCTTAAAAATAGCTATAAGCCCGATTTTATTATTGTTAATGCCAATTCGCTGACAGGCGGTGGCGGTCTGGGCTATAACCACTCGGTATATCTGCATAAGTTGGGGGCAGACGCAATAAGCCTGGGTGAATGTGCCTTTTACAAGAAGGACCTTGTTGCCAATATGGCAAAAATTCCCTACGTTGTGCGCCCGGCGAATTTAATAAAAGAGGCTCCAGGCTATGGTTATCGTTTTTTTTCTGTAGACGGCGCCAAGATTGCGATAAGCGTTTTGCTTGGACAGAATAGTTTTGGACGAATTCATGCCAATAATCCTTATACGGAATTTCCCCTCTTAATGGAAAAACTTTCAGCCGAAACAGCTTTTATTATTGTCGATTTTCATGCGCAGGCTACAGCCGAGAAAAAAATTCTTGAGGAGCTGGCAGTGCAAAACGGGCTTGCAAGTGCCATTATTGGGTCTCATACAAAGGTTTTAAGTGCCGATGCAGGCATTACAAAGGGCCTTGCCTATATAAGTGACGCAGGACGCACCGGCGCTGTCTATTCGGTTGGAGGCAGCCAAATAAAAAGCCGCATTGCAGAATACCAGAGCGGTATCCCCGACTGGACACACGAGGCCGACGGGCCTTGCGAAATTCAGGGTCTTTGCATTATACTTAATGATAAGGGCCGTTCTGAAAAAATTGAAAGTTTCAGACTGCCTGTTGGAGATTTTAAAATTGAGTGATATGTGCAGCCTTTGCGCATTGGCAGGGCACTGCGACAAAGAAATCAAGCTGGTAAAAAATACTGATGCACCGCCTGCAAAACCGGCGACTCTTGTCCGTGAATTTCTTGTAGCAATCGGAATTCCTGCGGCTATTACAGTTGGCGCATGGCTTTGGCTACAGAGCGTCCTGCTCTGTTTTGCTGTTTGTTTTCTTTCTGCCCTGGTAATTTACTTAAGCACAAAGGCCCGGCTTAAAGAGGGTACCTTGGGGCAAAAAAGCTTACCATCTTCCTGTTCCACAAGGACGCCGCTTGCTAAAACAGGGTCCATCACTGCCTTGCCTTCCTCGTCCGAAAGGCCGGCCATTTCAACGAGTTCTTTGGAGCCAAAATAAAAAGTATGGCCTCCGTCAAAATTAAGGGAAAGATGCTCGGTTTCGAGGGTCAGGGCAAGAAAGCCAAGGACCCTGTTTCCCGGTTCCTTCTCGGCAAGTTTTTGCAAACGATGAGAAGCATACCAGACACGCCCTGCCAGACAATACATCAGATGCGAAATCATTTTTGGTGTAGTTGAAAGCATGTTCATTAAACCATCTTCGGTAATTGTTAAGACTTCAAGGTCTTCGTGGGCAATAACGGTATAGTTCCTTGGTTGGTCGGCAAACAATACGGCCTCGCCAAAAATATTCCCCGTTCGGGCCATACCAATCATTGCTCTTTTATCATCTACAATCTTTGCCGCCCTGACCAGGCCGGAACGAATCAGATAAAATTCATTGCCAGGCTCGCCTTCAAAAAAAACAACTGAGTATTTTGGATACTTTCGATACACATCGGCCGGGCCATATTCCGGTTGCTCAACAGCATTGATGGCCAGGGCATCGCGCCTGTCTTCGGCAGCACGGGCATCTGCCCCACCAGGGTGATAATAGAGGTATCGTTTATAGGCAAGGTAGGCGGTATGGTTATTCCCAAATTTTTCGTAAATAGAACCAAGTTTATACAGGTTTTCTGTGCTTGTAGGAAGCTGCGGACTTGCCTTATCTGTATCGACCCTTAAGATAGCATTTGCCAATGTATATTCCAGATTGTGCCTTTGTTGTGCCAAAGTTTGAAATATTTTTTTTACAATAGTCGGATTAGACTTAAAAAAGGCCTCAAAATGTGCTTTTTTTACCAGAATCCCCTGAACCGGAGATAAGGCGGTAACTGTTTCCATTGGGGGAAGTTCGGTAAACGCAGAAATCAGCCCCACCATACTTCCCGGACCGGTATCTTCTATCCTCTTTTCCAAAATCCACTCTGTCCGGATTGTCCCTTGCTGCACTATATAAATTGAATCTTTGGGTTTTTCCCCTTGCATCTGAATAATGGAACCTGCTGCATACTTTACATTACTTTTGTCTTGTGCCATATTGTTAGTATATTAAAAAGTTCGTTTTTTTACAAGAGGTTTTGTGATAGAATTGTGGCAGTAATTAAACATTCAAGCCTCGCGTACGGGGGACAGGACAATCTTTTGCTCCCCCTACCCCACGCTGAATGTTGTAATACTGAAATCTGTGAGTTTTTTCCTTTTTTTATTTTTTATACTGCTGTCGGTATTCTTGTGGTGTTAGGCCGTAATATTTTTTGAACAGCGTATAAAAATAAGTAGTGTTGGAAATACCGACAGCCTGGGCTATATCATTAGCCGCATCGTAACCTTGAATCAGCAATGCAGAGGCATGCCCCATACGAACCTGATTAAGATATTCACTGTAGGAGATGCCGCGGAATTTTTTAAAGACACGGTTAAAATAGCTTGGTGTAATTTTATAATACTGCGCAGCACTTACTACAGAAAAAGCGCCGCTCATATATTTCTTTTCGGCCATTTCTATTGAAGATTCTATCCACAAAGGAGCCGGTTCTTTCGGATGTTTTTTCATCAGGGAACGGGCTTCTTCGGCGGAATCTGCTACTGCAAAAATACTGTCTACTACAGACCCAATAGCAGCGTTCACTTCAAGAGAAAGATATTTTTTAGCCACTTCGCAGGTTTCTGCTATAAGAAGTTCTGCCTCCGCCGGAATCTGAGGCTGTTGCAGATGAAGAATTACCGCAATGGCCTGAGAAGAAAGAGGAGCCGTTTCTACTGTCGCACATTCTGCCATAATATGCTGTGCCGTTTCTTCCAGTTTGGCAAGAGAAGCCTTGTCCCTTTGTTCTTCCTCAAATGAAAAAACACAGACTGCATAAAAAGGAGATTCCAGTGCCTCAAGCCGGTCTTCAAGGTAGAGTTCCTCATTTTTACCAGCATCGGGCTTATAATTGAGCTTGCTCAGTATGCGACGAAGCGGCGCATGTATCCGCCATGCCGCCAGGCCGGAACCCAGGAAAGAAGCCACAAGAAAAATCGCACTGATAAGCAGACTAAAGTTCCGCATATTCAAGACCTGCTTCATAATGGTGTCATAGGAAGTCAGATTGATAAAAACCCAGCCCAAATTACTGCTATGAGTCCAATTAACACAGACATTTTTTCCCTGGTCTTTCATAACCAAAAAACCTTCCTCACCATTGTTTTGCACAGCTGTCCAGACAGGCGATTCATAAGAAGTAAAAAGCATATTTTTGTCCGGTGCTGAAATAACAGTTCCCTTGGGCGACAGAACAATTACATTATCCAATTGACCTTTATTGACATCGTTAATCAGATTCTGCAAAGCAAGACAATCAATACCAAAAATTAACGCTCCTTTATTGTCGGACCGGGTAAGAGGTGAGTAGACCAGTTGGGTTATAGTTGGGTAAAGAACAGGCGGATTCTGCGGATTCCTCGGCACTGCCTGGAGGGAGAGGGGAAAGGTCTGGCTATAGCGGCCCTTCTGATAACTGGAACCGGCCAAATTAAGTAGTTGCATTTCTGAACCGGGCAGAAAATCAACAAGCGAGAAAAGTTTCGGCCCATTCTCCAGGCTTTCGTTGTAAAGTGCAAAGTAACTGATTATCGGATGGGATACCAAATAGGATTTAAGATTCAGCATAGCCTGATATTCAAGAACCCGGTCGCGTTCTTTTTCAAACATCACTCGTATCAGAGGGACATCGGCGCTGGCCATCTGTGCGGCAAGAGTCATAGTTTGACCATAAAAAATATCAATTGTATTACGAACCTTATTGAGCATATCCTGATTAGCAGCACTTAATTCAGTCTCGAGGGTGCGGGAAAAGACCGCATAAAAAAGGATACTTGAGCCTGCCAGCACAACGCAGAGCAATATAAAAAATGAGGCAAAGAGCCGTCTGAAGCCTGAGTAAGCCAGGTAGATTCTTAACGCACCTCTTTTCATATTCCGTATTATAACATATTTTTAATGACTTTTTTTACGTTTCGCCTGATTTTGAAGTTTTTAACCAAAACTTATAGTTGCATTCTGAAAAAAAGGATTTATAATACATTTCATGATACAAAAAAAGCATAGTTTTTTTGCCGATATTAGGCGGAACCCCTTCTCTTACTGCCTGGTGTTGCCGGCAGCCATATATGTGCTGCTCTTTAGCTACCTTACCCTGCCTTATATGTTGATGGCCTTTCAAAATTACCATTTTCAGACCGGCCTCTTTCATTCGCCCTGGGTGGGGCTTAAGAATTTCGCCTTTTTCTTTAAGTCAAACCGGGCAGGTCTTGTCACCTGGAACACCATCTGGCTTAACTTCCTTTTTATCACAAGCGGCACCGTCGGTTCGGTGGTTCTTGCCCTGATGCTCAATGAGGTGCGGCAAAAGCGGTATCTGAAGGTGACGCAATCACTGATGCTTTTCCCTAATTTTCTCTCCTGGATTATTGTCGCCTATATTGTTTACGCTTTCCTTTCCACCGGCAATGGCTGGCTCTATCAGATTATCGAATCTTTTGGGGGAAAACCGGTTTCGATGTATTCCAAAGCAAGTTACTGGCCGCCAATTCTGGTGATTATCAAATTATGGAAGGGGGTGGGCATGAATTCTGTCATTTATATGGCAAGCATGACCGGCATTGATGAAGGACTTTACGAAGCTGCCCGCATTGACGGTGCAAACAAGTTTCAGGAAATCCGCCATATTACCCTTCCGCTGATTATGCCCACCGTATGTATTATGACTCTGCTTGCTGTAGGGAAAATTTTCTATGGCGATTTCCAGATGATTTATGCGCTGGTTGGCGATAACGGTATTTTAATGCAGACAACCGATGTCATCGATACCTATGTTTTCCGTGCATTACGGCAGACAGGCGACCCTTCAGGGGCTATGGCTGTCGGTGTGTATCAGGCCTTTGTAGGTTTTATTATGGTTTACGGTTCAAATTGGCTGGTAAAAAAGAATTTTCCCGATGGAGCAATATTCTAATGAAAACACGAAACCCCGGACTGACTGTCCTGAATTATTTTTTGGTTGGCCTTTTTGCCATTGTTTGTATAATTCCTATGCTACTGGTGCTGTCTATTTCCCTTACCTCAACGGATGCAATAAGGCGCTATGGTTATCAGTTGTGGCCTCGGGAATGGAGCGGCGAAGCATACCGGCTCATTTTTATGGGTAATTCCTCTGTGTATCAAGGCTACATTGTCAGTGTTTCTGTTACGGTGGTGGGCACAATCCTTGCCGTTGCAATAACCGCAATGTGCGCCTTTGCTCTGGTAAATAAAAATGTGCAGTATAGAAACAAACTTGCTTTCTATTTTTTTGTGCCAATGGTTCTCTCAGGAGGGCTTGTCCCCTGGTATCTAATGTGCCGCAATCTCAAGCTTATTGATAATTTTTGGGCGCTGGTGATTCCTTCTCTTTTATTTAACCCATTCAATATGTTCCTCTGCCGTAATTTTATGCGCGATATTCCCGACTCCCTTATGGAATCGGCAAAACTCGATGGCGCACAGGATTTTCGTATCTGCTTTCAGATTTATTTTCCGCTTTCTACACCGGTAATTGCCACCGTGGCCCTTTTTTACGGCATTGCTTATTGGAACGATTGGTTTAATGCAATAATGCTGGTGAATAAAGAAGACCTCTTTCCCCTGCAATATATGTTGATGAAAATTCAGTCTGAGATTGAAGCCTTAAAACATGTGCAGCCGGGTGTGCCGGTAAAAAATCTTCCCAGCGATTCACTTAAAATGGCCACTGCCATTGTTACTATCGGGCCGATTATTCTGCTATATCCCTATCTGCAAAAGTATTTTGTAAAGGGCTTGATTATCGGCGGTGTAAAAGGATAGTTTCACGGCTCTTATGCCGTAAAACATATATTATTTTAAGGAGGTGTTTTTATGAAAAAACACAGATTTCAGGCAGCCATCCTCATGGCAGGATTGGCATTCATTCTGACAGTTGTCCCTGTATTTGCACGCGGGCAACAGGGAGCAAGTTCGTCCGGCAGCGATGCAAGTGCCGGGAAACTTCCCATACGTTATTACATGCCCGGTTCGGCAGATCCGGACCAGGATGCGGTGGTAAAAGCTATCAACGACAAACTTGCCGCCGATGGGGTGAACATTGACTATCAGCCCATTTATGTCCCCTGGGACCAATGGTCAAACAAAATCAACCTGATGCTTTCCACCGGCGAGGAGTTTGAGCTTTTTCATGTTATGGAAGATATGACTCCCGTTTCGGCTTATGTCTCCCGCAACAACCTTACGCCGCTGAATAAAATGCTCAGCGATGATTATCCGGCGCTTAAGGCCCACTTTGATTCTGTTTATTGGCAGGGCTTTACGGTAAACGGCGAAATCTATTCGGTCCCTGCCGTATGGTATAATTTTTCTCAGGGCGATGTGGATATTCGCATTCGCAAGGATAAATATGACCAGTATAAGGTGCCGGTTCCCCAGACTGTTGACCAGATATACACATCCCTTAAACAACTCCAGGATGCCTGGAAGGCAGAAGACGGTCAGACCCGCTATTTCTATCTGCACCAGTTAACAAGCCAACTTAATCCGCTACACCGTGCTTATGATACCTGGCCTTTCTATGTGTCAACCGACGGCCTTTTCACCATTGACCAAAAAGGGAATGCCCGGCTCTTTTATGAGACAGCGGAATTCCAGCAGGATTGCAGCTTTATGAACACCCTTTATACAAGAGGCCTTCTTGACCCGGATATCCTCAACCGGCCTGCCGATACTATTGAAAACATAAAAGCGCAAGGCGATTTACTGATGGGCTTTTTTACCGGCCCTCGTTTTAGCGCCGACCTGACTTCGCAGGGAATCAATGGCGAAATCTATACCTACATGCTCGACCCGCCGCCTGAAAAACCGATTCTGACCGTTCTTACTACACAAAACTCAAATGCCATTCCTAATACTACCAAACATCCCGAAGCGGCTTTGATGTTCCTTAACTGGCTCTATTCAAGCAAGGAAAATCAGGATTTACTACTTTATGGTATTAAGGGCCGTGACTGGAACCCTGTAGGTGAGGATGAGTATCAGACCATCAAAGGCGATGATGACAATCCGCTCTATATGTTTGACACCTGGATGATAGAAGATATCCGCTGGCATCGCTGGGACAGTGAAAACAAGGCAAGCGCAGAAGAACGAAAGAATTACACAGAGAATCCCTATCCAAATGATACCCTTAACAGCCCCAAAATTGGTTTCAGTTTTGACCCGACTGCGGTGAATACAGAATATACCAATATGCTTGCAGAATACACCGCATCCATTCTGCCTATCAAATTGGGTGTGCTTCCCTATGAGGGCAACTTTACCGCAGCCAGCGCCAAAATGAAGGCTGCCGGTGCAGATAAAGTTATTGCTGAGTATCAGAAACAACTTGCTAAACATCTGGCGGAGATTAATAAGTAACTAAATACAGGGGTTTGCCATGGAAAGCATGAATACAAAAATTGAAAACCTGCTTGCACAAATGACTTTAAAAGAAAAAGTGGGGCAGTTAAATCAGCGTCTTTTGGGCTTTAATTGTTACGAAAAAAAGAACAATGATTTTGTTCCCAATGCACTTTTTATCAATGAGTTTAAACAGTTTGGCAGCATCGGTTTTCTCTATGGACTTTTCAGGGCAGACCCCTGGTCGCAAAAAAATTATCAAAATGGTATAGCCGAAAAGGACATGGCAAAAACAGCCAACACTTTTCAGCGCTATGTGTTGGAACACAGCCGAATAAAAATTCCGATGTGCATATCCCTTGAAACATCACATGGCGCACAATGCCTTGACGGCTATTCCCTACCGGTGAATTTGGCTATTGGCTGCAGTTTTAACCCGGCTCTTGTGGAAGAAGCCTTTAGTCTGGTTGCCCGACAGATTGCAGCAGCAGGGGTAAGTATTGGCATTGCTCCGGTATTGAATATCCTTCGGGACGCCCGTTGGGGACGCTCCGAAGAATGTTATTCCGAAGATGCTTTTTTAGCGGCCTCTTTTGCAAGGGTTGTTATCCGCGGCCTTCAAACAAAAGTTGCAGCAGTTGCAGGACAATACTGTGGGCAGGGAGCCGGGGCAGGAGGCCTTAATGCGGCTCCTGTGGCAATAGGGGAACGGGAATTGCGGGAAATTCATTTGCCTGGTGCAAAAGCCTGTTGTGATGAAGGCATTAAAGGTTTCATGGCTTCCTATAATGAAGTAGACGGTATTCCCAATCATGCAAGTAAAAAATTGCTGACCGATGTGCTTCGCGGTGAATTTTGTTTTGACGGTATTGTCATGGCCGACGGCTGTGCCCTTGACCGCCTGCTCTGCCTTGCTGATACACCGGAAGAAACTGCCGCCATTGCACTTGATGCCGGTGTTGATCTGAGCCTCTGGGACAATATCTATCCGTATTTAATAAGCGCTGTAGAAAAAAACATTGTTTCTATTGATACTATTAACCGTTCAGTTCGGCGTGTATTGAAATTAAAATGTGAACTCGGCCTTTTTGACCATCCTTATGTTGATGATTATGATGAAACTAGAACAATAAGTTACAGTAAAAACAATCAGTCGCTCGATTTATCGCGGCAAACGCCGGTGCTGCTTCGCAATGAAAATAATTTACTGCCTCTCGATAGCAGCACAATAAAAACTATTGCCGTCATCGGTCCGAATGCAGACGATATATATAATCAGATTGGCGATTATTCGGCTACACAAAAAGAAGGCGTCTGTTGCACCTTGCTTGATGGTATTAAAAAAATGGTGGCAGATAATTGCGAGGTACTTTATGCAAAAGGCTGTTCTATTCGTGGCAATGACGATTACATTACCGACGCTGTAGAGATTGCACAAAAAGCCGATGCGGTAATTCTTGCGCTTGGTGGCTCCAGTAAACGTAACTTTGATATTCAATTTGATAGTAATGGAGCAGTTATTGCCGGAAATAATATCACCAGTGATATGGACTGTGGTGAGGGCCTTGATGTAAGCGACCTTGCATTAGGCGGCTTACAGTATCAGCTTGCTGCTGCCATTGAAAAAACAGGAAAACCGCTTGTTGAGGTAATAATTGCAGGCCGGCCTTTATGCGTATCGCCACTTAAAGCACCTGCCCTTATCTATGCCTTTTATCCGGGGCCTTTAGGCGGACTCGCACTTGCAGAAATTATTTTTGGTAAAACCCTTCCTTCCGGCAAACTCAGTGCCAGCCTTCCCGCCTTTGCTGCCCAAACTGATTTTTGTTACAACAGGAAAGCAATGCTCAAAAGTATGCCTTATGTTGACCGTCCCAACGAGTCGCTTTTCCCTTTTGGTTTTGGCCTTTCCTACACCACCTTTGCATACAGCGGCATGAAAGCGGAAAAAACTGAAATTGCAGCAGAGGATATTGAAGGGGGCGCATCTTTTCATGTCTCTGTGCAAATTAAAAATACCGGCAGATACAATGCCTATGAAACGGCGATGCTCTTTATTAGCGCAGAAAAATCTCCTATTACCCGGCGCATAAAAGAACTCAAGGCCTTCCGTAAAGTCTTTATCAAGGCAGGCGAAAGCGCTTCTATTGATTTTACCATTGGTAAAGATGAACTGGGTGTATGGAACAGGGATATGCAGTTTGCTGTGCCACGGACGAAGATTATGTTATCCTGCGGCCCTTGTCAGTTGAGTATTAAAGTAAGTTGATATGTATTGCCCTGGATCTGTGACAGGGCGAAATCATTTAAGATTATTCTCACGCGGAGGCGCGGAGAGCGCGGAGTTCTATTTAGAAAATCTTGTCATTTATCATCTAATCTATCGAAACTTGAAATAAAATATCAAAAATCTTCCTCTCCGCGCCTCTGCGCCTCCGCGTGAGATTTAAATGATTGACAAAGTGTAAAAATCATGCTATAATGGACTATTAATTTTTACTAAGGAGACTACTATGGATACAAAGCAGGCAATTGAGGCTGGAAAGACGAGCCTCGGTATAGAATTCGGTTCAACACGGATTAAGGCCGTGCTGATTGATGAGGCTTATAAGCCGATTGCGCAGGGGGCCCATGATTGGGAGAATCATCTTGACCAGAGCGCCGAGGCGGGCTGTCAGGTCTGGACTTATCCGCTTGATGAGGTGAAGGCCGGTTTGCAGGATGCTTATGCAAAACTGGCGGCGGATGTCCGGCAAAAATATGGCATTGAACTGACCACTGTCGGCTCAATGGGCGTAGCGGCAATGATGCACGGCTATATTGCCTTTGATAAAAACGAAAAGCAGTTGGCCGAATTTCGCACCTGGCGGAATACTATCACCGGCGAGGCGGCAGAGGAACTGACCAAAAAGTTTAATTTTAATATCCCCCAGCGCTGGACTATTGCCCATTTGTATCAGGCAATGCTGAAAGGCGAAAAACATGTGAAGGATATTGCCTATTTAACCACCCTTGCCGGCTTCGTGCATTATAAACTCACCGGGGAAAAGATTGTTGGTGTCGGGGACGCCTCAGGAATGTTCCCCATTGACAGCAGCACCTTAAGTTATGATGCAAAGATGCTGAAACAGTTTGACGCTATTGCAGCAGAAAAAGGCTATACCTGGAAACTGGAAGATATTTTCCCCAAGAGCATCGGGGCAGGCATAGAAGCGGGCAGCCTTACCGCAGAAGGAGCACAGTATCTTGACCCAAGCGGCAAACTCAAAGCCGGTGTGCCATTTGCAGCCCCCGAAGGGGATGCCGGAACGGGAATGACGGCAACCAATTCCGTCAAAAAACGCACGGGAAATGTGTCTGCGGGGACAAGCATCTTTGCCATGGCCGTTTTGGAAAAGCCCTTATCAAAGGTGCACATGGAAATAGATATGGTTACCACCCCGGACGGCATGCCTGTCGCCATGGTGCATTGCAATAACTGCACCCCCGACCTGGACGCCTGGTTCCGCATTTTCGATGATGCAATCAAATTGGCCGGAGGGAACATCGGCAAGGGGGCCCTTTATGACGCCCTTTACGAAAAGGCCCTTGCCTCCGATGCCGATTGCGGCGGCCTTCTTTCCTATAACTTTTTCTCCGGCGAACATACCATCGGCCTTAACGAAGGGCGGCCTATGGTGGTCCGTAATCCCGACAGCAAATTTACCCTGCCTAACTTTGTCCGCAGCCTCATTTATTCCACTATGGGTACCTTGGCCCTCGGCATGAAAATTTTAAGCGATGAAGAAAATGTCAGCCTCGATGTGCTTTACGGCCAGGGCGGCCTCTTTAAAACCCCCGTCGTCGGCCAGCAATTAATGGCCGGTGCACTGAATGTCCCCGTTGCCGTTATGGAAGGCGCCGGTGAAGGCGGCCCTTGGGGAATGGCCATTTTAGCAGCCTTTATGCGCGACAAAAAAGCCGGTGAAAAAATGCCCTTAG
>JAISIL010000187.1 GCA_031262035.1 Spirochaetaceae bacterium | reverse complement strand
GATTCTGGCGGTAGAAATGGGAATGACCAATACGGGGGCGGACGCCACCGTAGGGGCACAGCGTGCTGTGCCCTTTGAATCAGCATCACAAGCAGCACGTTCCGCCCCGGCCCCAGTTTCCCTGCCCTTGTTCGAGGACCTTCCCGACAACCGGGGTAAAAGGCGTTCATTGCCCGGCCGGCGTTCGGGTTATACGCAGAAGGCAAAAATTGGCGGACATTCAATTTTTATACGCACCGGGGAATATGCCGATGGCAGCCTGGGCGAGATTTTCCTTGATATGCACAAAGAGGGCGCTGCATTCCGGAGCCTCTTGAACAGTTTTGCCATTGCAGTGTCTATCGGCCTGCAATATGGGGCTCCTCTCGAGGAATTTGTCGATGCCTTTACCTTCAACAAGTTTGAACCGAATGGCATGGTGCAGGGACATGATTATATCAAGATGGCGACAAGTGTTATCGATTATATCTTCCGCGATTTGGCAATCAGCTATCTGGGGCGGACGGATTTGGGGCAGGTGAAGCCTGAGGATTTGGTGGCGACAGGTATGAAGGATGAAAATTTAACCGCGAACCACGCAGACCACGCGAACTCTTTCAACATGGTTGTTTCCATTAATCCTGCTGATGCTGCTACGGGTGACGAATACCGGAAAATTCGGGAGGCGCGGGCGAAGGGCTATGAAGGCGACCCCTGTCCCACCTGCGGTTCCTTCACCCTGATACGCAATGGCACCTGTATGAAATGCGACACCTGCGGCGGCACAACGGGCTGTAGCTGATCGACATTTTCTCAAAAATTGTTGTTTTTTCTGCAACTTTTTTTCTTCTCCTGTGTCTAAAGAGATAGACCCAGTAATGGGGACTAATCCATAAAGGACAAATAAGAGGAGAGAAAGAATGAGTGTTCCATACACAAAGCCTTGGGCTTTTTTAGATGATTTCAGGGGGAAGATGTTTAATGGCGAATGGCCGACCCTGCCTGAAATGTTTCGTATTACGGTAAAGCGCTATCCCGAGCGGCCTTGTTTTACCATTTATGAACCGGACCGCATCAGCCTGAATTATACAGAGGCTCTTGCCAAGATCGAGGCTGTTGCCCGTTATCTGCATGCAAAGGGGATACAAAAAGGCGATACCCTTGCTGTTACCGCAAAGAACTGTCCCGAATGGACGGTTGCCTACCTGGGAATCCTCTTCGCAGGAGCCACCGTGGTGCCTATTGACGCCCAACTGCATACCGCAGAATGCGACCTCCTTACCAAAACGGCCCGCTGCAAGATTATGTTCTGCGATGAAGATAAATTCGAGCACTACAACAATGGCGGCAAGGCGGCAACCGGTATTACCGAGGTTATTTCCCTGAAGAAGGGCCTGGGGAATTATATTTACACTATAGATGCTCCCGAGCTGAAGGGGCAGGAACAGAGCTGGACGATGCCCGCCGAAAAGGATTTGGCGGCTATCCTCTTTACCAGCGGCACTACCGGCGACCCGAAGGGTGTTATGCTCTCTCATCAGAATCTGGTGGCCGACTGCTATCTTGCCCAGGGAACACCACTTACGGTGCTTCATACCGATGTCTTCTATGCGCTGCTCCCCCTGCATCATGCTTATACAATGCTCGCCGTCTTTATCGAGACGATTTCGACCGGCGCCGAAGTTGTTTTTGCCAAGAGAATGATAGTTTCGCAAATCCTCAAGGACCTCAAGCAGGCGAAGATTACTATGCTGCTCTCTGTGCCTCTCTTGTTCAACAAGTTGATTGCAAATATTATCAAGGGTTTGAAGGAAAAAGGGCCGGTAGTTTACGGCCTTATCTCCTTTTTGATGGGAATTTCGGGCTTTATAAAGAAGACCTTTGGGGTGAACCCCGGAAAGAAGATGTTTGGGTTTATTCTGGAGAAGGCAAGCCTTACTACACTGCGGATTGGTATCTGCGGCGGCGGGCCGCTGGCTCCCAGTGTATTCAAAAAGTTTAACGAACTGGGTATCGATTTTGTGCAGGGGTATGGCCTTACCGAAACGAGCCCCATCATCAACCTGAACCCCGTTGAGGCTTACAAGGAAACCTCGGTTGGCCGCTGCTGCCCCGGTGTTGATATGAAGGTGATTGATGCGGTAGAAGACGGCCGTGGCAACATGATTGGTGAAATTGTGTTAAAAGGCCCCCAGGTAATGATGGGTTACTTCGAGAAACCTGAGGAAACAGCCGCAGTCTTTACCCCGGACGGCTATTTCAAGACCGGCGACCTTGGCTACCTTGATAATGAAAATTATCTTTATCTTACAGGCCGTGCAAAGAATGTTGTTGTTACAAATGGCGGCAAGAATGTATACCCTGAAGAAATTGAGAATGAGTTCCAGTTATTCGGCGAAATTGACCAGGTGCTTGTTCGCGGTTTCCTTGCCGATGCCGGCACAAAGGCCGAACAGATTGAATGCCTTGTCTACCCGGCAGAAGATTTTGCCAAGGGAAAGGATGCAGCGGCAATAAAGGCCCGCACCGACGAAATCGTAGCTGAAGTAAACCAGCGGCTCTTGCCCTACCAACGCATTGCACGCAGCATCATTCTTGACAAGCCAATGGAAATGACCACAACCAAGAAGATTAAGCGGAGTAGTGTATAAATAATTTCAAAGAGCAACCACGAATGATATTGCCTAGGGCAAATCACACGAATCGGCTTCGCCGACACGAATAATCTATGATAGCTAAGCGAAAATTCGTGTGGCCTTTAGGCCATTCGTGTTATTCGTGGTTTAAATTTAATGAGACTTGCTTTTTCATACAATTTTCGTTATACTTGATGTATCAAGGAGAAGTATAGTATGAAAAACACCCCCTACTGGCTGGAAGACGCCTGTTTTTACGAGATTTATCCCCAAACTTATTATGACACTAATGGCGATGGCATTGGTGACTTTGAAGGGATTATTCAAAAGCTTGATTACATTAAGGGCCTGGGCTTTAATGCCCTGTGGATTAATCCCTGTTTTGATTCACCTTTTAAGGATGCCGGCTATGATGTGCGGGATTACAAAAAAATTGCTCCCCGTTATGGGACAAATGCTGATGCCAAGCGGCTTTTTGATGAGGCACACAAGCGCAGTATGCATGTGCTCTTTGACTTGGTTCCCGGGCATACATCCGAAGAACATGAATGGTTTATGGCCAGCAAGCAGGAACATCCGGCGCCTGAATTTGCAAACCGCTATAGTTGGACAGATAATTGGATAACCTGGGGTGTTGAGGGTGTGCGTTTTGTGGCCGGGGAGGCCCCGCGGAATGGTTGTTATATTATCAACTTTTTCCAATGCCAGCCTGCTTTGAATTATGGCTATTACAAGCCGCAATACCGGTGGCAGCTTCCTCCGGACCATCCTGATTGTATTGCAACAAGGGAGGCCTTAAAGGACATTATTCGCTTCTGGCTTGATGCAGGCTGCGACGGTTTCCGGGTGGACATGGCCGATTCTCTGGTGAAGCTCGACAGTGATGACAAGAAGGGGACAAGCGCAATCTGGCAGAACGTGCGGGCAATGCTCGATAAGGATTATCCCGAGGCGGCCCTGGTTTCAGAATGGGCGCGTCCTCCTTTTGCAATTCCTGCCGGTTTTCATATGGATTTCCTGCTTGACCATCCGGGCGGCGGTGCAAACTTTTTGTTCAGGGCAAGCGATGCCTATTTTAAGAAAGACGGCAAGCATGATATAAAGAAGTTTCTTGATCAATATATGCCCTGGTATGAGGCTACTTCGGAAAAGGGTTTTATCTCCTTTATTACAGGGAATCATGATACACCGCGTTTGTCCTTTTCCCTAAAGGGCCGGGAATTGGAACTTGCCTATGCCTTTATCTATACCATGCCCGGCGTGCCCTTTATGTATTATGGTGATGAAATTGCCATGCGCTACATTGACGGTATGCCGACAAAAGAAGGCGGCTATATCCGCACGGGTACAAGGACGCCAATGCAGTGGGCTGGTTCAAAAACCGGCAATTATGGTTTTTCTACGGCAGACCCTTCGCAGATATACCTTCCCGTTGATGCTTCGCAGGATGCCCCAACGGTAGAGGCACAGGAGAAGGACCCGCATTCAATGCTGAACTTTGTCCGGGCCCTCTTGCAATTCCGGCATGCGAACACTGACCTGCAGTCGAAAAACAACCTGGAATTCCTGCAAACCGAAGCAGACAAACCCTTAGTCTACAAACGGGGAGCCCTGACCATGGCACTGAATGTAACGGGGAACAAGTTCGACCTCGATTTCACGGGCTGTAATAGCGAACCGGTGTTCAAGGTCGGGGATGCGGGTGCGGGGTATCTGGGACCGCAATCCTTTGCTGTTTACAAATAATTTGTTTTAACCGCGAACCACGCCAACCACGCGAACTTGTTGTTCGACATAATATTTCAATTACAAAAATAAATGAAAATACAAAAATAAATGAAAAATTATGTTCGCGTGGTTCGCGTGGTTCGCGGTTAATTTTTTTTACACCGCATCAATACCACATCCCCGAACCCAAAGCGCTTTGCCCCATTATCTGCCATCTTCTTAAGCCAATCAGGGGCTGTCCCTTTTGCCAGACCGCCCCAGGTGGCGGTTTTTTCTATTGTCCAGCCGGTATTTTCTAGGATTTTTCGTAAATTGGCCTTGGAAAAGAGGCAGATGTGGTCAAAAATGGCACTGCGCCACTTCTTACCGAAGAGTTTTGCCTGAAAACCGTCAATATTGGGGGTGGTTATAAAGAAATAGCCGCCCGGTTTTACTATTTGGTAGACATTTTGGACAAAAAGGGCCGGTTGGTTGAGGTGTTCGATAACATGCGAGGCAAGAACCACATCGAATTGTGCAGGGCCAAGGCGGCCGTCGGCAAGGGCGCCTTCAATGGTGCCTTCGAGGATGTTTCTTCCCAGGCTTCTTCCCCAGGCTGCTTCTTCTGCAGATAGTTCCAGGCCGCTTGCCTCCCAGCCGAGGGCTGCAAGTTCGCCCACCAGGGCTCCGGTTGCACAGCCTATGTCAAGGAGGCTTAAGCCTCTTTTAAGGCCGCCTTTACCATCGCTGAATATATCGTAAAAGCCTCCGTCACGAAGGCCCAGATGCTGCAGGTTCAAAAAATTGTCTTCGTTTGCCTTCTCGTAATTCAGGTAGGAATTGCCGGCATAGCGATTGTGTATTTCCTGCACAAGGGGCTGGGGATTAATGTGCACCAGGCCGCAGCGGGGACAGCGCACATAGAACCAGGAACTGCAATCCAGAGCCTTCGTAAAAGTACCGGCATAGCCGCAAAGGGGACAAGGGATAGACCTACAATCCTCCGCCTTAGCCGGTGTCGACCAGGTTTTTACTTCCATACTTTTCCCTTTTTATTTTATTCTATTCTTAATGCATATTGCTGTCTTGTTTCTTTTCCGGCTCTGTTTTGGGCTATTATTTCTATGTTTGCAAGTCCCCGGGTAAGGAAAAAACTTGCCACATTGATGTAGGGTGCATTCTCGTAAATTCTGGCTGTTTCAAAAAGGCCGTTTCTTTGCACCAGAAGCGAGCCGTCCTTTGCCGAAAAGGATTCTGTGGATAAAGAGCCTGCCTCTATCCCGTTGACCAATACCAAAATGCGGTAGGGTGCAGAATCTTCGATGCCGGTAATTCTTCCATGGACAAGCAGATTATAGCGACCCTGTGCTAATTGCCTTGAGTTATCAATATCTATTTTAGCCTTGTCTTCGTTTTCCAGTAAGCTCTTTATAATGACCGGAAGGCCCTCGTTTGGATTGACCTCTGTTCCTTCGGGAGCTTCGGGCAAGGCCATAACCGCTTCGGGGTTTATCCATGATGCTTCTTCGTCATCGTAAAGCGAAAAAGGTATAAGCATATTGCCCCGGGAATCCTCCAGCGAAGCAACACCGAGTATTTCGCCCTTGTTTATCAGCCCTTTACTGCTGTTGTCAAGCAACAGTCCCTGATAAATGCTGATGATGGCGGCCTCGTGCAGAAGGGCAAGCCAGCCGCGGGAGGGAAGGGGAAGACGGCCTTTGTTATCGTCTGTTGATGCATTTCTTTCGAAGAGGATTTCGCCGGTTTCCGCTGCCCGTATAACGCCGCTATCTTTAATATCGATAGAAAGATAGGGTGTTCCGGCGTCATTCCAGCCAAAAGTTCGGACAATAGGCCCGCTATTCGGCCAATCCATTGCAAAAAGAGATAAGATTGGGGCACAAAAGAACAAAAAAAGGGGATAAAAGCGCTTCATTGTTCCTCCAAAGCAAGTGAACCCAGGTGAGTATCGCCGCCGACAAAATAGTATTGGTCTTTTTGTGCAAGAAATACCTCATTTGCCTTAAAAGGAGCCTTAAACATCAGGGTATCGGGCAGTTTTATTAGAATAAATTGATTCAAATTGCCTTCTTCCCGGGTAATAAGGGCCAGATTGCTGCCTTCCGTGGCCGAATCGGAGGACGAAAGACGGAGGAGGCGACCTGCAAGCGGAATCATACTCATCACTCTTTCTGTAATATTGAAGACCCCCAGTCCCGATTCTGTCTCGAAGGCGACAAATTGGTCTTCGCCGGTAAATTCCAGATGAACCGGACGGCGGAAACCATCGCCATAATAAGCGGAAAAACCGGCGCGGTAGGTATTGCCCGATTGCTCCATCAATATAAAACGCTGCTCGTCAATGCCCGAAACCAGGGCAATCTTCCCGGCATCCTCGGAAAGCCTGCAAGCGAGAATCACCGAAAGCCTTGAGCCGCCAGGCTCAAACTGAAAAATCCGCTTACCTGCCTCGTCAAGAAGCTGAATGCTGCCATTAAGGCAGCCTGCAAGTGTTTTTCCATTGGCATAATCAATATCGGTAAGCGGCGAAGCAAAATCAAAGGTCCAGAGTGTTTTTCCCTCGGCATCAAGGCGGGAAAGCTTTGCATAATTTTCATCAATAAGAAAGAGATTGTTCTTTATAAAAAGCGGGTAGGCCCGGGGATTCTCTACAGTGCGGGCCTCTTTGCCGTATATATCTTTCAAGCTAAGGCTCTGGTCGGGCTCGGTAATCGCCGCATTGTATTCAGCCCAGAGGCTGTCGGAAAGGACAATTTCGGGACTGGACTGATTCCGTGTTCGCAGCAGGGAAAAGTTTCCCTCGAAGTCGGTATAGCCAAAATACCTCCCCAGTGTCCAGGGGAGGTAGCGGCCGGAGGATGCTTCTTCTGCATCAAGCTGAGCGCTGTCTGCAATGGCCCTGTCTACAGAGATGGCAAAGCGTTTTTGAAAGCCCTGTTCAGGGGGAATAGGCTTTGCTGCAACAAAAGTGTAAAGAATAAATAGTATAACGAAAATTAAAAAGCGAACTTTTCTTTTTTTCTTTGCCATTGTCCCATTTTATCTGCTTTTTTTAGACTTGTCAAGACACTATAAATTCACTATAATGAAAAATAATGTTAACAATTGCCTTTACCGGTGGCGGAACCGGGGGACATATCTATCCTGCGCTTGCCATAATCGAAAGACTGCGAACAATTGTTGCCGAACCGCTGCGGGTTTTCTGGATTGGGAACAGGGCCGGCATGGACGCTTCTATTGTTAAGGCTGCCGGCATCGGTTTTTACGGGATACACTGTGGAAAATTAAGGCGGGAAATCAATTTCCGTAATTTTATTGATGTCTTTAAGGTGATAGCCGGTTATATCGAGGCGCGAAAAATTCTAAAAAAAGAAAGCCCTTCCCTGCTTTTTTCCAAGGGCGGCTTTGTTTCTGTGCCGCCCTGTGCTGCAGCCTCGGGCCTTAAAATCCCGGTGTGGACACACGAAAGCGACTATAGTCCGGGGCTTGCCACTAAAATAAATGCCCGTTTTGCAGAAAGGATATTCACCGCGTATAAAGAGACGGCAATGTTTTTTGCCCAATCTTTTAAGGATAAAATAGTAGTTACGGGAAACCCGGTGCGTCCTGAGTTTAGGCATGCATCTGCAAAACGCAATGCGAAAAAACCTGCGCTGCTTGTTCTTGGGGGGAGCCTCGGGGCAAAGCAGCTTAATGAGCTGGTGCGGGATAACCTGGCCGAATTGACAAAGCTTTTTTCGGTGATACATCAAACCGGTGCGCAAAAATGGGATAGGCCGAATAGCGAAAACTATCATGCTATTCCCTACATAAATGCGGAAATGCCCCAAACCATAGCCGCAGCCGATATTGTGCTTTGCCGTGCAGGGGCCGGAACCCTTTGGGAATGTGCCACTGTAGGCCGGCCCATGGTGCTCTTGCCCTTGCAGGGTTCGGGAACAAGGGGCGACCAGGTAGAAAATGCACGCAAGCTGGAAAAGGCAGGCGCTGCAATAGTGCTGGCGCCGGATGGCGGGAACCTGCTTTCGGTTCTGATAGATTTAGTAAACGATATTGATAAGCTGGAACAAATGACCGATGCGGCAAAGGAATTTGCCAGGGCCGATGCAGCCGAAACGATAGCCGAAGAAATAAAAGGGAAGATATGTCAATAGGAAATTTTTACTTCGAGATAATCGACATTGTGTTTGCCGCCCTGAGTCTGGCGCTGGCAATTCGGGGGGCCTTTCGCGGCCTTATAGAAGAATTAAGTTCAATGGCTGCCCTGGTTTTGGGGGTTATTGCCGGCTTGGCATTCCGCGCCCAGTTGGGGGCCTTCATCCTGGCCAGGTGGGAAAAGCTTGATTCAAGGCTTATCTGGCTTCCCGATGTGCTTGCCTTTCTGGGCATCCTTGTAGCAGTTTTCCTCGTGATAAAACTTATCGGCCTCTTGCTGAAAAATATATCAAAAAGAATTATGCTAAGCGACCTTGATAAAATTCTGGGTTTTGCCTTTGGCCTTATAGAAGGGCTTACCCTTTCGGGCCTTATCCTCTTTATTCTGCAGATGCTTTCAGTCTCGGCAATTCCGGCGCTCAGCTCGGTGATGGAGGGCAGCCTTTTTGCAAAATTCCTCCTGCCTGTAGCCAATGAAACGGTGAACAATTTTATTGGGGGAAACTAGGTGTTCGAAAATATTTTAGGCCAGCCGCTTGTCAGCCAACTGAAGAAGGATATAAGCGATAAGAGCCTTGCCCCCTCGCTGCTCTTTTATGGCCCTGCCTATTCCGGCAAGGGGAGCACCGCTCTGGAGTTGGCCCGGGTTTTATCCTGCGAAAAGGAGGCCGGCTTGCAAGGCGCATGGGGCTGCGATTGTGTCTCCTGTGAAAAGCACCGGAATTTAACCCATGCCGACTTTTTGGTGCTGGGTAAAAAAGAATTTTCCACGGAGATTAAGGCTACTGCTGCCGCTTTTACCAAGGATTCTGCCAATAAGACTGCTTTTATTCGTGCAATACAGAAATTGATGCTCCGTTTTAACCCGATTATCTGGCAGGATGACCCAAAGGCATCGCGTATTGCCGGTTTAACCGAGGATGTAGAAGAAAGCCTTGATAGTCTTATGGCGGGAAGCAAGGCCTGGACCGAAAAACAGACGGAAAAATTGATTAGCGCAACAGGCAAGCTTGAAGCAGAAGGGGTAAACAAGGATTTATCCGTTCGGCAGGCCCGGAATGCAGCAGCCTGGTGTGTGTCTTCCCCATTCGGCAGGCATAAAACGCTTATTATCGAAAATGCCGGCGCTATGGGGGACGAGGCAAGGAACTCCCTTTTAAAGCTCCTTGAAGAACCCCCTTCTACGGCGACCATTGTCCTCTGTGCCTCGAGTTTAGGCAGCCTCTTGCAAACCATTCGTTCCCGGCTTCGGCCCTACCGTTTTGTCCAAAGAGACAAGGCCATAGAGGCTGATATAATAAGGCGGGTGTTTAAAGACCAGGGTGCAGCAGCGCGAGGCGATACTCTGACTGGATTTCTCGATTCATTCTTAAGCGTCTCCAACGAAACAATAAGTGATTTTGCAAAACAGTTTTATAAAAGCACTTTAATAAATACCATCAAGTTTGATGAACCAGGCATGTTTAAGCGCTTTCTTGCTGCAATTCTTGATGAAGTATATAAAGATTCCGGCAGCGACCCCATCATCATGGAAAAATACCGCAAACTTATAAGCGACACCGCAATAGCAGTAGAAACTTACAATCAAAATCCTGTGTCGGCACTGGAAGGGCTGGGGTATGAGTTAAGTAACCACGAATAACACAAATGGCCTTCGGCCACACGAATTTTCAATACAAAGCATAGATTATTCGTGTCGGCGAAGCCGATTCGTGTTATTCGTGGTTGTATAAAATTTGCACTCTTGCCAAATTTGGTTGAATATTTATAATAGCGGTTAATATTAAGGCACAAGAAACCTGGCATAATCCATGCGGGCATCCAGAACGAAATCAATGTAGACCGTGTCTTCTGTAACCCGATAGACTATCATATAATTTTTTTCAAAGGGTAATCTACGGTATTTATGTCTTGGAATTGCAGGATTTTCAAGCCATCGATAACGTTCAGGCCAGAATGAAAGGGAATTGATTTTTTGATAAAACATATCTTCAAGTCTTTCTGCGGCAGGTAAACTTACCTGCGCAAGAAAATCGGCGTGTTCATGTAACATAGACAATGCTTCAGGTCTTGGGATAACTTCATATTCCTTGTCAATTGTTTTTTCCATATTTCTGTCTTAACTCTTGCTTTGAATCTTCAATAAATTTTCGGACTTCATCCATTGTTAGGCCTTGTCCCCCATTAGCCCAGTATTCATCGGCCTTCTTCATATCTTCAATAAATAGTTTGGCGCCCTCTGCGCTTAGTGCAGGCCAATCGGCTGTGGGTGAGGTCTGTCCATTGTTATTCATTGCTTCTACAGGCATAGTGTGTCTCCTATAGATAATATAAAGGATTATTCAAAAAATGTCAATGATAAAAAGATGAGATTTCAGGGCAAAAACATTTACTTTTTATACAACCACGAATAGCACGAATCGGCTACGCCGACACAAATAATCCACGATAAGTAATCGAAAATTCGTGTGATTTGCCGTAGGCAATATCATT
>JAISIL010000192.1 GCA_031262035.1 Spirochaetaceae bacterium | reverse complement strand
AGCGGCTTTAAGACCAGGCAGGAACTCCTGGACGATGAGTTTGACAAGTTTGTAAAACGCAGCAATGTGCAAGAGCCGCTTGCGCCAGGGGAAGGGATTGCGGCACAAATAAAGGCTGTATTCAAGTCTTATGTTGAGGACAGCGACTACCGGGAAGCCATTGACTCAGGCAGATTTTCAGACCTCAATGTGCTTGCAAACGGCGATATATTCTTCCGCCTGAGCCCGGAACTGCGCCGCCTGATACCGGAGTACATAAAAGACAACATCAATCTTGCGGAATTTGGGAAGTAGGGGAGGGAAGAAGATGAATATTTTTTCAGTAAGGGTCTTGACAAAGGTGCGGAATTTGACGATAATCTATGATAACAGGACCCCCCGCACTGAGGTTCTGCCGAAAGGCAAGAGCATGTGGCCCATGGGGGGACGTTTTTATGCCTGATGTCAAGCCATTCTTAAGCTTGGAAGCCCAAATAGAGAAAATCTGTTCACGTGGTTGTACCATTAACGATAAAAATCAGGCAATGGCTGTTCTTTCCCGTATAAATTATTACCGCTTTTCCGCCTACTTTCTCCCGTTCAAGCAAGCTGATGGCAGCTATAAGATTGGGACAGCCTTTGCAAAAGTTTATGGAATGTACGAATTTGACCGGAGGATACGGGGCGTCGTATTCCAGGCGGTTGCAAGGATTGAAGTGCTTATGCGCTCGCGGATTGCCTATCTTTATGCTGAAAACTACGGGCCACTTGGATATCTTGATGCCCAAAACTATAGCAGCAAATGGCACAACCATGCCAAATTTCTTGAGCAGATAAAGAACGAAATAAGGCAGAATCGCAAAGTCCTGTTTGTCAAGCATCATATTAAAAAATATGACAATCAATTTCCTTTATGGGTAATAGTCGAACTTTTTACTTTTGGGATGCTTTCAAAGTTTTATGCAGATTTGCAGACGCCAATCAAAAAGAAAATTGCCAGAAGCGTCGGAGCCTATACCCCGGAAAAACTTTCAAGCTGGCTGCGCTGCTGTACGGAACTGCGGAATATCTGCGCACATCATGGGAGGCTTTACTTCAGGCGTTTGTCCTCAGCTCCTGCAGGATTTACCGACATAAGCGCCAAAGACCAGCATACTCTCTTTACTATGTTGCGGGTGATAAAAAATCTGTATCCAGAAAGAAAAAGCTGGAATACGGAAGTTGTTGAAAGAATTGACGCCCTCATAACTGATTATCAAGACTGCATCCAGTTAAGACATATCGGCTTTCCCGCGGATTGGAAAAAACAATTGGAGCAAATATAATGCTAGACAGTGAGACAAAACGCCACATTGATACGGCCCGTGACATCCTTGTAGGGTCAGTTGGGGTAAGCCCCAACTCGGTGCCCGATCCGAAAAGCCAGGTGGAGCAGATTACCATCGCTCTGATTTACAAGTTTATGGACGACATGGACAAGGAGTCCGTCTCCCTGGGCGGCAAAGCAAGCTTCTTTTCAGGCACCTATAAAAAATACGCATGGTCGGCCATCTTTGACCCGCGCGTAGGCGGCGTTGAAATGCTGGGCCTCTATGGGGATGCCATCACCAAGATGAGCGAGAACCCGAACCTCCCGGAGCTTTTCCGCAACATCTTCAAAAACGCCGATCTTCCCTACCGTGACCCGGAACCCTTGAAGCTCTTCCTCAAAACCATCAACGAATTCCACTACGATCACAGTGAGGATGGCGCATCAGAAGATGCGCTTGGCGACGCCTTTGAGTACCTCCTTTCAGTTCTTGGAAGCGTAGTTGGCGAAGCCAACTTCGGCGACGCGGGCCAGTTCCGGACTCCCCGCCATATCATCGACTTTATGGTGGACGTGGTTGACCCGCAGAAGAACGAAACCATTATTGACCCGGCCTGCGGTACTGCCGGCTTCCTGATTTCATCCTACAAGCATATTATCAAGGCTGACCCCGGCGCAAAGAGTAAGAAACTCTATGGCAATTTTAAGGGCTACGATATTTCCCCTGACATGGTGCGCCTCTCCCTCGTGAACATGTACCTTCACGGCTTTGTCGCACCCCAGATTTACGAATACGATACGCTCACCAGCCTTGACCACTGGAATGAATACGCCGATGTGATTATGGCGAATCCGCCCTTTATGTCCCCTAAAGGCGGCATTATCCCGCACAAGCGCTTTCAGGTACAGGCCAAAAAGAGCGAAGTGTTGTTCGTTGACTACATCGCTGAGCATTTGACGCCCACAGGACGGGCCGCCGTGATCGTACCGGAAGGCATCATCTTCCAGTCAGGCAAAGCGTACCAGGCCTTGCGCAAGATGCTGGTTGAAGGCTACCTTTACGCGGTGGTGTCCCTGCCCGCGGGCGTGTTCAACCCCTACAGCGGCGTTAAAACGTCAATCCTCTTTATGGATAAAGGACTATGCACTAAATTAGACACTGTCCTTTTTGTTACAGTGAAAAATGACGGTTTTGACCTTGGCGCGCAGCGGAGGCCGGTGGAGGGGAGTGACTTAACGGCGGCGCTGGAAGCGTTGCGAAAATTTAGGGATAGGCGAAAGCTGACCAAGTGGGGGGAAAGCCGCGCCCTGATTGTGTCCAGGGACAAGATTGCCGCCTCCGGCGACTACAACCTGACCGGCGAGCGCTACCGGGTGGTGGAACGGCGCGGGAAACAGAAGTGGCCCATGGTGCGGCTGGGGGATGTGTGTGTGGTAATTGCTGGACAATCGCCAGAGGGACAATACTATAATGAAGAAGCAAAGGGAACGCCGTTTTATCAGGGTAAAACTGAATTTAGAGATAGGTATATTGGTGAACCCGTAAAATGGGCAACTCAAGAAACTCGGATTGCGGAAAAAGGTGATATATTAATGTCGGTTCGGGCTCCTGTTGGCCCCGTTAATATCGCTACTCAAAGAATATGCATCGGCAGAGGTTTAGCGGCAATTCGGGTTTCAAATAAAATTCTTCAGCCATACTTATTTTCATTATTGAAAACTCATGAAGATAAAATACATGGTAATGGCGGATATGTATTTGATTCAATCAACAGAAAAGACATTGAAGCAATTGAAATCCCTCTCCCGCCCCTTCCCGTGCAGCAGGAGATTGTGACGGAAGTGGAAGCCTGCCAGCGCGTCATCGACCATGCCCGCGGCCTTGTGGAGGCATGGAAGCCGCGGATTGAGGTTGACCCAGAGTGGCCGGTGGTGAAGCTGGGGGATGTATGTGAAGTTGATGGGAGTATAACGAAATCAATTAAACCCGATCTGATTTATATTGGGGCAGATAGTATTGAATCTAATACAGGGAAACTCATTCAAAAAAAGACAGCCAAAGAACAAAATTGCATCGGCCCTATATATCATTTTACTGGTGATGTTGTATTGTATAGCAAAATTCGACCATATTTGAATAAACTATCATTGACAGACTTTGAAGGATATTGTAGTTCAGATATGTATCCGCTCAAATTTTCAAAAAATGTAAACCAGTTATATGCCTTGTATTTTATGCTTTCAGATAACTTTAACAATAGTATAAAAGGCTTTTATGAACGAGCAAGCATACCAAAAATAAATAGAACCCAATTATTTTCGGTAGATTTCCCCTTGCCGCCTCTTGCCGTCCAGCAGCAGATTGTCGCCGGCATTGAAGAGGAGCGGAAGGCTGTGGAGGGCTGCCGGGCACTGGCGGAACACTACGAGGCGCGGATTGGGCGGATTATCGGCAGGGTGTGGGGGGAGGAGTAAAAAATGGCAGAAAAAAGTATTAACTATTTGAAAGTTCGGGATGACGGGAATGAACCTTTCCAATTCATCGTAAATGAAAATAGTACATACCAAAAATGTGGAAATATAGATTGTCATTGGCTTGATTCAGGAAAACAGAAGTCATTTGATAAAATTGAATTGCGTAAACGCGTTGAGCCATGGCTTACGGCACTCTTTCAGTCAGACCATTTGTCTTTATGAGCTGGCTCTGGTTTTACTACAGCTATCCAAAGTATTGCGGCACCTAATAGTTTATCACAAGGCATGCAAGCAATAGAATTTGGCATTTACAATGACGAAATATCATCGAAAGTATCTAAATCTGCAAGGTTAGCAGGTAGAGATGACATTAATATTGAGGACCAAATTCGTGTTGCTAATGAACTTTTAGCAGGTCTGCGAATACTTGGCAGTAAAGATGCTGAGAAGCTTGCACTTGAAATAAAGATTCATCTTGGTAGGTTTGCAAAATCAATACTGAGAAATGAATGTTTCATTGCATCATCTCATAATGAAAAAGCGGAGGTAACATTAATCCGCTTTCTTCTTAGTTTTGCAAGCAGAACTGGTGGTCGAGATAGACTTAATATTTTTACAACAAACTATGACAGAATTATTGAGATGGGTGCCGAGTTAGCAGGTCTTCACCTTATTGACAGATTCGTTGGAAATCTTACACCGATTTTCCGTGCTTCCCGCCTAAATATTGATATGCACTATAATCCTCCAGGCATACGGGGTGAACCCCGCTATTTAGAAGGAGTTGTTCGCTATACAAAACTCCATGGCTCAGTTGACTGGATAGCACATCATCATACTATCCAAAGGATAGGATTACCATTAGGTGCAAAGAGAATAACGCCATATTTAAAAGCTCCTGGACTTGCTGGTTGCAGCCCACTGGAAATTATGATATATCCAAACGCAGATAAAGAACGTGAAACTTTAGGCTATCCCTATACTGAACTGTTTCGTGACTTTGCCGCTGCTATATGTAGACCTAATAGTACACTTGTTACTTATGGGTACAGCTTCGGTGATGAGCATATCAATCGTATTATTATGGATATGCTAACAATTCCATCTACTCATCTGGTAATCATATCGTATAGCGACCCACTTGGAAGAATAATACAAACCTTTCAGGAAAAACCTGACCAAATATCATTGTTGCTCGGCAGTGAACTAGGCGATATATCTAAACTCACTGAGAACTATCTGCCGAAAGCAGCTATTGATAATGCTTCTGCACGAATGGCTGATATATTACGAAAGCGTTCTAGCCAGCATGAAATAGAAGAAAAAGGTAACAAGGGGAACGGAGAAAATCAGGAATGAATATAACACCAATCGAACATTTAGCATCTCTACAAATAGGAACTGTGGATTTTGTCTCACCGGATGAAATAAAAATACAGTTGGATACAGAAGCGCCTGACGATATTGCCCTCAATGCCGGGATGCCGCGCCCATTTCCACGAATAAATAGTTATTTACTTATCCATAATGAAGATGGATATATAGTCGGGCAGATTGAATGGATAACTATCGAGAATTCTCCTTATCCAAAACGACAAGGCTTCAAAGATTTTGGGCTGATTGATTTGCCATATCCATTACGCAAAATGA
>JAISIL010000185.1 GCA_031262035.1 Spirochaetaceae bacterium | reverse complement strand
AATGATATTGCCTACGGCAAATCACACGAATTTTCGATTACTTATCGTGGATTATTTGTGTCGGCGTAGCCGATTCGTGCTATTCGTGGTTGTATAAAAAGTAAATGTTTTTGCCCTGAGTAATTACTGCTTCCCCATTGCCCTTATTTACTAAATTCACTATACTGCATGCATGGCGCAAAACCTGGGGACTAGGGATTTAGAGCGGGTGCTGGGAGCAGGTTCCCTATTCAGTGTGGCTATTGGTTCGACCATAGGTGCAGGTGTGATGTCCCTTATGGGGGTGGCGATTGGCATGACCGGTCGCTCGGTTGTTCTTTCGCTTTTTGTAGCGGCGCTCATCACTATTCTGCAAACGGTGCCCCGCATTCTGATAGGCGGCACGGTTCGCCTTCGTGGCGGGGCCTACACACAGGGGCTGATGCTCGGCGGCGTTCTTTACGGCGGCATCTATCTTTTTGCTACTGTGTTTCAAAATCTTTCCCTGGCTGTTTTTGCCCTGTCTTTTGCCGATTATACCGCTTACTTTATTCCCGGAATTCCCCGTCGTCTTATGGCTGTCGTCATATTGACCGTTTTCTATCTGATTAATGTAGCCGGTGTAAGTAATATGGCAAGGGTGCAGCGCCTTATTGTTGTGGTCATTATTGCTTCTCTTATCCTCTTCGCTGTTTTTGGCCTTCCCAAGGTGCGGCCCGGTTATTTCAAGGAACCCGGTTTCTATACCGATGGCTTTTTGGGTATGCTCCGGGCAGGAGCCCTGATGCTCTATGCCGTCTATGGGGCAGGGAATATCATCAATCTTTCTGCACAGGCTAAAAACCCTACCCGTGATATACCTCTTGTGTGCATTGTAGTTACCCTCTTTGTTGCCCTTCTCTATGCCCTCATGTCGGTAGTTGCTTCCGGGGTGCTGCCCCTGGATGAAGTTGCGGGAAAGCCCCTTACCGCGGTGGCCGAAGCCGTGCTGCCTACTCCAATTTTTCTTTTCTTTATGGTAGGCGGCGCCCTCTTTGCTTTGGCTGCAAACCTCAATTCACTCTTTGCGACAGCGCCGGTATCGGCCCTGCAGGGAAGTATTGACGGCTGGTTTCCCAAAAAGCTTTCCTATATTAGCCCCCGCTTTAAAACCCCGGTAGTCTGGCTCTCAATCTTCTATATAATAGGATTGATTCCGATTTTTACCGGCCTTGATATTAGCGATGTGATGAACCTCGTGCTCGTGGTAAGCCAGGTGCTGGGCATTGCCGGAAACTTTCTGATTATCCGGCTCCCCAAGGTGATACCGAAGGAGTGGGCAGCTTCGAAGTTTCATCTTTCCTATCCGGTGCTTGTTATTGTCGCAATACTCAGCGCCGGAGCAGGCGTCTTTACCGGTGTAGTAATGATTGCCCGTTCTTCCCTCAGGCTGATAGTTCTTAACCTGATAGCCATTGCCCTCATTCTTGCCTTCTGCCTCTGGCGTATGAAAAGCGGCAAAGTTACCACGCCTGAGATCTCTTACGAAACGGAATGAAATTTGAAACGGAGTAAAATATGTTTTTGAAGATTATAAAAAAAGCCGCGTTGCCGGTGATTGTTCTATTTGTCGTTATTGCCACCATGCTTGTTCTGGGGCATTTTTCCCTGCCTGATACGCTTAGCGTATGGAAGGACCGGATTGGCGCCTCGCTTTGTGTCATCTGTAGTGCATGGGCAGTATACCGGGTGGTGAATGCCTCGATACTGTATTATGTGCCCAAAAAATCCGGCCAAATTGAACTGCAAAAGCTGCTTCACAACCTTTTTGGTGTGCTTATTTGGATAATTCCTATTATCCTGGTCATTCATACCCTGGGCTATAATGTAAGTGCAATCCTTACCGGGGTGGGTATCGGTGGTGCAGCCCTTGCCCTTGCTTCACAAAATACCCTGGCCAATTTCTTCGGCTCTATAGTTGTCTTTTTGGATAAACCTTTCGGCCTGCATGACTATATAAAGATAAACGGCTTCGAAGGCGAAGTAATCGACATGGGCCTTCGCTGTTCCCGCCTGAAAACAAAAACCGGCGACATAATCACCGTCCCCAACTCCATGTTCACCAGCAACTGCATCGTAAATGTCCACGGAGAGAGTGGGATTTGAACCCACGGAGCCCTTTAGGGGCTCACACGACTTCCAATCGTGCGCCTTCGGCCGCTCGGCCATCTCTCCAACGCAAATTGCCTGCGGCAATTTGCTTACGGAGTTTCGCTACGCAAAACTCCCACAATTTTCACGCGACTGGGTAAATAATAGCAGAATTGGGAAAAAGTGTCAAGGGGTTGGGGGGGGAATGCCGATATTATTAATGATGAAAAAACTTTTTTTTGTCTGGAGCCTGGCTTTTTTCCTCTGCCTGCATGGGTTTGCCGCTACGCCGGGCGATTGGTGGTGGACGCTTGAGCAGGGGAAGTCGGCCTTCCGGAATGGGGCTTACGGGCATGCGCTGGCCCTTTTTGAAGAGGCGGAAAATGCAAGGCGTGGTCAGTTCAGGCAGTATCTGGAAATAATGCACAGCCTTTTAAGCACCGATGGCGTTCGTATGCTAAACAATTCCCTTCCCGCATTGGAAGGCTATATCAAGGCAAATAACCTGGTGGATGCACAGGATGTGCTGAATCAACTCTATTTTCGTATTCCCCGTGATACATTCACTAACAGCCTCGAGATCCTAAAAGCCCTGGAGCATCTGGGTAATTACCCCGAGGCAGAATACTGGATAGGCGAGGTCTACCGGGTAGAAGGCGAGGCACATTTAGCCACCCGGCAATACAACAAGGCGTTGGCCAATAAGGACCTGGTGCAATCAAGCGACTTTGACCTTGCAGTTCGATATAAGATAGCCGATACCGCAGATGCCGCCGGTGATAGAGCACAGGAAGAAGAAACGCTGCTTACAATCCTTAACAGCACAGATGCAGAAGGAAATGTTCGTGGTGCACTGTTTGTGTCCGGCGAAAATGATTACCTTCGAACAGGCATGATGAATGTTCTGGAAAAAGACGGCATCGACCGTTTTCTTACTGTCTACCGTTATGCAAACCCGCAGATGCTAAAAGCACACCGTATGCTGGCCGATCTCTATTATGCAGAGCAAAAATACGGCGAAGCGGCAGAACACTACCTGTTTAGCTTTTTAATCATAAGCACCATTGCACTGAGCGAAATGGAAAAAACTGATGTAGACTGGACATTCAGCACATTGGATAATTTTATTGCCACTGTGTCACAAATGGCAAATACCCAAACAGGCAAGAGAATACTGTCCTGGCTTGAAGAAAATAAGTATCGCGAGGTAGAAGCATTACTTTTTGATTGTTTTGATAAAATAGACCGCCCTATAGCACAGAATCAATCAAATTCTTGAGGTCCTGGTCTATATTTGCCGTTTCTGCAGCATCGTATGCAGCCCGGCTAATATAGTTTACCCCGTCTTTTGTTTCAATGTAGCCGTCAAGTTTTGCATGGAGAATGACCGTATGTGTGCACTGTTTTGAAAAAGGTTTTGTTAAAACAAAAGACGAATAATAAGATGCCATAAGTGTCCTAGCGTTTTGGATATACCAGTAAATGGTCAACAGTAAAGTCTATCAGCGAGCGCATTTTTTCTGTGTCCTTTTCCTGTAAGACAATCAAATGAAACACCGTGTTTTCGATTATACCATAAAGGAGAGCACAGGCTTCCTTTACGCTGCCTTTTCGCAGTTCCCCGTTTTTCATGCCCTTAATGACAAGGCCGGCAAGGTAGTGCCTCATCTTCATGGTGCGTCTGCGAACCCGCTCCGCAGGGTCAACACCATTGCGGCCAATGAAACGAAGGTAATCGATGAGCACAAAGAGTAAGGCTTCATTTTCTTCAAGCCGGTCAAGGACTATGTTGAGGACATTTTTAATTTGTTCTGCCGCCCCCAGCCCTTCTGTGTTCATGACAGTAAGTATGTCACCATTCACATCGCTCAATAGTTGCCTGATAGAGAAGATAAAAATCTCCCTTTTGTTTCGGAAATACTGGTAGAGAGTTGTCCGAGTAATATCGCAACTATCGGCAATTTTTTGCAGGGTAGTTCCTTCATACCCTTCTCTCATAAAAACACCGACTGCCCTTTGCAGAATTAATTTTCGGCGTTTATCATGCGCTACAACATTTGGCATTATTGCACCCTCTCATATTGATAAAAATAAGCCCGTTCCGGGCCATTGGTAATTTCCTTACATGATGAAGCCTTTTCGCCAAAGTATGTTTCAAAACCCTCATCTTCTGTTATGCAGCAGAGCTTCCAGCCGGGGAAGTTTTTCTTTAGATGCCGCATTTCGCTATAGTTCTTTTGCGCATCAGCCTCATCCCCCAGCCGCCTTCCGTATGGCGGATTGGTAATGATAAAACCAAGGGGGGGGGCAATTTGTTCCCCGAGGGGGGTAGCGTATTTCATCTCTACCTGTGTAAACACCGGAAGCGCTTCTTCGGGCACCACGGTGGTTGAGCCTGTCGAAACCACCGTGCCCCGGGCAAGCGCTACAGCTCTTTGTAAGTTTGCCTTTGCAATGCGGACTGCCCCGGCGTCTGCGTCGCTGCCTGCTATGCGGATGCGTCTTGTATAATCTATCTTATTCAGAGCCTCTTGCCGAACCTTTTTTTCAAGGCTACTATCTGCAGGCAAAAATTGCCCGAAGGCAAACTTTCGCCCCAGCCCCGGCGCCTGGTCCCAGGCAAAAAGGGCTGCCTCTATGGCAATGGTGCCCGACCCGCAGAAGGGGTCATAGAGGGGAAACTTTCGTTTCCAGCCTGCAAGCAAAAGGAGGCTTGCCGCTGTTGTTTCCCGCAAAGGGGCTATTCCCCCTTCCCTTCGGTAACCTCGTTTAAAAAGCGGCTCCCCGGTTATATCAAGGTAAATCCTCACCGTAGTTCCATCAACATGAACGCGCACGACCGCCTGGGGCACATCATCCTCGGGCAGCCGCCTTATATGAAACTTCGACATCAATCTTTCTGCAACAGCCTTATTCACCTGCGCTTGAATAGCCGATACGCCCTTCATCGCACTGTTTTTGGCCACACGAGCCTTATCAACGATAAGCCCCATTCCGCGGGGGATATAGTCTTCCCAGGGGGCGCCACGGGCGCCTTCAAAAAGCTCATCAAAATTAGCCGCAGGAAAGACCGCAACATCGAGCATGATGCGATCTGCCGTGCGAAGCCCTATCAGAGCCCCGTATATCTGTTCCAGATTACATTCAAAGTGAACGCGCCCGAAGGCAGAGCCCTTTAAGGCGACGCCAAGCCGCTTGAGTTCATTGGACAAAACTTTCTCGGCGCCCAGTGCACAGAGGGCCGTTACTTTATACATCTTCATCTTTTTTCGGTTTATAGCTGAGATAATCGACATAACGCTTAAAATCCCTGCCCGTCGGCGAGGCAAGCAGTATAAAGCCTATCTCGAAGGAATAATCGTTGGTATGCACCCAGCGAACCTCGCCTGTTATAACAAAGTTTCCAATTTTTGAGGCAGTTTCAGGCTGAATTTCAATCTGATAGTCTTTTCCCTGCTGGATATCAAGCATCATTGTGCTTTCTACTTTACAACCGAGGATATCGATGTCACGAAGACTGCCGTAGTTCTCCATAACCCCGATAATCTTTGCCCCGGCATCAGTCTGATACCGCGGACCCTGCCTTTTAATATTCATTCCACCATTATACAACAAAATTCGAAAAAATGCAAGCCCTTGTATAAATTTGTTTTTTCTGCTATAATACATACATCTTATACTAAAAGAGGAAAATCATGGTAATACTAACATTGAATTGCGGTTCAAGTTCCGCAAAATATCAAGTTTATGACTGGGACGCAAAGGATGTCCTGGCTGTCGGCGTTGTCGAGAAGGTCACCTTCCCCGGTTCTTTCATTACCCACGAGGCAAAGGGCCAGCCGAAGCTTTTTCTGGAAAACCAGAACTGCCCTACCCACACTGATGCGGTTGAGCTGATAATCAAAGCGCTCACCGGCAAGCTGCCCGGGCATGAGGGCGAGGCCAAGGTGATAGAGCACATGGATGTTATCAAGGCGGTAGGCCACCGGGTAGTCCACGGCGGCGACAAGTTCACCAAAAGTGTGATAATTGATGATGATGTGATGAAGGCGCTTGATGAGGTAAAGGCCCTAGGCCCCCTCCATAACCCGGCAAACATTATGGGAATAGAGGCGGCGAAAAAGGTTCTGCCCGATGTGCCCCATTGCGCTATTATGGACACCGCCTGGCATCAAACCATGCCCCCATCTTCTTACCTTTATGCCGTGCCCTATGAATGGTACCAAAAGTATTCGGTGCGGAAATACGGCTTCCACGGCACTTCCTTTTTGTATACGACAAAACGGGCTGCGGTGCTGCTGGGAAAAGACCCCTTAAAAACAAACCTTATCATCTGCCACATAGGAAACGGCGCCTCTGTAGATGCCGTTCGCGATGGCTGCTCCTACGATACCAGCATGGGTTTAACCCCCCTCCCCGGCCTGGTGATGGGCACCCGAAGCGGCGATGTCGACCCGGCCATGCCCTTTTATGTGATGCGCAAAACCGGCATGAGCGCAGAGGAAATGGAAAATGCACTGAACAAAAAGTCCGGGCTTTTAGGCCTTACCGCCAAATACACCGACCGCCGTGATGTGCAGGAGGCAAAACTTGCAGGCGATAAACAGGCCGAGTTGGCACAGGACATTGAGGCACACCGTGTGCAGCTTTACATAGGCGGCTATCTGGCCAGCCTGGGACGCACAGATGCCCTGGTAATGACAGCCGGTGTTGGCGAATTTGCCTGGTTTATGCGCGAAAAGATACTGCAAGGCCTTGAAGGTGTGGGCATTGTCTTTGACCCCGAAAAAAATAAAATGGCCCACAGCCGTAATGGCGAATTCCTTATTTCCAAGCCCGAATCAAAGATTCCCGTTTACATAATCCCCACCGATGAAGAGCTTGTAATGACCGAAGACGCCTACGCCCTCATGGCCGGCACCTACGACATCCACACCAAGTTCCACTACAGCTTCCAGGAAAAAACCTATATCAACAAAGCCCGTGCAGAAGGCCTAAAAAAAGACATAGAAAAAGAACCCAAACTGAAAGAGATAGTGGCTTTACCAAAATGATTGGGGATGCAAGATTGTGTAATGCAGGCATAGCGTATTAAGGATTGCAGATGCAGGTTAGCGTAATAAGGAGCGCGCATGCAGGTGTAGCGTAATAATGGTTATGGAGTTTTGCGAAGCAAAACTCCGAATAAAAAAAGAGCGGCCAAAGGCCGCTCTTTTTTTATTTGAGGCTGACACGACTCGAACGTGCGACCCTCACCTCCGCAGGGTGATGCTCTAATCCACTGAGCTACAACCTCAACGCAAATTGCCGTAGGCAATTTGCGTCTGGAGTTTGCTTCGCAAACTCCTAAAAGTTCGCCTTAGGCGAACTTACACAGTTTGCTTCGCAAACTGCGCATACATCCAAACCTAATTTTACACGGAGAAGGGGGGATTCGAACCCCCGTAGCAGTCGCCCGCTAAACGGTTTTCGAAACCGTCGCCTTCAGCCTCTCGGCCACCTCTCCAAAGTTCGCCGGAGGCGAACTTACACAGTTTGCTTCGCAAACTGCGCACACATCACAGGCTTGCTACACAAAACTCCACAAAGTTCACTAGAAGCAAAACTTCCACAACCCTAATATTCACGGAGAAGGGGGGATTCGAACCCCCGGTACCCGGATAGGTACGACGGTTTAGCAAACCGTTGCCTTCGGCCTCTCGGCCACCTCTCCAACGCAAATTTGCTGCGCAAATTTGCTTACGGAGTTTTGCTACGCAAAACTCTCCAAAGTTCGCCGAAGGCGAACTTACACAGTTTGCTTCGCAAACTGTGTATGCATTAAAAGCCTGCTGTACAAGCCTCTATGGCTTGCTTTGCAAAACTCCTCAATTGAATTACTGTTTATGATAGCAGAATTTGTAAAAAGTGTCAAGGGGTTTTGCTTTCAGTCTCAAAAATTATTTCGCCGTTTGCTCCTTTGTTGGCCTTAATGGTGCTGCCTTCATGGACGGTGCCTGCGATGATGGCTTTTGCCAGGGGGTTTTCGAGGTCGTTTTGGATGGTTCGCTTTAAGGGCCGGGCTCCAAACTGCGGGTCAAAGCCACGGTCTGCCAATTGCTGTTTTGCCGCATCGCTGAGTTCAAGGGTGATTTTCCTTTCGGCAAGGCGTGTTTGCAGGCGTTTTAGTTGAATGTCTACGATTTTGCCAATTTCGTTCCGGCCAAGGCGGTTGAAGATGACGGTTTCATCAATTCGGTTTAAAAACTCGGGCTTGAAAGACTTTTTCAGCAGTTCATCAAGTGCCTTTTTAAGTTGCTCTCTGGCCTGTTCATGTTGTCCGTGAGCTTCGCGGCTTTTTTCTATCTCTCCTTCTGCCAAAATTAAATCCGACCCCAGGTTGCTTGTCATAATGATGATGACATTTTTAAAATCCACTACCCTGCCCTGTCCGTCGGTTAAGCGGCCGTCGTCGAGGATTTGCAGAAAGACATTGAAGACTTCAGGGTGGGCCTTTTCAATTTCGTCAAACAAAAGGACGCTGTAAGGCCGCCTTCGTACTGCCTCGGTGAGTTGGCCGCCCTGTTCATAGCCTACATAGCCGGGAGGCGCACCGATAAGCCTGCTTACACTAAACTTTTCCCCGTATTCAGACATGTCGATGCGGGTAAGGGCTTTTTCGTCGTTAAAAAGGAAGTCGGCAAGGGTCTTTGCCAATTCGGTCTTGCCTACGCCGGTAGGGCCAAGGAACAAAAACGAGCCTAAGGGGCGTGCAGCATCGTTAAGGCCGGCCTTGTTCCGCCTGATTGCATCGGCAACAGCCTCTACCGCCTCGTCCTGGCCGACAACACGCTGTTCCAGCACCTTTTCCAGGTCGAGATACTTTTGCAGCTCGCCCGAGAGCATTTTGGAAACAGGAATTCCCGTCCAGGCGGAAACGACGGCGGCGATGTCTTCTTCGGTGACCTCTTCGCGCAACAATGGGGTGGTATTCCTTGCATCGGGCACGGCAAGCCGTGCCCCTACGGCGCCTGCCGCCACGGCGCCACCGGTGCCATTGACCCCATCGGGGATTCGTTTTTGTTCGACTGTATCGGTTATCGTCTTCAATTCTTGCTCGGCCTGGGGGATTTGGCCGTATTTTAGTTCGGCGGCTTTTGTCAGGTTACCTTCCCGTTCCAGGCGAATCTGTTCGTTTTTCAATTCTTCAATCTGCTGTTTGACTTTGCGGATTTTATCGACATCGGCCTTTTCCGCTTCCCAGCGGGCCTTCATTGCATCCCTTTCGGCGCCGGTTTCGGCTATTTCTTTTTCCAGCTTCCCAAGCCGCTCCCTGCTGGCCGCATCTTCTTCTTTTGAAAGGGCCTGTTTTTCCATTTGCATCTGGGTAAACTTCCGTTCAAGTTTGTCCAATTCGGTTGGTCTCGAGTCCAATTCCATCTTAAGGCGGCTTGCCGCCTCATCAACAAGGTCGATAGCCTTGTCCGGCAGAAAACGGCTGGTGATGTAACGATTGCTCAATTGCGCTGCGGCGACAAGGGCCTCATCTTTTATACGCACACCGTGGTGCACCTCGTAACGTTCCTGCAAGCCTCGTAAAATGGCGATAGTGTCCTCGACCGAGGGCTCTGCACAGTAGACCTGCTGAAAACGGCGTTCCAATGCAGCATCTTTTTCGATATATTTACGGTATTCATCAAGGGTAGTCGCCCCAATACAGCGAAGTTCGCCACGGGCAAGGGCCGGTTTAATGAGGTTTGCCGCATCGGTGCCCCCTTCGGCAGCGCCTGCACCCACCAGGGTATGCAGTTCGTCAATAAAGAGGATTATGTCCCCTTCGGCTGCCTGCACCTCGTGGATGACCGCCTTTAGCCGCTCCTCGAATTCGCCACGGAATTTAGCACCGGCAACCAGTGCACCAATATCCAGAGCAAGGAGCTTCTTTCCCTTAAGGCCTTCGGGAACGTCCCCTGCGACAATGCGCCTTGCAAGGCCCTCTACGATTGCCGTTTTACCGACTCCCGGCTCGCCAATAAGCACCGGGTTGTTCTTCGTTCTGCGGCTTAGGACCTGCATCGTCCGCCTGATCTCTTCGTCACGGCCGATAACCGGGTCGAGCTTCTCCTGCCGGGCAAGGGCGGTAAGGTCGCGGCAATATTTTTCCAGCACCTGATACTTCTGTTCGGGGTTCTGGTCGGTCACCCGGGTGTTGCCACGCACTTCTTTCAGGGCTTTGAGAATATCAGCCTTAGTCACGCCGGCGTGACTAAGCAAATCTCCAGCCTTTGTGCCGCTTGCCGCAATGGCCAGCAATATATGTTCTGTCGAAACATAATCATCTTTCAGGGCCGCCGCTTCATCTTCCGCCTTGGCTATCACCTTTGAAGCCGGAGCACTGTAATAAATCTGCGCCGCCTCGCCATAAACCTTCGGCGCCTGCTCAATCAAACTATCAAGCTTTCGCTTTAAATCGGCCAGATTGACCCCGATTTTCTCGATAATCGGCGCACAGATGCCCTCTTCCTGCTCCAGCAGGGCCTTCAATATATGTTCACATTCAATCTGTGATTGGTCCTTCTTCTGCGCAATAGAAGCCGCCGCTTGCAAGGCTTCCTGCGCCTTTATAGTCAACTTTTCACTGTCCATAATTTTCCTCTATCTATAATATACTACAAATTTGCAGAAAAATCAAGATTTGCTCTTATATTTTAACCGCGAACCACTGACGCATGTATGCGTTGACCACGCGAACTTGTTGTTAGATATGATATTCCTAACAACAAGTTCGCGTGGTTGGCGTGGTTCGCGGTTAACATTTATGAAATATAGGTTTTCGGACTCAGATTTAGTTGGCATCGCTATTTTTGAATTGTTTCAGGACATCACTTTCTTTCAGTTTATCGATTGCTCTTGTTTGGATTTGGCGGACGCGTTCGCGGGTGATGCCGAGGTAGTTGCCGGTTTCTTCCAGGGTGAGGGGGCCTTCGCCGCCGAGGCCATAGCGGAGTTGGATTACCTGCGATTCCTTTTCGGAAAGGCCGTTCAGTGTGTTCATGATGCTGTCCTGCAGGGTAAAGGAAAAGGCTGCTTCGAAGGGTGTTTCGTTATGATCATCTTTTATTAAATCGGAAAGGTGGGTCAGGTTATCTTCGTCGACGATGGTATCGAGGCTTGCTGTTTCCAGGGTAAGCTTGCGGATTTCCTTGACCCGTTTCAGCGACATTCCCATGTATTCTGCAATTTCTTCATCGCTTGGGTCATGGCCAAGGCTTTGGGTAAGGTCTTTTGCAACCAAAAACCATTTTCGGATGGTGTTCAGCATGTGAATCGGCACACGGATTGTCCGCCCCTTATCGGCGATGCTCTTGATGATAGCCTGCCTTATCCACCAGGTGCCATAGGTCGAAAAACGCAGCCCGCGGGCGTAATCGAAGCGCTCAATTGCCTCCATAAGGCCGATATTCCCCTCATCTATCAAATCGAGAAAGCTTAAGCCGCGGTACTGGTAGGCTTTGGCGATAGAAACAACAAGGCGCAAGTTTGAAGTGACCATTCTGTTCTTTAAAGCGGCCATTTCCCGTTCAAGTTGCTGCTTTTTGATGAGGTCGCCTGAATCATCGGGCTGTAAATCCTTGAGTTTGTCCTTAATGGCGGTAACTTTTTGGCAAATTGCCTTTTCCTGGTCGGCGTTTAGGAGTGGGTAGTGAGAAATCTGCTTAAAATAAAGAGAAAGTTGGTCCTGGTCTTTCAGTTCCCTTTGTTTTTTTCTAGAACTTTTTAGTTTTTTACTCATCCACTTCCTAGCACCGTTTATTGCTTAAGCGCGTGGGGCCTTCGCAGGGTCAATCGGACTGTTATTCTTGTATACCATAAAATAGAGCATTGTGTCAAGTGTCTCGGTATCAAGGGCTAGCTCGCCAATCTCGGCCCCGGGCAAAAGGCGGTCGCCCATTTTAACCGAAAGATTTTTTAAACCTCCATAGATATACAGATAATCGTCATCTGTCTTAATTATAGCAATTTTTCCAAAACCCCGATAGGGGCCTGCAGAAAGTACCGTCCCGGCATTGAGGTTTTTCACCCTTTCATCAGGCGATGAGTGCACAACCACGCCATAGAGCTTCCCCGTCATATATTCCACCCTCTTGGCCTTTACCGGCCACAAAAGAGCCGTCGAGGCCGTCTTGGGCACCGGGCTGGATGAACTGGTAGGAATGGCGGCCGGCGCCTGCCGGATGTTTGGTACCTGCTGAATGGTGCCTGGCACCACTTGCGGTGATGTGCCCGAAGAAGAGGTGTTTGGCACTGTCCGGATGGTGCCCCGGATGGTGCCTGGCACCTTTATTTTATCACCTACTTTGAGCAGGTAGTCTGCCGAGAGGCCATTGATTCGCCTTAATTCCTCTATGGAGATGTCTGCTTTGCGTGCTATGCCATACAAAGAATCGCCCCGTTCCGCCCTATATTCCGTGTATACAGGCGAGGCGCCTGCTGATTGCATGGTATCTTCCAGCTGATTCAAGGGAATTGCAGCGCCCAATTCAGGAATTTGCAGAACCTGCCCTGCATAGAGCTTTGCCGGGTCAGACATCTTATTCATACTGAGTAATTCCATCTGGCTAATCCCATAGGTTCTGCAAATAGAGTAAACCGTATCCCCCCTTTGCACCGTATATTCCGAAGCCCCCAGCGCCAGACCCAAAAAGCCCGTGATAAAGATGATAGAAAGAAACCTCTTCATAGTATCTATATTATCGGCCGTTTATGCGGTTTTCTTGAATGGGGATTGGGTCTTACCTCTCCCTCACCCAAATCTCCAAAGCCATGCGGTGCTTGATGTCGTAATTCACAATAAAGTTCAGATCTTCCTTGCTAAACCCGTAGTGTTTTACCAAAAAAGCACCCTTAAAATGGTGCTCGGTGCTACTATAATTATTCAACATAATCTTCCCCATATTAATTTCTCATTATCTTCTTGCCTTCTCTGCAGCACAATTCTCCTATGGTCATTCATGCTGTTTGCAGTATTTATCTTTCCTCCATAATGTATTCAAAATATTCACCGAGTAAACGAACAACCATTGCCCTTCCGTATTGCTCCATGTAATCCCAATCCGCTTGGCCCGTTTTTATTGTGGGAAGCATTATATATTGTTTGTTCATTCGTTCCTCATTGAATTTATAACCATAAGCATACTTTGTCTTTTGTTGTAGAATTGTTGTTTTTAGAAACAGATAGGTATAAGCATTTCTGTAACGCGGTTCTTTCAATTTGAAACGTTTCACATCATCCGAAAATATACACTGATATGGATGATAAAAGGTTTCTACAACACTGCCATTATAGTTTACCCCAAATACATTATCATCGGCTGATACATTTATATTTGATACAAAATGGGTAATACCATTATCAGCCTCTGTTGCGCCTATAAATGGCATTTTTCCGTTTTTCATATCTGCTTTTGTGAGTCTTTTACCGGATAGTATTGTAAATATATCATTAATCATAAACGCCTTCCATTCCTTCTTATGAATAGGTATTTACGCGCGCACCCCCCCCCCGAAGCGGATGCAGCTTAAAAATAAAAAAT
>JAISIL010000181.1 GCA_031262035.1 Spirochaetaceae bacterium | reverse complement strand
TTACTACTCCTCCAGGAACATACTGAGGTTGAAACACCGCTGATACCGAGCGCTGCCTTAATAGCATCAATGTGAACAAGAGCGAGAAGTTCAAAAGTGTAACCGGTCCAGGCACGATGTATGCTGCTATCAATATGATTCAACCAGAAATGTTCGTCTCTGTTCTTTTTGTGCATAAATTGTAGATAAAACAAACTGAAAAAATCAATTAATTGATACACAGTTCCCCTGGATTTTTTCCCAAAGGCATAATATGAACGGATAAAACCGGATATTTCCAGTTCGTAGAGCACCTTCGAAAATTCACCACCGTCTGTAAACTTTGAAGCAGCAAGCAGTTCTTCACGAGTCATACCACTTCTTTTATTTCCAAGGGCATTAATTATTCTGATATGGTTTTCCGCCTTGCTAAAAAGTGATGCATACAAACTCTGATATTCAGTGCACAAAGCGCCATCTTCTGCAAAACAGAGTTTGTCAATATTTTGAGGAAGGCTCATGCCTTTTTCCAGTAGAGAAAGATAGTAAGGAATGCCACCCAATATCATATAAGTTTCAACAATTTGATGCTGCGAAAAAAGTATACCACGCGATTTTAGGTATTTCTCGGTCTCGGCCAGAGTAAATGGTTTTAGATGCATGCGCCTTGTTATCCGGTTGTGAAGACCGCCATGGTTATTAATCAGTTTATCCATCATCCAGGATGCTGCAGAACCACATACGATGAGTAAAATATCAGGACGAGCGGCAGCCCAGGAATTCCAGAAATGCTCTAATGCGGTAATAAACCCACTTCTATGAGTATTCATCCAGGGAAGTTCATCAAGAAAGATAACTTTTTTTTGCTTTTCTCTTTTATTTTCCAGTAATGAGCTTAAACGGGCAAATGCTTCGAACCAATTTTTGGGCTCAAGCAGCTCCTTATCGCCATATTGCACAAGACTCTGACCAAATGACTTTAATTGAGTGCCGATATTTGCCCTTGCAAGGCCGGTGGTATAAAAAGAAAAATCATTCTTGAAAAACTCACGAATAAGAAAGGTTTTTCCAACACGCCGTCTACCCTAGACCGCCAGAAATTCAGGATACTCCGACTGCATATATAGCGAGAGCTCTTTCTGTTCTTCTTTCCGGCCGATTATCTGCATCTGTTTCATAGATTAATCGTAGCGGAATCCCCTGAAAAAGTCAAGTTACCGCTACGATTAATTTGCGTAAGCAACAAATGTTGTTCAACCATTATGCAACATAGGCTTCCAGTAGGCGGCTGGTGCCGGGGTGGTGGCGGAGCTTTTGGAGGGCTCTGGTTTCTACCTGGCGAACGCGTTCTTTGGTTACATGCATTCTGTTGCCTATTTCGTCGAGCGACATGGGGTCGCGTTCTTCAAGGCCGAAACGGCAGCGAAGAACTTCTGCTTCTTTATCGCTCAGTTTATTTAAGGCTTTTTCAATATCGCTGTGCATTGAGCTTACGATTGCATCATCTTCAGGTGCTGTAGAATCAGTATCTGCTATAACATCGGCAATAGTGCTATTGCTTGGTGCACCGGCAATGCTGGTATCAAGCGACACCAATTCGTGGCTTATTTCAAGCAGTTCGCGAATGCCCCTGATATCCATGTGAAGCCTTGCCGCTGCTTCTTTCAGGTATTTTTCCGTATCTTTTTCGTTCTGCAAAACACGAAGGGTCTTTTCGATACGATGAATTTCCCCTACCCTATTCTGCGGTATACGAATCATCCTGGCCTTTTCGCTGAGCCCTTTATGAATGGACTGCCGTATCCACCAAACCGCATAGGTAATAAAACGAACACCCTTATCGGGGTCATAATGGTCAAGCGCATTGATTAAACCAATATTGCCTTCGCTTATCAGATCAGGAAAAGGCAGCCCTGCGCCCTGATACCGCTTTGCAATATTGACGACAAAACGAAGATTTGAACGAATCAATTTATCTCTGCACAACTTATCACCTTTCTTCGCTTTCCTGACACATTCCGCTTCGTCTTCTTTTGACATGATGGGTGTTTTACCAATCTCCTTCATGTAAATCTGTAATAAATTCTCGTTTTTCATGGTCTTCGAACCTCCGTCTACATTAATATATTAGCAAGATTCGTGCCACAGTTATAATTCCTTGTATTATATATAATTATCGCTTATTTTTTTCAGAATTATTAGTCAAACAGGGTCGTTTTGACACTAATCAAAAAAAACATCAAAAAGATGGGTCATTTTGACTCAGAAAATCGAGGAGCGGAGCCTTCCAATCGCCGGAATTTTCCCCTTGCTTTAAAAACAAATCAAATTTTTTTCTGATATACTCAATAATTTTGGTCTGTATTTCGCCTGGTATTTCTCCTAAAGGCAGGTCTTTTACAAATTGATATGCTTCGTTTAGGGGAAACAATCGGGCATTGAATTTATACATGGCATACATCGCCGCCGATATACAATTGACGCTATGTTGCTTTACAAAAAGGATTGAGGATGAAATAGCCAGAGCATGCCCCCGAACCGGACCGGACAGGGCATGCAAGGCCTCGTCCTGGCGCCACTTGCCCATAATGTCGGCGAACATGGTGTAACTTGCAATGGCAAGCATAACATGCAAAGATGGTATACACATAAGGTGGGGGTCAACCAGATGTATCACCACAAACTGAAAATTGCCATAGTAGGCAGGCCTTTTTGTGGTAGACATATTCACTCTATACACTTCTGCTGCATGCAAGTAAATTGCTGCAATCGTATTCAGGAATCCCCTTATATCTTTGATTGCCGCAGAACCCAGCCTCTTATCCGAGGCGGTTTTAATGAGAAAACCTACAATCCGTATCCAGAATGTAGTAAAGTCCATGTAGGTTTGCACATAGGCCGGCCTGAAAGGTATTACCTCATCAAGGGATGTATCTACAGCGCTTACCGGCACCTTGTTTGTAGCTTTAAAAAAACGCCGCTGAAAAGCAACCTTGTATTGCAGGCCGAAGAAGTTTTTTAATGCAGCAGCTATTACCACAAAGGCGCCGGCAATTAGTGATGTATGACAGGCAACACGGCCAAAACTGGCAAGAAGATAAGACGATTTAGAAACAACAAGAAATTCAGAGGATTTTTGCATGAAAAAAAAATTGCAACAACGAATAACACCAAAAATGATTGATGTTATTCGTTGTTTTATGCATTACATTGTAACAGGTGCTGCTACTGCTGCCTTGGGTTTGCGGCCGGGTTTTTTGCCGGGGGCCTTTGCTTTAGCTGCCTTGGGCGCTTTGGCTGCCTTCGGCGCTTTTGCTGCTTTAGCCGCTTTCGGAGCTGCCTTTCTGCCGGCTTTCTTTGCAGGGGCTTTTTTTGCATCCTTTGCCGCTTTTGCTTTGCCTTTTGGCGCTTTTGCTGCCTTGGCAGGCTTTGCAGGTTTTTCAACCTTCTTTGCCTTCTTGACTTCGGCAACCTTTCCCATTACTTTCTTGTCCTCTTTGGCCTTTGAAAGTTGGTAGTTGCTGTCAAGATCCAACCAGAACTTTGCGTCCTTGCCAAAATACTTGGCAAGCTTCAATGCCGATTCAGGGGTAATCCGCTGCTTATCGGTAATCATGTTCCTTGCGCCGGAAAGACTTAAACCAATGTCTTTGGCGAACTGCGAAATGGAGATTCCCATGGATTCGATATAATCCTTTCGAAGAATCTCACCAGGGGTTTTTAACTGTTTTGCCATAGTTAACTCCTTTAGAAGATTTTTTTTAATATGATAAACTATCATATGTATGGGCATGCACAGATTCGAACTGCGGACATCCACGGTGTAAACGTGGCGCTCTAACCAACTGAGCTACAGGCCCTAACGATAATTTGCTACGCTTCGCTTCGCAAATTATCTTACGGAGTTTTACTGCGTAAAACTCCAAACTCCCTCATATTATACATTATTTTTGTTTTTTTGTCAATATAGTTTTTGTTTATTTGGTAAAAAAAATTATTTTTCGAAAAAATCATTTTTTATGTGTGTGGGTAAATCGGCTTGGGTGAAGATGTTGAATTGATGTGCCGCCTGGGCATACAATACTGACAAACCATTGCTTACTTTACAGCCTGCTTCCTCCGCTCTTTTTAAGAAATTTGTCTTTTTTGGCGTATAGATTAAATCCATAACCAATTCTTTACCGGTAAAATTGTAATCCGGTAAAGCATCTTCCGCTTCATTGTTCATGCCAAGTGATGTGCACTGAATAATGAGGTCTCTATGCCTTTCCATTAATTCCATGCCCTGGGAATCGAGGCCTGCAGAGGCAAAACCATAGGGCCTGCTTATTTTATGCGCACGAATGTCCGAACGGTTTAAAATTAATACCCTTGCCCGCATGTCATAGAGGCAGGAGGCAACAGACCTTGCAATGCCGCCTGCACCAAGCACTGTTACCTTCATGCCTTTCAGGTTTTTTCTGCCGGTAAATGCACTAATACTGTCCATAAAACCCATAGTATCGGTATTGTAGCCTACCCAGCCTTCTTCTGTTTTCAGCATGGTGTTGCAGGCCCCTACTTTTTGCACCGCATCGGATTTTTCGGATAAATAAGGCAGTATCTTTTCTTTGTAAGGCGCCGTTACCGACACAGCTTTTATCTTCAGTTCATTGGAAAGCTCAAAGAAATTGTCCAGAGAAACAACAGGAAAAGGCAGATATACCGCATTTATACCCAGTTCACTAAAGCCCTTGTTTATAACAGCCGGCGTTAAGCTTTGCCTTAAAGGATAACCAATAAGTGCATAGATATCGGTATTTTTATTGAGGTTTCCAAAACGGTAATCTTCTACCAATTGTTTCGGGCTTAATTCTTCTGCGTTATGTGTAGAACTATAGGTAACAAAAGATACCAGTTTATCGGATAAAACTCTGGTGTTCATGCCAAAGAAGCCTGAACAATCGATTATTTTATCAAAATCCTTTATTTTTTCTGCTACTTTGTAGACCACCAGGCAATCGTTCATATTCTGCGGCCGCATTAAGAGGTGCGGAATTTCATCGCCCTGACGGAGCAAGGCACGCATTCTTTTTTCGAAAGCAAGCGCTATACTTTCCGCATCGCCTTGCAGGCAGTCTGTATCCAAACAGTGTATAGAGCGAATTATTCTTGTGCCAAAAGAACGGGCTGCTTCTTCCAGGCCGGGAACCGACACATCTTCTTCAATATCGATGTAAGCAAAGTTTTTGCGGGGATCAAGCTCGGCAAAAGCAAGGCCGCGGGCCAAAAAGGTAATGCGATGGCCTTCGCCGCCTATATATTTACCGCCGTCGCATTCACGGCGAACAGTTAAAATAACCGGCACGCCTGCCATTTCGGGAAAACGCCGCAACAATAATCTTTCATTTGCATCAAGACAATCAACCCGGAGCTCAGCAAGATTGATATACTGACGATACTGATTCAACACAGCAAGGTCTTTTTCGAGGGTGTTTTCCATTAATGACAAACATAATCTTGACATATCTTATTATCGGCCTTTTAAAAAAGTAATCAACTATGTTTGTTTATAATGCTGAAGAAAATGAGCAATTTTATGCATTGCATTACCCAAAAGTTCTTTGTCCGGCAAAAAGATAATGCGGAAATGGTCTACCCCATTCCAATTAAAGCCCCGCCCGTGCACCAAAAGAAGATGTTCTTCCTGTAATAAATCCATTATAAATTTTTCATCATCTTTTATATTGAATTTTTTTGTGTCGATTTTGGGAAAACAATACAGAGCGCCCTTGGGAACAGTTGTCGAAAGCCCCGGAATACTGTTTACAAGGCCAACTACCGTATCACGCTGCTCACGCAGCCTTCCGCCGGGCAGAATTAAATCTCTTATACTCTGATAACCGCCAAGCGCCGTCTGTATACCAAGCTGGGCAAGCATGTTTGCACAGAGCCGCATGTTGGCAAGCATATTTACCCCTTCTTTATAGTCCTTTGCAATTGATTTATTCCCCGAAAATACCATCCAGCCTGCACGGAAACCTGCCGCACGCCAGGATTTGGAAAGCCCGTTGAAACAAACGGTAAGCACATCGGGATTAACACTTGCAAATGGTATATGCACTGCATCATCGTAGAGAATTCTATCGTAAATTTCGTCTGCAAAGACAATCAGGTTATGTTCTGCCGCAATCTTTGCAATTTGTTCCAGCACATCTTTTGAATACACCGCTCCGGTGGGATTATTCGGGTTAATAATGACAATTGCCTTTGTTTTAGCACTGACCTTTGCCGCCATATCTTCAATACAGGGATTCCAGTCGGCACTTTCATCGCAGAGATAGTGCACCGCTTTGCCGCCTGCAAGAGTCACAGAGGCTGTCCACAAGGGGTAATCGGGACTGGGAATAAGCACCTCGTCGCCGTCGTTTAACAGGGCCTGCATGGACATGGTAATTAGTTCGGAAACACCATTACCAATGAACACATCTTCTGTAGTTACATCCATGATGCCATGGGATTGAAAGTCGTGCATAACGGCTTTTCGTGCGGCAAATATCCCCTGAGAATCGCCATAGCCCATTGCTTCATGGCTATTGATAACAATATCGTGAACAATTTCTTCCGGTGTAGTAAAACCAAAAGCGGCCGGGTTACCGGTATTCAATTTGATGATATTAAAGCCTTCGCTTTCAAGACGTTTTGCCTCTTCAAGAACCGGCCCGCGAATATCATACAATACATTATCCAGTTTGTGTGATTTAGAAAAGATTTTTGTCTGTGCCATAAAGGCATTTTATACGATTTTTAAATTAATGTATAGGCCATAAAATAAATTAGGGCGGGGCCTGTGTCTGCATAGGGGACCCACCCGCGCGCGGGTACCCCCCTATTCCGACACACCCACCCTAATTTATTTTAGGGCCTATGCCTTCCACAAACCGTGGAGGTTGCAGTATTCCCGTGCCGACACCTCTTTGGCATCGCAGCAGCAGAATGTTGCTTCCGGTGTGTCACCGGGTTTCAGGAATTTTCTGCAGGAAAAACCATCGGCCACCAGTTCAATCCACTGAATATAGTGTTTGTCTTCCATGGGGTGTGCTACTTCCCCTACCTTAACCTTGTAACCGCCATCGATTTTTTCAATTACCGGAACATGCTTTTCCTTGGCGGCATCGGTGGTGTTTTCTGCCATAAGGCTCATTTCCTGGCCGCAGCACACCGGAACACAGCTTCCTGCATTCAGGATTTCGATTACATTCCCGCAATGCGGGCACTTGTAGACTTGTTTTACTTTAGTCATACGCTATCTCCTCAAAAATTAATTTCCCTATTAAGTATATACAAAAATAGAAAAAAAGCAAGGCAGAGATAAAAATTAATTAATGAAGCATAAAAATTAATAAGGGCCTTGACTATTACCGAAAATAGTGTTATATTATGAGTATGAATAATAGATTCGGGTATTTTGCCCAAAAGATAGGAATGGTGGTTTTTTTAATCACTTTAATGGTCCTCATTTCGGCCTGTGATACTTTTTTTAAACCTTTTTCGACTGAGGAACCGGATCTTGGGATAAGCGCTTCCGGTGTTAATGCTGATAATATTGACAGCCTGGTGAACCAGGCGGCAGGGAGTAAAAAGCAATCGAAGCAACTTGTCAAAATTCTTGCAGAAAAGCTTGCCGACCTCGATATTCCTCTCGAAGAAAGACAGGCCTACAGCAAGGCTGCCGTGACCGCTGCGGTAAATTCAAGTGGTATTATGGATTCAATTTCTAGCGGCATTCAAAGTATGATTGAGGGTGCAACTTCAGGCGATACAGGCAGCGCTTTTAACGGCCTGTTAAGCCCTCTTTTGCAATCGACAAGCGATATAAGCGAAGCGCTTACTTCATTAAAAGGAAGTAATGAAAACTACGATAATCTTGACCTTTCCACCACCCTGGAGAGCGACGACGGCGTGCTCTCTGTTTTATTGCTCAGCATGGGCGGCATTATCGGCGCCGCAGGGGATAAACCGCCGGAAACGATAAGTGAAATGAAAGACCTGAGCAATGATGCTCTTAACCCAGAGAGCACCGGCTACCAGTTTGCAAAAAAAGCAGTATCAGATATGAAAGACAAGACATTAACAGAGCCACTAACAGTAGCAGGTATGGACATTAGCGAAATGGTCACCGACTTTGATGCTATATTTAATCCACCACCGCCACCACCGGAAGGAGAGATTCCGGAGGATGAGATTCCGGAAGAAATACCTGAGGAATAAGAATGATGAAGAAATTTTTTACGATAACAGTAACACTGCTCCTGGCCGCCAGCCTTTCAGGCGCTCTTTTTGCCGATAATATTATTCCTTCCACCCGTGCAATGGGAATGGGGGGCTTTCATGTAAGCGGACAAGACGGCATTTGGACACTGATGACAAACCCTGCAAACATTACCGGCCTTGAACAATTTGACATTGCAACAGTAGGTTTCAGCGTAGGAAATGTGCTGACCTTTCAGGACGCTATAAAAAACTTTTCATTGAAAGACCCGACAAAGATGCTTTTTTCATTGCTGTCTTCGAAGCGGGCAAAAAACTATTCATTTAATTTAACCGGCCCGCTTGCCCTTGGCATGATTAAAAATGGTTTTGGCTGGGGCGTTTTTGATGATGCAAATACTTTTATCGGCATTAAAAACAACATGGTGAAGTTTAGCGCACAGGCAAACCTCCAGGGCCGTTTTGCCTATGGCATGAACATTGTAGACACTTCGGTTTTCAGCCTTGATGCAGGGGCTGGTGCAAAGGTCCTCTTTGGCTTTAACATGAACGCAACAACCAATATGACCACACTGGTAGGCCTTATAAGCGACACCAAAGATATGCTGGGTAAAATGGGTGTTACTACCGTGCCGCTTTCGATGAGCATTGGGGCCGATGCAGGCCTTACCGGACACCTTAAATTCCTCCCCCTATTGAATGATGATTTGGCATTTTCTATTGTAGCAGAAGATGTAATTGGTATGAATACTAACATTGTGGATCTAGCTAAATCCATGGGGCTTTCGGGAAGCGGGTATAGCAATAAGGCGACACTTGCCGTGCCAAAAATCAATGTGGGTGTTTCGTATAATTTAACTCTATTCGGCTTTTTGGGCTTGGGCGCCTATGTTGATTATCATGATGCAGCCCTGCAATTGTTTACAGAAAAAGCAAAACGCTATTTATTGAATGACGGCCTTTTAAACCTTTCGATGGGGCTTGAGGCAAAATTATTTGATATGGTTTCTGTGCGTACCGGTGTTTACGATTGGGCGCCTTCTGTGGGCCTTGGCCTTGCAGTAAAAGGCTTTACCATTGACCTTGCCGCATACACAAAAGAAATGGGCAGCTACCCCGGCGAATTCTCCGTGCCTATGATAGATGTCGGCTTGTGTTTTAGGTTGTAGTATATTAACCGCGAACCACGCGAACCACGCGAACTTGTTGTTACCAATATCATATTGTTAAATCAATATAAATTAAAAATGTTCGCGTGGTTTGCGTGGTTCGCGGTTCATCCTATATCCTTTATCTTCGCAATCTCATCTCTGATAGCCGCTGCTTCTTCAAATTCCAGTTTCTTTGCGTGTTCGAGCATTTCGTTTTCGAGGGCGCGGATTAGTTTTTTGCGTTCGCCGGCTTGAGTTATATTGTAGGACTTTTTGATAACTTCGATTTCGGTGGCGGCATTGTCTATGGCGTCTTCGGCACGGCGTTCAAGGATTGCCCCTATTGCCTTATGCACTGTTTCCGGGGTAATGCCATGTTCTTCGTTGTAGCTTAACTGTATTGAGCGGCGGCGATTGGTTTCTTTGATGGCCTCGTCCATTGCATCACTCATTCTGTCGGCATACATGATAACCTTGCCTGCTGCATTACGGGCTGCACGCCCTATGATTTGCACCAGGGAAGTCCGGCTGCGTAAAAAGCCGATTTTATCGGCATCAAGAATGGCAATAAACGATACTTCCGGCAGGTCAATGCCTTCGCGTAGGAGGTTAATACCTACCAGCACATCGAAGTCGCCTGCACGCAAGGAGGTAAGGATTTCGACCCTTTCGATTGTTTCTACTTCGCTGTGGATATAGCGAACACGCAAACCAAGGCCGCTGAGGTAGTCGGTAAGGTCTTCGGACATTCGTTTGGTTAAGGTGAGTATCAGGCTTCGTTCCCCGGCTGCAATGCGCTGCCGCACCTCGCCATAAATATCTTCCATTTGGCCTTCCGAGGGGCGCACCTCAATTTCCGGGTCGAGGAGGCCGGTGGGACGAATCACCTGGTCGACAACTTGGGATGATTGCTTGACCTCTGTTTCGCCGGGTGTGGCACTGACATATACGGTGGGGCCAAGGAGCTCTGCGAATTCGTCAGAGCGAAGGGGGCGGTTGTCTAAGGCACAGGGAAGGCGGAAACCATAGTCGACAAGGGATTGTTTTCGCGAACGGTCGCCTGCATACATGGCCCCAATCTGGGGCAGGGTTACATGGCTTTCATCAATAAAAGTAAGGTGGTCGGCTGGGAAATAGTCAATTAAGGTGTCGGGTTTCTCGCCGGGCCTGCGGCCTGCTAATGGGGCGCTGTAGTTTTCAATGCCCGGACAGTAGCCAATTTCGGTAAGCATTTCGATATCATATTCAACACGGGTTTTAATTCTTTCCGCTTCAAGTGGTTTATTGTTCTGCCTGAAATAGTCGATTCTTTCTTTTAATTCTTCTTTTATTTCGGGGATAGCATCATGAACCATACGCTGGGGCATAACAAATTGCTTTGCCGGATAGAGCATTGCCCTGTCCAGCTCTTCGAGCATCTGACCGCTAATGGGGTCAAAGCGGCGAATCCGCTCAACAATATCAAAATCGAGGTCGACCCGGTAGGCTTCTTCAAGATAGGCCGGATAAATCTCGAGAGTATCGCCCCGCCTGCGGAAACGCCCGCGCTCGAGGACGGCGTCGTTTCGCTCATACTGCAATTCAACAAAACGGCGGCTTAAAGCTTCTATATCAATTTTATCACCGACACTGAAGGTGGCTGTCATCTTCTTGTAGATTTCCGGTGTGGCAAGGCCGTAGATACAACTCACTGTTGCCACGATAATGACATCTTCGCGCTCCATCAAACTCCGGGTAGCGCTGAGCCGCATTCTCTCAATTTCATCGTTTATGCTGGCGTCTTTTTCGATGTAGAGGTCGCGGCTTGCTACATAGGCTTCAGGCTGGTAGTAATCGTAGTAGGACACATAGTATTCAACGGCATTGTGGGGGAAAAAACCCTTGAACTCGCGAAAAAGCTGGGCGGAAAGGGTCTTATTGTGACTAATAACGAGGGTGGGTTTCTGCACGGACTCGACAATCTTTGCCATAGTAAAGGTCTTACCGCTTCCCGTGACGCCGCGGAGGGTTTGAAACTTGTTGCCATTCAATATTCCGCTTGATAACTTTTCAATTGCCTGCCCCTGGTCGCCTGCAGGCTGGAAAGGGGACACTACTTCGAATTGACGCATATATTCATTTTAGTGATATATCAGTTTTTTTGCAATGGGATTTTGTGCGAAAACATCAGGTTCCAGGTAAAGTCGGTGCCCTGGTAGGTAAAGGGATCTTCTTCCATGTAAAATTGCCAGGTAAATTGCCGGTGCCGAAAGATAAAACCAAAGAGGAAGTTCGTTTGCGGCAGGGCAATTCGCTTGATGGTTTTGTGGCTAAGGGCGCTTGTTTTTATGTTGAATTGTGCATTCAATGAAAACAGTTCGCTCAGGCTGAATTCCGCCGCGGCCACCCCGTTAAACATAGGGTATGACCTGCCGTCGAAGGGAACGACAAGCCCGGCCTGCATGTAGAGGGCCAGCCACCAGAGCGGCCGGACATCGGCCAGCATGGCAGCGCCTATATCCGGGTAACCGGAACCGCTGAGTGTTGCAAGCCGGCCTGTAGGGATTTTGAAGGCGCCCATTGCGGCCAGCGACCAGAGCTTGTTTTCCCAAAAAGTGTATTTTGCCCAAAGGTCGATGTCGCCAAAGGCTACCGTGGGCTTGTCAAGGAAGAGGGGGACGCCATTATCGTTGGGGATATTTACATAGAGCTGGTTTTGCAGGAAATAATCCCTGCCGGCATTGGGGAAGTGGAAAATACCATGGAAACCTTCGATAATGGGGTCGAGAAAACCACCGGAATAGGATAAAACACGCAGGTTTGTTCCTATTTGCAGCTCGGAAAGAGGCCTGAACGAGACTTCTACTTCGTTTGACCAGAGTTCATTGTCCCTGACAACATTTTTTTTAGGATAGCTTCTTGGCGCATTGCTTTTTATAAATTTATCATATTCTTTTTCATCTAATTGAAACATAACATCGTTTGACAAATAGGTGGCCACATGGTATTCAAGGTCGAAAGCATTACCCGAACGGGCCGATGTTGCAGGGAAATTGTAATAAATCATCTGGGGAATAAATTGGTTTTTGCCGTAAAGGGGGCCCTTGTAAAAATCCTGGGCGTGCAGGGCGGGGATAAATAACAGAACAAATAGTATTCTATTCAGGGTTTTCAATTCGACCTCCGTATAATTCTTTTGGGTGGACCACAATGCCAAGGCGTTTTTCCATAGCGGCAAGGCGGTGCATTTCGTTTTCGTTGCCTATGGTGAGCATAATGCCCTTTTTACCTGCACGGCCGGTGCGACCTGCACGGTGTATGTAGGTATCGCCTTTTTCCGGCACATCCATTGCAACAACAAAACCAACATCCGGTATATCAAGGCCGCGCGCAGCAAGGTCTGTGGTGACGAGGACCCCCACACCGCTACCCCGGAACTTGTCCAGGGCGGCTTTGCGTTCGGCTTTGGGGAGGTTGCCCCAGAGGCCGGCTGCTTTATGGCCTTTGTGAAGGAGGCGTTGCAAAGTATGTTCGGCCTGGTCGGCACGGGAACAGAAGACCAGGGTCTTTTTGCCCAGGGCTTTTTTCTCGAGGCTCCCCGCGGCAAGGAAGGAGCACAAGGTATCAATCTTTTTTCTCCTTCCCCCGGCCATATCGCCTGAAAATAGAGCCCAGTGAGTGATGTTTTCGGGCAAAAGGGCCTTACCTGCATCACTGTGACTAAGATTAAGGATAGTATATAGGGAGGGCTGCATTAAATGCGCGATTTCCTGCTCTATCTTTTTATCAATAGTGGCAGAGCAGGCGGCCCATTGGATCCCCCCCCCAGCCCCCCCCGCAAGGGGGGGGGAGATTGTTCTTTCTTTGGGTTGGTGGGGGAGCATTTTTAGTAAAACCTCAGTTTCTTCCCGCATTTCGGGGGCAAGAAGACGGTCGGCTTCATCGAGGACCAGAAAACGCAGGCGCCGCAATGGCAGTTTACGCATTTTAGCCAGGTCGAGAAGGCGGCCGGGATTGCCTACAATGGCAAGGGGCTTATCGGTTTTCAGCCTGTCGATGATACGATTCATTGGTATGGAACCAATGGCAAGTGTTGCAGGCATGCCAAAAAAATCAATCTCTGCCTTTATCTGCGAACAGAGCTCATAGGTGGGAGCTATAATGAGTAATAATGCGGGAGGGGAGGAAAGGGAGAGAAAGGGCAGCAAATAGGCAAGCGTCTTGCCGCTTCCTGTGGCCGAGCTGAAGATACAGTTTTCTCCGGCAAGTAGTTTGGGAATAACGGCTTCTTGAATAGGGAGCGCTTCGGTAATACCCTTCGTTTTGAGTTTATCGATTAGTGTTGCATCAATTTCGTTAAATATCAAGCTATTATAGTCTATGTTATTATCAATATAATGTCAAGCCTCTGATGGCTCACTTCCAGGGCAAAAACATTTACTTTTTATACAACCACGAATAGCACGAATCGGCTACGCCGACACAAATAATCCACGATAAGTAATCGAAAATTCGTGTGATTTGCCGTAGGCAATATCATT
>JAISIL010000169.1 GCA_031262035.1 Spirochaetaceae bacterium | reverse complement strand
TTTGCTAACCTTCTTGCCATTGATGAACTCTATGCAGTCGGTTATATCGGCCCTGTGGATGTTACCTTTGGTATGCATAAACTCAATTGGGGTAAGGCAGACAGCAATAGTATACTTGATGTAGTGAATACACAGGATTACAGTTCAATGCTCAACATGACAGAAGCACGAAGCGATACCAATATTATGAAAATAGCCAATGTTATGCTTGATTTCAGCGCCAAACTTGGTAATGATAGCAGGTTGGAACTTGTCTATGTGCCCACATTCGAGCCCTGGCATTTTGCCACTAGCGGTAAGTGGATGCAGGCTGCACAGACAACAATGATGAAAGGATATATGACTGCAATGGGAAACCTTGCGATTAATGAACTTCCCTCAATTTTTCAAGGTTTGGCAGGACCATATATCGAACAAGTTCTGGGGAATTTTGACACAAGTTCTATCAGTTTAGCTGACCTTGCTCCGGATACGACCAGCTTGAAATTTGGCCAGGTAGGGCTTCGTTTTACTACTACAGTCGGCCCTGTTGATATTGGAACACAGTATTATTTTGGTTATAAAGCCCAGCCTGCAGTTGATATGACAGGAGTTGCCAATGCACTGCCGGCATTCATCAGTAGTGCAACACCGGAAATTACACAGGCAATACTGAGTGGTAAAACGATAGATGAGGCTATTAATAGTGTTATGACGCCGGATAAGGTGAAAGGCTTAATGGATAAAGTAAAAGTTGTCTACAATCCCTACCATCAGGTTGGTTTTGATGCAGCTACGGCATTAGGTCCGGTGAATATGCGTGCAGAACTTGCTACAAACCTTACCTACGACCTGAAAGGCAATGACCCTGCCGTGTATAACCCAAACATCGCCTGGACCTTAGGCGCCGATTATACTATTCCAAAAATCAATGTTATGCTAAATGCACAGGCAACGGAAACAATAATACTACTCTATGATAAAATCGATACCGGCTCTACCTCAATTGATGCAGAAGTAAATAGCAAGCCAACATCAACAATGCTTACCTTTAGTGTATCGCGAAATTTCTTTAACGAAAAATTGGGCCTCGAATTTAACACCGTCTACGAAATCGAACAGGAAGACTGCTTGTTAATGCCCTCCGTTACCTGGACACAGGCTTCAGGCTTTACCATGAAACTCTGCAGCGGCATCTTCCTCGGCAACGAAAACGGCCAATTCGGCCAATATAAGGATAATACTTTTATAAGATTTGATGCGAAGTATATGTTTTAAACCACGAATAACACTAATCCGCTTCGCGGACACGAATATTTAATACAAATCATTGTTTATTCGTGTCCGCGAAGCCGATTTGTGTATATTCGTGGTTAATTTAGGAGGTGTGATTATGAAAAAATTAGTTGTTCTACTCATTTCTTTCTTACTGGCTCCTCTTGTTTTTGCGCAATACAATGATACTTTGCCCTCGTATCTTGCTGATTTGCGGGATGCGGCTTATGGGCAAGGCGCCGAGGCAGCAGAATTGTTGTCTAACTACAATGCGGCAGTTACAGGCATCAGCAAAGATTATGATGATGTTGCAGAGTTAAACTACCTTGCCCAATGTGAATACCTTACCGGTATTGGTTACAATATAATGGGCGATGAAGATAATGCAACTGTGCATTTTCAGAAAGGTTATGATATTGCACAAAAATCGCTTGATATAAAAGAAACAGCGGAAGGCTGGGCTACCCAGTCGGACAATTTAGGCGGCCTCTGCGGCACAAAGGGGGCAAGTTATCAGTTACTGCACGGTTATGATGTTATCAAATTTTCAAACAATGCCCTGGAACTCGACCCCCGAAACGCCGGAGCGCAGTATATGATTGCCGCCAGTTGGATATATGCTCCGGCCATTCACCGGAATTTTAACACCGGCATAGATTATTTAAATACAATGCTCACAAAATCTGATATGGATAAACACGATTACTTTGACGCCTGCACGGCAATGGCCTATTGTTATCTGCAAAAGAAAGATATAGACAATGCAAAACAATGGCTGGCTAAGGCGCAGGCATTATATCCGCAAAATGCAGTGGTAAAAGAATTGGAGAAAGAGATTAAATAAAAATTAGCATAAGGAGAACAGTTTTATTATGCACAAGTTCTTTAAGCACCCATGGCTTATAGTGGGGGTAATTGCTTTAATTACCGTGTTTTTTGCGCTACAATTACCCCGTGCCCAATTGGATAACAACAACATCCGTTTTGTGCCGGAGGATGATACAGCCCGTGTCACCATGAATGCAGTTGAAGAAACCTTCGGCTCATCAGTATTTGTACTTGTTGCCCTTGAAAAAAAAGACGGCAACCTTTTTGAACCGGCCTTTTTACAGCAGGTCAAGGCCTATGTCGATAAAATTCAAAGTATCAGCATAGTAGGAAATGTGAACAGCATTGTCACCGCAGACTATATCACCAGCCGCGACGACAGCATCGTGGTAGAAAAACTTGTCGATGATGATTTTACAGGCACAGCAGAACAAATTAAGGAACTGAAAAGCCGGCTTGCATCCTGGGACCTGTATAAAAATGCCCTTGTGTCGAGCGACAACACGGCAACACAAATCCTTGTTCCCCTTGAAATAGACCAGGAGGACGCCGGCAAACCGGAAATTGTAATGGAATATACCCGTGTGCGGGACATTGCACACGAAATGTTCGAGAAAACGGCAAATGTCTATGTTACCGGCATCCCAATGATATCCGCTACCATATCCGAAGCAATGCAGACAGACCTGGTTACTCTTATTCCCATAGTAGCAATTGTGGTATTACTTACCCTCTTTATCAGCTTTAGACGATGGACTGCGGTATGGCTTACCCTATTGACAGTCCTTGTGTCTACCTTATGGGCAATAGGTGCAATGCCATTGTTTGGCATAAAACTAACAATACTATCAACAGTGCTGCCCGTTATATTAATTGCAGTAGGTTCAGCCTATGGCATACATGTGCTTACCTTCTATATAAACAACATGACTCAAAACTTAAACTCCTCCCCCTTTGGGGGAGGTAGGGTGGGGGTACTCACCAAAGAACAGAATACAGAAATTGTTATAAGCGTAGTCAGCCGTGTGCTAAAGCCCGTGTTTCTTGCCGCTCTTACCACCTTCGCAGGCTTTATATCTTTTTGCTTCACCCGTGTTGTGCCAATCCGTGAATGGGGAGCCTTTGCCAGCTTCGGTGTGCTTGCTTCTTTTATATCATCGGTAACGCTTATTCCCGCAGTGCTGATAATCCGTGGCCCCAAACCAATGCGTTCAAAGAAGGCCCTGCAACGCGAGGCAGCCTTGGCAGAAAAACAAGCCGATGGCCTGACTGTTTCAGGCGATACCGCAAGCCTTACCCGGGGGCTTATGGCAGTAAACCATCATAAAAAGACAACCCTCATCGTTACCGCCTTGCTGGTGCTTATTGCCATTTATGGGGCAAGCAAACTGAACATCGACAATGCCTTTATTGAATACTTTAAATCAAGCACCGAAATTGCCAAGGCCGATAAATTTGTCCGCGAAAAGTTTGGTGGTTCCAAATTGGTCGAACTGGTCATGTCTGCCGACAATGCCGAAACGCTCCTTTCCCCTACAGCCTTAGGCGCAATGGACGGCCTTTCAAGCTACATGCAAAACAGCATTCCCCTAACAGGCAAGGTAATGGGCTTCACCGACATGGTAAAAAGAATAAACCAGGTCTTCAATGCAGATGAACCGGCTACGGGTATAATAAGCTCACGCGGAGGCGCGGAGGCGCAGGGGAGTGATGACTTATCTTTTGGCTTTGACGACTTTGGTTTTGGTGATTTCACTGATGACAGTAATAGTGATATTAATAGTGGCAATAATGATAATATAGAGGATAGTAATAATATTTCTAACAACAACTCCGCGCCCTCCGCGCCCCCGCGTGAGAACTCCTATACTGTTGACGACATACTCCGGATGCTCAACACAGCCGCTACAGACGGCGGTTCCAATATGAGCGCCTATGCTTTAGTTGAAGGCTTGAATAAATTGACCAATTACAATGGCGCCAGCTATTATGAAATACCTACAGACCCTGCAAAATACGCTAAGACTACAGACGAAGAACTACAGCAAATTGTATCCAATTACCTGATGCTGCTTTCCGGTAATATTTCTGCTTATGCAAACAATCCCTTAGCGCCAACTGAAGTAAAGGCTTCGATACAGCTTAGGGCAACAGGCAACAAGGATACTATGCAGGTGATTAACGAAATGCAGGACTATATTGATACACATTTCCCCGATACAGTTAAAACAATAATCACCGGCGAGGCCCTTGTTGAAATATCCTTAAACGACCTTATTGTTAATTCACAGATTATCAGTATGGTAGTGTCACTTTTAATAGTGTTTTTGATAATGGCTTTATCCAATAAGTCTATTGTGGCAGGCATCTTTGGGAGCATACCATTGGCAATAGCACTGCTTTTTAACTTTGCTATTATGGGCTGGACCGGGATAAAGCTCAATATAGGCACATCACTTATTGCAAGCCTTGCTGTGGGTATCGGTGTTGATTATACTATTCACATGCTGGAAACCTACAAAATGGAATACAAGGCCTGCAATGGTAAGGGCGACTTCCTTAAACGGACCTTCGAAACGGCGGGGATGGCCATTATTACCAATGCAGCCAGTGTCGGCCTTGGTTTCGCAGTGCTGCTCCTTTCGCAGTTTACCATTCTGCAAAACCTTGGCTTCCTTGTAGCAATCACTATGTTCGTTTCAGCCATCATCAGCCTCACTGTTATTCCGGCCCTTTTAACAATGGTCAAACCTAAGTTTATCAGTAAGTAGTACCCTGAACACTGTTTCGCTTGATTTTTTTGGTAGAAGTCATTTCCATAGACTTCTCCAAAAGAATCACCCGGTCAATTCGCTGGTAGGGTAGTAATCGTGTGTTCACCTCATTGACTATCTCTTCCATTACCTTTTGAATCTCTGCCTTATCGGTATTAACAAAATAATCCATTGCAGGATAAATCAGCGCCTCGATGCGTTCGTCTTTTATTGTTTCATCATAGATAAAAGGCCGCACCAGAATCTGCTCAATCTTCTCGTAGAGCTGGAACTCATTCTCTATCTCCTCAGGATAGACATTCTTGCCGCCTGAGGTAACGATTATATTTTTTGCACGGCCGGTGAGGTAAAGATAATTCTCGTTATCTATGTAGCCGATATCACCGGTCTTGAGCCAACCATCTTCAGTAAAGACTGCCGCCGTCTCTTCTGGCATCTTGTAATAGCCTTGCATCACCATGCTTCCCCTCACCACAACTTCACCGATGCCATTACTATCTGCATTGATAATCTTCATTTCGCACATAGGCAGCACCCGGCCGACACTTCCTTCCTTGTAATGTTCCTCGGGGTTCAGGGTGATAATCGGGCTTGTCTCGGTAAGGCCGTAACCCTGCACAAAGGGGACGCCCATTGCATTGTAAGTTTTAGACACACTGGCAGCAAGAGAGCCGCCGCCTGAAATACAAACCCTGATATTCCGAAAGCTCACCTTATCCAGAATAAAACCGAAGAGCTTCTTGCCGGGGTTCTTGCCGCTGAGCCGGCGAATAAGGCCGGAAAGAGCCATCAGCGCCCGAATAAGGCCGTAAACAAGCAGCCCTTTTTCCTTAAGCCCCTTCATAATGCCTGCCAGAACCTTATTGTAAAGCATGGGGACGGCAAGCATAATATTGACATGGCCCTCTTTCAGGTCGCGGAAAATCTGTTTGACTACAAGGCGCTTCCCGAAGACCACCTCCGAGCCAAAAATCATAGCGACAATAACGATAATTGCCGTGTATGCATGCTGTAAAGGCAGAATAGCATAGAAGACATCGGTTTCAGAGACATTAAAAGGCACAGCCACTGCGGCAAAGCCATCGGTAATCAGGTTTTTATGACTGAGCATAACGCCTTTTGGCCTGCCGGTTGTGCCCGATGTGAACAAGATAGCCGCAGTATCATCTTCATTGGGCTGAGGAATAGAATAGGGTGTTTGTGCTTCAAGGTCATAGAGATATGTACCTTTCCCTGCTGTGAGCGAGATAATATGCTCAATGGGGTTGTTATCGCTGCCAAGATTATCGTTAAAGTAATCGATTTTTTCATCATCCGTGAAAATCATTCGCACATCGGCAGTTTTAATAAGAAGATTGACTTCCTCCTGCTTCAACTGCACATCAATTGGCACAATAATTGCCCCGGCAAAGAGGGCTGCCATGTAGGCAACAATCCATTCAGGGCTGTTTTTCCCGGTTACGGCAATTTTATCACCCTTTTGAATGCCTGCTTCCCGAAGCCATTGGGCAATTCTTTCAATTTTCTCCAAGGCTTCGTTAAAAGTCAGAGATATTTTACCCGGATCGAAGATAGTCCAGCAAGACCGCTCCCCAAAGCGTTCTACAGTAATCCGAAACATCTCCGGCAATGTCGGCCAGTGCCCATCAAAAAAAGCCCCACGATACTTATCCAACACTTTCCAGGGCTTAGTATAACTCATCAGCTTACTCATCATAGTCTCCTTCGTTTAAAATCTTACATTATTATATATAATGTCAATAAAAAGAACAAGCCCCCAAAGTTGAAAATATAGTAATTTCTAATTGCGCACGGGACGGGAGAGGAAAAGGGCAAATTATCTCACTAACATATCATAGCGTGGGGGGCGCCGGATATTTTACCTTTTCACTAGAATCGAAGCTTCCCCGTCTGACCTTCATGAACACTCCTCATAATTCGTTCAAAGGTAAAATATCCGGCGCCCCCAGCAAGATAAGAGTAGTTTCTCTGCCCTTTTCAACTCCCGCCCCTACCTCCTGATGCTGGAATTCAGTATTAAAACGCTCAGCGTGGGGCAGGGGGAGCAGGACAATCTTTTGTGAGGGCATTTGAAAGTTGCTGTCATAGATTTTTCGGTAGGCAGAGCATCAAGACGCCGCCGAAGGCGGAACTTTCAACTAGCCCGAACAAAAGATTGTCCTGTCCCCCGTGCGCTATGCTTGAATTTTTAAAACAAAATTTGCTTTTTTTACAGATTTGTATTATACTTAAGATATAAACAAACTCTCCGGAAGGGTTTGCTAGAGGAGAAGACTTATGAAAGTAGAAAAAGAGCCCGAAAAGAACGGGCAGAGGACCAAAAGGGTCACCATTGAAAGCATTATTGCCGAATATGAGAAGATCGGCGCCATGCTTGATGTTTTTGAGAATAGCCTCCCAAAAACAAGCAAAGTGGGAAGGTATGCAGGAAATCAAGGTATTGCAGAATCGCAAAAGATCCTTGAATTGATGAAGCGGAACAAAAAGCTCCATGTTGACGGGGTAACACCAGCTGATATTGAGGGAAAGCTTACTATCCTTCACGAAATGGTCACCCTTGATACTAAAGGTGAAGCCTACAAACGCAAAAGGTCATTAATAAAAAACATAGTAGGCAAGGATGTTATGCAGGATACCAAGAAGGTAAAAGATTATGTCCGCTACAAAGTAAAATCAGGCGACCATGAATTCATATCCATACTAAATGAAATAAAATCCGTAGAAAAGAAAGGCGGAAAGAAAAGAAAACATATCCAATAGGATACAATAACATCCTAAAAACATACATAAACAACCCCAAGTACATACGTGATTGTTTCATTTTGACACAATCACATATGCAAACAGGGTCATTAATGTTTCAAAATGACACAATAACATATACAAATGGTAACAATAATGTGGCAAAATGGCAAATCATTTAAGAATATTCTCACGCGGAGGCGCGGAGAGCTCGGAGTTTTATTTAGAAAATATTGTCATTTACCATCTAATCTTCGAAACTTGAAATAAAATAAAATAATTATGTCTCTCCGCGTCCCCGCGCCTCCGCGTGAGCTTCTAAACTGCGAATTACTCCACTATTCAGCAAAATACTTGACAAAAACCATAAGATATGATATAATGGCGATATCAAAAGGCTCATACCAGAAGGAGTACTTGTATGAAGAACAAGAAACTATTTAAAAGGTCAATGACCGCAGTAATGCTTATAATGGTAGTAACACTGGTAGTGGTTTTGTCTGGATGCGGAAGTGTCCCGCAGGCAAGCAACAGCGCTATACCAGCACCTGAACTCAACCAAGTGAATATTATAGCCCGCACATATATGGGGCCGAACCAGGAACCACGGGATGGCGATGGAAAGCCACCGACGGATGTGTATTATATTGATCCTGCTCATTTTGAGGATTTGTTAAACGAAATCAAAGCAGGTGGTGAATATACACAAACAGATACCTGGAAATACACCAGAGACTGGGAGACCGGAAGAACATTTGCGCGTTGCGGTATCAGACCGGATAACAGCATGGAAGTAGAGTTGTGTAATGAGAATAATAGCACTATCGGATATAGATTCATAAACAACGATGCATCCGGCGCAGCGGGAAGTAAATTAATGGAAAGTATTCGTAAGTTTTTGGCGCCGCAAATGCAAATTTGGGATAATAATGAGCCTGTCCTGGTTTACTTCCTCAATCCGGCCGAGTTTGACGCTTGCAAGGCCGAAATGGACAATTTAAGCCCCTATGAATTGGATGACACCTGGAATGAAATACGAAACTGGATGCAGGGCTTAGAATTTGCAAGGATAGCGATACGGTCCGATGGTCGTATTGAATTAACATACGGCAAGGAGGAAAATACCACTACCAATTATCGCTATGCAAACCCCGTCGAAGGCTTGGTTCACGGTTTAGGCGGCAATGCAACAGTGGAGGGCAACACAGTCCTCCTCTCAGGAAACGCGGAACTCAGCAGACCCCTCACTGTTTTCGCCGATGTAACGCTCGTCGTTCCCGCAGGCATAACATTAGACCTCACGGCGGAGGGCGAAAGTCTCTTTCTACGGAATGGCGCTACATTGACCGTGAACGGCACGGTCAATGCAAAGGCGGAGAGCATCAAAATTGAAAGTGCAGCGGTAAGTCCGGCAAGCATCAATGGGAGCGGGACAATTAATCTGACAAGCAAGGGGCATTTGCTCAACATCTGGAGCGGTGACGGGATTAAAAGAAAACTCACCCTTGACGGCGTAACGTTTGTCGGACTGGTAGACAACAGCGAAGTCTTAGTATTCGTGAATGAAGGCAGTGAGTTTGTCATGAAAAGCGGCGCGATTACGGGGAACACCAACACAAGAAGTGGTGGTGGTGGGGTGAGTGTTTGGCAGGGAATGTTCACCATGGAAGGCGGCGAGATTAGGGAAAACAATGCTGAATTTGGTGGCGGTGGAGTGTCTATGGGAGGCCTCAGCACATTTACCATGTCAGGCGGTGCGATTTGGGGCAACAGTTCTCTTAGCTCAGCAGATGGCGGCGGCGGAGCCTTTTTTGGCAGCACTGACTGCACATTTATTATGAAAGGCGGCGTCATTTATGGTAATACCTCAGCAAGAGTGTGCGGTGGTGTGATGTTTGGCGGCTCATCCGATAGGAATAATGGTACATTCATTATGGAAGGCGGCAGAATACAGGGCAGCACAGCAAGCGATGGTTATACTGCAAACACCGACATCTGGGATTCGGATGAGGATGCGTTGTTGACGGCTGGATTCCCGGTAAGCGCTACGGCGAAATGGGGCACTGGCGGGACATACACTAAAGGCGGTGTGCTCCAGACCGGCGGCAGCGGAATTATCCCTCCCGATAGATACGGCACAGTTGACACGCTTATTGCGATACCGGCACCGTGAACGTATGAAATTTACTAATATCTGTCCTGTATTCTTGGTTGACAATATAATCAAAACAACAGATTATTATGTGAATGTCCTGGGGTTTAAGTATGCAAAACATTTTGATAAAAGTGATAATTTTGCAACTGTGTATAGGGACCACATAGAAATTGTATTAATTGAGAAACAAAAAGGGACTGTTGAAAATAACACTGCAAAATACGGTAATGGATATGATGCATATATTGATACAGACACAATAGAAAGTATTGATGAAATATATAAAGAATATAAAAATAAGAAGGTAAAAATAATAAAAGAGCCCTTTATGACTGATTACGGTAGCTATGAATTTGCATTTCAAGATATAGATGGAAGAAACATTGGAATTGGATTAATAAAGAATAATGAGGCCTATTTTAGTGATTCAAATTATCAAGGGAAAAAATAATGGGCCTACAAATAATATTTGCTTTTAAATCCCAAGGAAAACAACCACGAATAACACGAATCGGCTAGGCCGACACGAATAATCTACGATAAGTAAGCGAAAATTCGTGTGATTTGCCGTAGGCAATATCATTTGTGTTATTCGTGGTTGTTTGGGAATATCCCTTAAGGTTCATAAAGAAATACCGATAATAAAAAAGTATGAAAGCTCTTTGTGTCCTTTATGCGGGCGAATTAAAGGAGGAAGCCTCCTGGCCTCTGCCTCCTCTGGCAGGCGGGAAGGGTAAAAATGCCGGTGATACTGCCTTTGCAATGGCCCAATCGGCGGCGGCTTCTTTTCCCCATGCGACTGAGGTGATTATCCTGCAAGAAAAGATGAGTCAAGCCGGCCTGCTTGCCAAGATGGCAGGGATTGCCGCTGAAAAAAAGCCTGACTTCTTCTACTATGCCTGGGCCGATTGCCCGCTTCTTGATGCAGATTTGGCAGGCCGCATTGCCGAGCGGCATCTGAAGTATGCAGCAGAATATTCCTACAGCGACGGCTGGCCTGAGGGTTTTGCCCCTGAGGTTTTTGTTCCTTCGTTTCCGGCCATTCTTGCAGGCCTTTTGGAGAAGGCCGGGGAAGAAGAAAAGAACAAGCTGGTCTGGCGGGACAGCCTTTTTTCTATTATGGCGAGGGATATAAATGCCTTTGATATAGAAACGGAAATTTCGCCTGTGGATTTACGGGACTACCGTTTGTGCCTTGCCGCCGATTGCAAGCGGAATTATCTTATTCTAAAAAACCTTATAGAAGCAGGCCTTCGGGATAGCACTAATGCCGAGGAAATTATAAGCAATAATCGAAAGCTCCTTCGCACAGTGCCTTCGTTTTATTCAATTCAGATAAGCGGTGATTGTCCTGCACATTGCGATAACAAATTCTGTCCTTACAGGCAGCAGGATATATCGAAGTATTATAAAGACCAGTATATGAGTCTTAGCGATTTCAAGACTATACTACAGAAGATTGACGCTTTTTCGAAAGAGGCGGTGCTTAGTATCTCGCTCTGGGGCGAGCCTTCACTGCATCCTCAAATCACTGATATAATACAATCTGTGCTTAGCTACAAAGATTTATCATTATTGATAGAAACAAGCGGTCTCGGCTGGACGGAGGAAACATTATCAAATCTATCACAAGACCCCTGCGCCTCCGCGCCTCCGCGTGAGCTTTATACTGATAGACTCCCAACCTGGATACTATCATTTACAAATACTGATACCAGAAATGATAGCATAGCAGAACTTTTTCTGAAATACTTTCCCAATAATACCTACCTACAATTTATACGCAGCAAGGGAAGTGAAGATGAGAGCGAAAAGTTTTATCGCTGGGCAGAAAAGAAAACAAAAAACATCATTATTCAAAAGTATGATGATTTCTGTGGCGCCCTACCAAAGCTGCAGGTAACAGATTTATCCCCAGTCCAGCGAAATCCCTGTTGGCATATCGAACGGGACTTTACTATTCTGCTCGACGGCCGGGTGCCGATGTGCCGTGAAGATTTATCTTTGTTGAAAAATCCGACAAAACCGGGCCTGGGAAATGCTTTTAACGGCAATTTCGAAGAAATATGGGCTAAAAATTGCGAAACCAATATATGCGGAGAGTGTGATGAATACTATACCTTCAATTTTTAATGAGAATCTGCCTTCCTACACAGCAGTAGGTGGTGAACAGCAGATTGATGTCTCGAATGTCACGGCGGTTATATTATCCCGCGAAGACCGTTATCCGCACCGGCGAAACCTTGAGGAACTGAGCAAAGAAGGCTTCGACCGGATTATTTCTATTGAGCTGCCGGGCAGTCAGATATCTATTGATGAAATGCGGGTGAAGTATCCTAATGTTCGTTTCATTTTCCTTAAAGAAAATGTTACAGCCGGTGAGCAGATAAACCTTGCCGTCTCGGAAATAACTTCTCCTCTGTTTCTCTGCCTCTGGAATGATTTAAAACTTTTTCAATCCGGTGGGGCGCTTCGTATAGCAGAAAGACTATATAGTCCCCGGGCAGGCGCAGCAGGGGAGGGTGGTTTTAAAAGACTCTGCACAGTTCCACTACTCAAGAATGCAGACTTTGAAGATATACCTACCTGCACACTGCCTGCTACACAAAAAGCTGTAGTAAAAACCATTCAGGTAAATGCCAAGAATGAAGGCCATCCGGTGCTCTATCCTGTTGATTATATTGGTATATATGATAAAAAAAGATTCATCGGCCTTGGTGGTTTTGATACTACCATTAAGAACGAACACTGGCAGCTTATGGATTTTGGTTTTCGCTCTAAACTGTGGGGCGAAGAAATAGCGGCAACACTGCTCTTAAGGCTTTCCTATTTTGGCAACACCCCAATCGATGATGTGAGTATTGATGATAGCTATCGTCGTTTTTATCTGAAAAATATAGCGCCTGTCTTTCATGGGGATAATGCAAACCTGCCATACCGGCGTTTTTTGCCTTACCTTTTTACCTCCGGTGCGGATATCTTCAAGGCTTTCTCGGAATTTAAGGCTGCCCGTGCCTGGGTAAAAACAAACCGCTTCCGTTTTAAGACTGATGCAAAGACAGTGATTGCACTGTGGGAATATGAATTTACTGATACTGCAAGCCAGGCTTGATTCCACAAGGCTCCCCGGCAAGGCAATGCTCCCCCTTGGCGGGAGGCCAATGCTCCTTCGGGTAATGCAGCGCCTTAAATCCATAAAGGCCGATGCTTTTCTCCTTGCCACAACAGATGACGCAATCAACACCTTTAAACCCCTCGCCGATGAAGCAGGCTTTCAAAGCTTCTCCGGTTCAAAAGAAGATGTGCTGGGCCGCTTCTGCAATGCATACCTCACAATGCAGAAGAGACATGAAATAACTCCCCTCCCCTTGCGGGAGGGGTTGGGGGAGGGGGCTCCCGATTATATCATCCGTGCCACCGGCGATAACCCCTTTGTCATTATCGATGCTGCAAACCGTATTGCAGATGAGGCTATTGCACAAAATGCCGACTATGCCTGCTACCAGGAAATACCCTACGGTTCCGGCGTAGAAATTATCAAAGCTGAGGCGCTTTTAAGGGCAAACCGGGAAGCGACAGAACCTTTTGAACGGGAACATGTTTGCCCTTACCTGTATAATCATCCTGAATTATTTAAACTGTATAGGCCGATTGCACCGGCACAATGGCGGCATCCTGAAATACGCTTAACGGTAGATACAGAAGCTGATTATAAAAGAGCACTGGAACTGTATAGTAAGGAGAGTGAAGATTGAGCCTACCAATTTTGCTGGTTCCCTGCACAAAAGAGGGTAGGGGAGGCGGCCACCTTGCACGTTGCAAGAATCTTCAAAAAGATTTACAGGAATTAGGCCGGGAAGCAATTCTTTACAAGGCTGATACCAATATAAACCGTGTCTGGGGCGCTATTATCCTCGATAATTTTTCTACAAGCCGGGAAGAATACCAGTATTTTTCTGCATTAGGCCCCACCATTGCAATTGATGATGGTTCCAAACTGCCATTTGATTGGACCTTAAATCTTCTTCCTGCTCTCAGTGATACACAGTCGGCAAACCTTAACGACATCAGTTTAAATCCCTTACCCTTTAGGCGAAAAGAAAATCCTTTCAGGCAGCTCAGTGAGGATAAACCATTACAGATACTGATTAGTTTTGGCGCAGAGGACAAGGCCGGCCTTACACAAAAATACACCGAAAAATTATTGGCAATGCAAAAACAGAATACCCAGTTACACTATGAAATAACTGTTGTCTTAGGCCCCTTGAATAAAAGCGAATTCAATTATCCTGTTCGCATAGAAAAAAATGTGGAGGACTTAAAAGAAAGCTTCTTTGGTTTTGATTTATTGATTAGCCATTTTGGCCTTGGCGCCTTCGAAAGCCTCTATGCCGGGACGGCAGTCCTTTTAGCACATCCCACAGCCTACCATCGCAAGCTTGCATACCATGCCGGCTTCGCAGATGCCGATACCTACATACAAACACTACCGGCTTCTATCAAAGAAATTAATAGAATAAGCAAAAAAGTAGCAGAAAGATACAACTTACTTAATACACAATACAAAAATCTTGCCGACTATATCAACGAACTTGAATTCTCTGTTCCCAAGCTTTGCCCGGTATGCGGTGAAGCAGATGTGGGTTTGCACACAGTAATAGCACGCTTCCCACAGAAAACATACAAAAAGTGTCCCCGATGCGGCATGGTATATATGCTACGCAATAGTCCGCCTCCCATTGAATACAATGATGAGTATTTTTTTGATAACTATAAAAAGCAATACGGCAAAACCTATATAGAAGATTGGCCGCATTTAAAAGAGGTAAACAAAGAAAGGGTGCGGTGGATACGGCGTCTCATGCCTCTTACACAAAAATCCAACAATGGCAACGGGGAACAAAGGCTCCTTGAAATAGGCTGTGCTTACGGGCCCTTATTGGCAGCAGCAGAAGAAGCAGGTTTTAAGCCGCTTGGCATAGAAATCGAAAAGCATGCAGCCGAATATGTTCGTGAAAAATTACACATTCCCTGTGTTACATCGAGTTTTCCCTCTCCGGCAAGGCAGGAATTCCAAAATACCGCTTCTTTTGATGCCATCGTCTTGAACTATGTAATAGAACACTTTCGTGATGTCGAAAAGGTGCTTGCAGAAATAAAAAGGCTCCTTAAAAAAGGCGGCATACTGGCCTTTGCAACCCCATCCTGCAGCGGCATCTCCGGCAGAAAAAACCTGAAAGCATTCCTTAAAAACAGCCCCGAAGACCATTGGACGGTTTGGAGCCCCAAACTTGCAAAAAAAGTGTTAAAACACTACGGCTTTAAGGTCAGAAAAATAGTCATCACCGGCCACCACCCCGAACGCTTCCCCCTAAAACTCCCACAAAAACTACTCATGTGTATTAGTCGTCTTTTTAATTTAGGTGATACTTTTGAAGTCTATGCCGAGAAAATTTAATATAGCCATTCATCCGACTTCTCTTGTGGTCTCGATACGGTGGTCGAGCTTGTCGAGACCACTATATATGGTGGTTTCGACAGGCTCAACCACCGTATAATCTCGCTACATAAAGGGATTATAATACCTACTGCCATTCAAAAAAGTAATTACAATACATACCACAAACACTACTATAGCAGTAATTAAAACACCTATATCATAAGGGGTAAAAGGCTTATACATATACCAGGTGCGTTTTTTGTTTTTTCCAAAACCCCGCAGCTCCATGGCATGGCTGACAATATCAATTCTTTCCATTGATATAATGACAAGAGGTAAAAGCAAACGGGCAGCACCTTTAAGCCGCTTTAGTATCGATGCCTTTTTGGAAAGCTCCAATCCCCGCGCCTGCTGTGCATGGCTTATTATCTGAAAATCCCTTTGCACATCGGGTATGTAACGCAGGGTAAGGGCCACCGCATAGGCGGCAGTGTAAGGCACACCAATGCGGTTAAGGCTTGAGGCAAATTCGCTGGGGTTAGTAGTTACCATAAGCAGTATTGCAGGCGGCACAATCGTTACATATTTTATAAAAACATTAAACTCATAAAATAATTGTTCTGCAGTAATGGTCCAGCGGCCTGCACCCTCTGCCAAAAGATGCCGTGTGCCATAAATTTCTACCCCCTGTTCCGGTGCAAAAAGGTAAATGGCAAGCAGGTTAAGCACCATAAAGACAATCAGCATCTTAAAGATAAAACCAACATCACGAAAATGCACACCGGAAACAGCAAAAAGAACAATGCCCAGCACACCGAGGCCAAGAAGTATAAAGGTATTGTAGCCAATCATAGCCAAAATACTCCACAAAAGAAACACAATAAAACGAATAGCCCCATTTAATCTGTGCACAGGAGATGCGCCTTCCTGATATTGCAGCATAAAATGTTTCATACTTCTGCCCTCTGTCTCTTTTCGGTTTGTATAAAACGCCGGATAAAAGCAGGCTTGTCTGCAATCCCCGCCTTTTCGGCAAGGTCATACAGGCTGGTCCGCTTTAAGCTTGCCCCATTAATAATTGCCTCATCGCTTAACACAACCGCAGGTTTATCATCTGCAAGCAAATGCCCATCGGTCAGCACTAGAGCCCTGTCGGTATACTCCAGCATAAGATGCATATCATGGGTAATCATAATCATGGTTAAATCTTCAATTCTATTTGCATGGTTCGCGTGTTTCGCGGTTAAATTATTCAAAAACTCCATTATCTCGGTATAATGCCGCCAATCCTGTCCGGCAGTCGGTTCATCTAGAATCAGTATCTTTGTGCCCAGCACTAAAATTGAAGCAATAGTAAGCCGCTTCTTTTGCCCAAAACTCAATGCTGCAACCGGCCAGGAACGGAAGGGATACAGGCCGCAGATTTTCAGTATATCCCAAACCCGGTCCTTAATCTCATTTTCTGCAATGCCCCGTGTGCGCAGCCCATAGGCACATTCATCAAATATTTTGGGAAAAGACAACATATGGTTAGGGTTCTGCATCACAAAACCAATCCGCTCAGCCCGCTCCTTAATAGAATACTTTCCAAAATCATTCATCACATTATTTTCATTAAAACTGATAGACCCACTATCAGGCTTCAAAAAACCGCAAATCAAAGACGCCAAGGTCGATTTTCCGGCACCATTCTTCCCGGCAATAGCCACCCGCTCACCCTTATTGATGCTGAAACTTATATCTTGTAAGGCATAAAAAATCTCACGCAAAGGCGCAAAGGCGCCAAGAGATGGTTTTTTCTTTGCGTCTTTGCGTCTTTGCGTGAGCTCTTCTTCATAGCTGTAATAAAGATTTTCAACCTGTAGTAGCGGCGTTTTCTCAGCCTGCACATCAATTTCTTCTACTCCCGCATCCCAAGCCCGTAAAGCCGCTGTATCAAAACGTAATGTTTCCACCGAAGCGGGCTTATCCTCGGGCTGCCAGCTAATACCTGCATAGCGAAGGGCGCTGAGGTAGAGCGGCTCACGGACGCCTGTTTCGCGCAGAAGCTTTGTGGAAAGGATTTCATCAGGGGGCATATCGGCCTTGATACGGCCGTTTTCCATGAGGATAATGCGGTCAACCTCCCGGTAAAGGACATCTTCCAGGCGGTGTTCTACAATAAGTATCGTTTTAGGCCGGTCTAATGTATCATTGTTATGCAAGAGGTCGATAATTTCTACGGCCTGTTTGCCGGCAGCGGGGTCCAAATTGGCTAAAGGTTCATCAAAAAGCAGAATATCTACATTATCGATTAAAACGCCGGCCATGGAAACCCGCTGTGTCTGGCCGCCGGATAAATTCTGAGGGCTCTGCCCGATAAATTCATCAATTTGAACGAGTTTTGCCGCTTTTAGCACCTCATCATGCATTGTATCAACAGGCATACAATCATTTTCTGCTGCAAAGGCAATGTCCTCCGCTGCGGTAAGGCCCACAAACTGGCCGTCTGTGTCCTGCAACACGGTTCCGGCAATTTTGGAAAAGTCAAAAAGGGAAAGGTCCTTGGTAGGCTGTCCCATCAAAAGGAATTCACCGCTTGACTTTCCCGGGTAGGCATTGGGAATAAGGCCATTGATACAATGAATCAGGGTCGATTTTCCACAACCGGATGTCCCGGTAATCAGAATCTTTTCACCTTGTTTTATTTCAAGGTTAATATCATAAAGGGTAGGTTCCGTTTGCGAACGGTATTGAAAGGTAAAATCTTTAAACGATATTGCACTGGGCATTATTTCATGGTCGTGGCACACAGGGATGTATGGTAGGAGCGGATAATTATCCGCCCCTGGTAGGGGTAAGGCATGCCTTACCCCTACACACAATTATTCTTCTGCCTTTAAGGACCCGGCCTTAATCCGTGTGCGGCCATACCCGAAGATGATAAGGCTGCCCAGGATAAGAATAACCAGGGAGTTAAGGCCTGCTGCCACGAGGCCCTGTAAAAAGACCTTGTTTGCAGGTTCTGCATAAATAAGAATATCGCCGAGCGGGGCAACAACAACCCAGGCTACGACATTGGCAAGTATCTGCACAACATTGAAGATAACGCACTGTTTAACGCCGAATTCGCCTTCTTCAATTTTGAAGAGCTTCCAAAAAATACCGACCAAAAGGCCAAAGACTGCATCGGCAATAACCCATGACCACCAAACGCCGCCCCAGGTAAGGTCGGTAATGGTGTGACCGATAAAGCCAATCAACAAACCGGCAATAGGGCCGAATACTGCGGCAAAAGACGCCAGAATTGCAGAGCCGAGATTCAAATTTGTGTTAGGAACACCAGACGGAACTGCGACAAAGCGCATCAGCACAAACATGAGCGCCGCGCCGATAGCGATTGCAACAACCGCTTTGACGGAAAGAAGTTTTTTCTCCATAATAATCCTCCTAGATCTTGGATGTATCTAATACCGCCTAGTCTATCATACCTGCATGAATTAGGCAAGTAGTTCTTTCTTTTTTTTCAATTTTTCAATTTTGCTTGACTTTTAGCAGAGAGAAGAATTATACTTAGAATATGAAGAATAATATTAAAATTATCGCGAGCATCTTGTGTATGCTTTTTATTGCTTGTCCCATACATATTCCTCCATCTCCATCTTCCTCCGATAAAGCTGCCTGGTATATCTCGGATGCACCGGGAAGCGACCTTCCTTCTTCGACATTGCAATTTGAAAGTGGTGATATAAATAAGGTAATTGCCCATATAAAACAGCATAAAGCCCGTGTTGGGGCAGGTTATAAGGCAATTATTGTGGTTAGCGGCACCTTAAAAGCGAAAACACCGATAAATAAGAGCATGATAAGCATAAATTCGCCCGGTAACAATGATTTTCCGCCTATTGTGCTCCGGGGAGATGAGAAAACCGGCGGGGTTCTTGATGCCGAGGGCAAAATGCGCATCCTGTATATATCAGGCGCCGATGTGACTCTCGCCGAGGGCCTTGTCTTGAAAAATGGGAACAGTGCCATAGTGAACGATTCATTTGGCGGCGGCGTGCTGGTCTGGGGCGGCAGTTTTACTATGACAGGCGGCAGTATCGAAAACTGCTATGCAGTAAACGGCGGCGGCATTGCGACAAGCAAGATATCCAATGTTGGCGGTTCAGGCACTATACCGCGGAATTACAACAAGGTTAGCATGAGCGGCGGCACTATCAGCGCTTGCACAATACAAGATAACTGTAACGGGGCCGGTATTTATATTGCTTCTGATATTGGCGAACCCGATGATGAACTCTACATATCCGGTTCAGCACTAATTACAGAGAACAAAGTCGGTGGAAATACCGGTTCAGGCGGCGGAGTCTATCTGAGCGGCAAACTCATTATGACCGGCGGTGAAATCACCGCCAATGAAGCATCCCAGGCCGGCGGCGGATTATACATTGTAGCCTGGACAGGCAAAGCAGAACTAAACGCCCCGGCAAAAATCACCGGCAATACGGCAAACCAAGACGCAAATGTATATGTCGGCACTAATGCAAGCTTCATCAACAATGGAGCAGTAATTAATTAAGGTTATAAACTAGTCGGGCGAGGGGGATTAACTTGTTCCAAATTTTTATTACAGTATTTCCAAAAGTATTCTACATTTGCTATTTGTCCCATTCACATCTACTCTCTTTCTAATTAGTAGAAATGAGTAGATGTGAAGTGAATTTATTATAGTTAATTCCAGCCCTCTTCAAAATCTGATAACCTAACTTGAACCATTTCCTTGTTAAAATTTACTTGTGGTAAAGTTTTTTCATCTGGATACTCACCGCTTCCTTCAGCCTGAATCCATATTTTATATATTCCATTACCCGTCCAGGGAGTAGATGGATTTTCATTATCAATAAAGTCAGTATACAGTTGATAAGTGTCATCAGTGCTGGGTGTTACCGCATTTGCTCCTGCAATCGCAGCAGTTAGTCCTATATCATCATCAAAAGTATAATCATTAGGCATAATCATGATTCGTAGCATCGAATCATACTGGGCATCCAATCCTATAATCTTGATACTTTTTGGGTCGGTATTAGGTTCAGTAATCTTATACACGGCCACAGTCTTGCTATCACTTTCAATACCGTCTTTGTCAATAGATACAGTTGCAAAACCTTCGCCGTTGACGGTAATACCAGAAAGCGTCCATGTTGTTCCAGAACCAGATAATGTTGCACTGCCCTTTGAAGCATCATCCTCTACCCTAATATCATCAACAGTTAAACCTGTAACCGCCTCACTGAATGTGAATAACAAGCCTGTTGTCGTTGTAGTCCCTGAAACACCGCCGACCTGGGCTACCGTGTAGGTGATGTTCCCTACATTAGCCTTATACACCTCTACAGTCTTGTTGCCATCTTCAATGCCGTCTTTACTGATTAACACTGTTGCATTTCCCTGACTACTAACAGTGATACCAGAAAGCGTCCAGGTCTTTCCAGAACCTGACAATGTTGCACTGCCCTTTGAAGCCGCTCCGCTTATGGTGATTTCGGCGGCGGTTAAACCTTCTACATCGTTATCAAATGTAAATACCAAACCCGTAGTGGTTGCTGTTTCTGATGTGCCGCCGACCTGTGCTACGGTGTAAGTGATGTCATTGTTGCCTGTTGGCTGCGGACATGCCGTCAATACGGTCATTGCGATTACTCCTACTACAATAAGTAGAAGTGCCAAAAAGTGAAGATTGTTCCTTTTCATAGGGAACCTCCAAGTTTTTATAATCCACAGGACATACGCCCCGCGTCTAATCAGCCACTACTGGGCTGGAATTAGCAAAAAGAAATATCTTTTCCAATGTAATTTAATATATTACTTATACCATTATATACTATCTTTACAATTATTGTCAATACCTAAAATGTAAATTATCATAAAATATGTAATCTGGGGGTATATCATGGAAAATTCTGATATAAGGTCTGTTCTTGCTGGCAATGTCCGAACCTTCAGGCAGGAAAAGAGACTTTCCCAGGCCCAACTTGCCGAAAAAGTGAATGTTGTTACCCACCATATACTTATGATTGAAGCAGGACGCACATGGCCTTCCCCAGAAGTGCTTGAACGGATTGCCAAGACTCTGGAAAAGGAAACCATAGATCTCTTTTCACTCACTACTGTTAAAAATGACTGGAAGAAGGCAATTAGAAAGAAAATCTGCGACTTTATTGATACAGAATGTGCTAATATGTAAAATTTGCTATTTTTATGAATTATATACATAACTATATAATTTCGTAAATATTTTCTAAATTATATAAAACCTTAATCCTCCAGAAATATAAAAATCACTTGACAGAGATTATAAAAAGAAGTATACTAGAGATATGAATACAAAACACCAACAAGAAACCCCTGCGTCGGCCTTTATTCGAGGCATGGGTAGTTTAGACCTTTTCCCCGACCCACTTCCCTATCCTGAAACATCAATGAAATCAGCATGGGAATCAGTCGGCGATGCATTTCGTGCCACAGGCAATAGTCTGCGCTGGGCAATGGGTCAACTTGAAGCGGAGTTAAAAGAAAATGGACGCCAATGAGGGGCAACTTGTCGTAGCATCACAACAGACCATTTTTGCCGGTCCGCTCCCTTCCCCGGAAGATTTAGCCCAATATAAGCAAATTGATTCAAGTTATGCAGAGCGTATCTTTCTTATGGCTGAAGAACATAACAAAGCGGATGTCCACAATAAATATGCCGATATATCTATCAAAAAGAGCATTGCACATACTACAATTGCCGGGCAGGTCTTTTCGTTCCTGCTTGGCATTTCCGGCATAGGGGCGGCTGTATTCCTATCGTTAAAAGGCTATACTCCAGAAGCCATAGTCTCAATAATAGCAGGTTTTTCCCCTATAATTATCTCTGCTATAACAAAAATTGCTCCATCAAAGTAAAATCCTCTGCCGCCACCATAGCGGTCGGGGCTGCAAAGCGAGGGCCATATCAAGGGTTCTTTATACTGCAATAACTAGTCAGGCAGGCCGGAGGTAAGCCCCTATACGAAGGGAAAAGGAAGTGGGAGGAATAATTTTTTCTTTAACCTATTGACAAAAAGAAAAAGATGTGATATATTTATATCAGCGAGGCTGAGGAAGCAATTCCTCCCCCCGCTCCCTACCGGCCGCCCCGCGACCGGTTTTTTTTATTTCTTTTCTGTATATGCAAATCATCGACGTTGATAAAAATGAGTTTTTCGTCCGCATTCAACTTCAATATGACAAGGCCTCCCTCAAACTTGTTTTTACGCTCATAACGGGGATTATTCCTTGCACCAAATAATGCCGTTATAACTTCACTTTTTGTCAAATTTGATGTTTCAAGGTTGATAAATACATTTTGCGCCTGTTTTCTGGAATTGATAAACTGAGTTTGTAAAGTGCTTGCATTGCCGCCAATATTCTTAAATTCAACTTCCAGCCCGTCAACAATAGCATCAAATTTCTTTTCGGGACTATGCCGGAGTTCCGGGGCAAGATAAACCGTGCTGCCATAGCTTTTAAGGATAATTGCATCCTGCTTTTCATATTTAAAGTTTGATTTAGCCCCAATAGGCCGTCTTGGAGAAAGATAAATATTCGCTTCAAGTTCAATCCATTTCTCATTCGGAAAATGCTTATCTGCTGCCGATTTGGCTTTTGCTGCATTGCTTACCCGCTTTTGCTCGGTAATATTCATAGGACTTATATTATACAAAAACAGGCAAAATCCGTCAATTAGCAGCTTGCCGGCGGGGGCACTGGGGGTTAATCGAACAGCATATCTGCCACCGCCATAGCGGTCGGGGGCAGCAAAGTGAGGGCCATATCAAGGGTTCTTTATACTGCAATGAATTAAAGTCGGGCAGGCCGGATTTGAACCGGCGACCTCTTGGTCCCGAACCAAGCGCGCTACCAACTGCGCTACTGCCCGTTATCTATTGATGAGAGTAACAGGACTCGAACCTGCCACCTTCAGCTCCGGAGGCTGACGCTCTATCCAGATGAGCTATACTCTCGAATCAATACTTTTTGATGATAGCAAAATGAAAAAAAAGTGTCAAGTGGTCATTGCTTTTGATTTTTCATAGGCTGCATCTACGGCCGACATGGCAGCGGCCCTGAAGGCATGGGCTTCCAGGGCGGCGACACCGGCAATAGTGGTGCCTCCAGGCGAGGTAACCATATCTTTCAGCAAGCCGGGATGGTGGCCTGTTTGCAGGACCATTGTTGCAGAACCTTCAACAGTTTTTGCTGCAAGCTTAAGAGCGGTTTCTCGCGGCAAGCCTGCTTTTACCCCTGCATCGGCCAGGGCTTCTATGAAAATATAGACAAAGGCAGGCCCTGAACCGGAAAGGCCGGTGACTGCATCCATCATCTCTTCCGGCACCTGTTCGACAATGCCGGCAAACTTTAGCAAAGAGGCAACCGAGGCCATCTGGGCCTTGGGAACAGTCTCCGAGTAGCACATGGCAATAACGCCCTTGCTGATAAGGGCCGGTGTATTGGGCATAATGCGAACAACCGACTGATGGGAAAGCAATTCCTGTAAGCGGGCAATTGTCCAACCGGCAGCCATTGACACGACGCGTGTATAAGTGGGAAGCCGCCCGGCTATTTCAGGCAATAAAGTGTTCAGCGTTTGAGGCTTTACTGCCAGGAAAACAATGTCGGCTACTGCGGCATCGGCATTACTGCGAACCTCCGCCAAATGGCCAAGTTCTTTTGCAAGGGATTCCGCCTTGGCAGTATCGGTATCGGCCAGAAGAATCTTTTCTATAGAAGAATCTTCGGCATTAGCGGCCATGCTTCGCACAAGCGCGCCGCCCATATTTCCGCAGCCGATAAAAGATATAATCATTCTGTCGTCCTCCTCTTTTTAACTACGACCTTTTTTGGGGGAAACTTAGCGGTAGCTCTTGCGCGTGGTTCGCGTTTTGCTTCCCCTTCACGCTTGGGCTTTCGTTCATACTTCTCCGGCTTTCTGTCATACTTCTCCGGTTTTTTGTCATATTTGTCCGGCTTTCTATCATATTTGTCGGGCTTTCTGTCATATTTATCCGGCTTTCGTTCGATTTTTTCGGGTGATTTTCCCCGTTTCCGTTCCCGTTCGCTTTTTTCAAGCACATGCAATGCATCATCAAAGGCCTTTAAGAATTCACTTAAGTCTTCCGCAAAAAGGACAACCTGCTGCCGGTCAAAGCCTGTAGCCGATTCCTTGTGCTTGCTTTCTACGATATTCATGTAAAGATCGCCCATCCGGTTTTCCTTTACATTGAAAAAATACGACCTGTTCTTCAGCAATACCCGCGTAGAAAACAATTCTCCCCGTATACCCATATATCCTCCAAAGATAGTTTCAAAATTGAACTACCCCATATCAGCTTGCTTGACCATACTCGTCTGCCATGCAAGCAATTCTTGTTCCAATTCTTCAGATTCTGCGTCTGCCATGATGCGGAAGACCGGTTCTGTGCCCGAGCCACGCATCCAGATAGCAGCGATATCCCGGCCATCAGCATTTTTCAGAACGATGCGTAGGCCGCCGCGGCCTACCTCTGCAAAATCATTCAGCGGAAAGAGTTCCTTCGTCCCGACAAAGCCCTGAGCTTCCCAAGCGCTGATGCCCCACTTATCTTTGAGCTCGGCGCTTTTCCTGCTGAATTCATCTATTAATATACTCTGATATCGTTTTTTTAGCAAGGAGTGCTCCTCGGTTTTTACCCGAAGAATCGCCGCATCGGAATAACTCGGTGTTGAGTAGAAGCGGGGCAGGGCGGCGATAATCTGCGAGAGCGGTTTCGGCTCGATGCTGAGGAGCTTCACTAGGGCGAGCACTGTAGAAAGCGGGTCGCGCACTGTTGAAGGATGAATGATCACGCCGCCTGCAGGCCCTTCGCCAAGGATTCGCACAAGATAGCCTTCGTTTCGTAGCTCCTTGGCGCGATTTACCACATTGGCCTCACCAACTTCGGCACGGAAAACAGGCAGGCCAAAGGAGTCTGCAATGCGGTCTACCATGATAGATGTCGGGTCGTTTACCACCACGGCGGCTTTAGTCTGAAGATGCCCTGATGCATCATATTGAAGAGCGTCTTGCCACTTAAGACAACGGAGTTCGGCATACACGGCAAGGGCAAACACTTCCTGACCTGCAAGAGGGCGCGCATCGCCTATGTCATCATCCCAAATGACCAGGTTTCCCCGGTCGCCATCGCAGTCCGGCGTGTAGCCAAGGATAAACGAAGGGTCTTTTTGATGAAGCTCTTTAAGCAAAAGCCGGCAGGGTTCAAGCCCGCTTCCTTCGGGCACTATCCGGTGGGCAATTTTTCCACAGTCTGTATTGATAGCATGATACTGCAAACCAAGGCCCTCAAAAAAAGCCTTGTCGATAGAGACCGTTCGGGCAGAACCATTAAGGTCGGCCGCAATCCCCATTTTTGCAAGGGGCATCTTGTCGACAAGAAAGGCCTTTTTGGCAAATGCATAGTAGGCCTTTACTGCATCGTCTTTGTAGTTATCAAGCGGCTTATCGGTTTTACCGGAAGCACATTTTTCTTTCAGTGCCGCAATGAGCTTTGCCGCTTCGCCGCCTTCCAGCACAGCCCCATCACCCAGGCCGAATTTAAGGCCATTATGGCCAATGGGGTTATGGCTTGCCGAAATGTAGACAAAGGGAATCCCGCTTTCCCTTGCGTAGGCCATTATCTCGGGTGCTGCAGACACACCCACTTGCCGAACCTTCCAAGCCTGTGCAACAAACAGGGCAAGCATTGCCTGTTCTATTGCCGGACCTGTAGGCCGTGAATCGCGCCCAATAATTATTGTTCCGTCTAAATGCCTTGTCTTTAAATACTCTGCAAAAACCTCAGCGGCAAGAGCAGCAAAGTCCTGCTTTTCCCGGCTGATACTTGCCGTAGCAGATTCTTCATTACCATCTTCAGCAAAAACCCCACGCCACCCGGATGCAGAAAGCACCATTCCATCTAATATCATAGTCTTACTATAATGCATTTCTCTAAAAAAGTCTAGTCGAAGTATTGACCATTTTCCTTCTATCTACTATAATAAATCTTGTAGGTTAAGCCCCCTGGAAAGGGCTTGCCGAGGCTAAGATCCATCACACTATACTAAAATGGATCGGTTGGAGGATTATTATGGAGAAGAGGAAGTATCTTTTCACTTCGGAATCTGTCGGGGAAGGACACCCCGACAAGCTTTGCGACCAGGTATCGGATGCAATTTTGGATGCCTGCTTAGAGGATGACCCGGAAAGTCGTGTTGCCTGCGAGACCTTTGCATCGACATCACTGGTGCTGATTGGCGGGGAAATTACCACAAAGACCTTCGTTGATTTTCAGTCGATAGTTCGTAAAGTAGCAGAGGATATTGGCTATACCAAGCCGGAATACGGGCTTGATTGCCATTCAATGGCTGTGCTGGATATGATTCACAGCCAATCGCCTGACATTAGTCAGGGGGTTTCGGGCACGGGTTTAAAGGAATACGAAGGCCAGCAGGGGGCAGGCGACCAGGGAATGATGTTCGGTTTTGCCTGCAATGAAACACCTGAATTGATGCCTTTGCCTATCAGCCTTGCCCATCAGATTTTGCTTCGGGCAACGGAATTACGGAAAAAGAAGACTATTCCCTGGCTGCGTCCCGATGCAAAAAGCCAGGTGACCGTTGAGTATGAAGGACATAAACCCATTCGAGTAGATGCAGTGGTTGTCTCCCATCAGCATGATGAATTTTCGGGCAGCTTTAACTATGACACCTTAAAGCACACTATAATAGAAGAAATCATCAAGCCGGTGCTGGAACCCTATGGTTTTTTGGATACTGCCACAAAGTATTTTGTCAACCCTACAGGCCGTTTTGTTATCGGCGGGCCCTTTGGCGATACCGGTTTGACCGGCCGTAAAATCATTGTCGACACCTATGGCGGCATGGGTAGGCACGGTGGCGGCGCTTTTAGCGGCAAAGACCCCAGCAAGGTAGACCGTTCGGCAGCCTATATGGCACGCTATGTAGCAAAGAACATTGTAGCAGCCGGCCTTGCAGAAAGATGCGAAGTAGAACTGGCCTATGCAATCGGTGTGCCCCAGCCGGTGTCCGTCATGGTCGACACCTTCGGCACAGCATCAGTCCCCGAGGACAAGATTGAAGGTGCTGTAAAAAAGACCTTCGACCTCAGCCCCGCCGGCATCATCAGAACTCTTGACCTGAAAAAACCAGTCTACCAGAAGACAGCCAGCTATGGCCACTTTGGGCGACCGGAATTTTCATGGGAAAAGACTGATAAGGCCGATGCGCTGAAGAAAGTGATTTAAACCACGAATAGACACGAATCCGCCTGGCGGCGGACACGAATAAAAAAATAATAATCAATTTTTAAATCATTCGTGTCCGCCGTAGGCGGATTCGTGTCTATTCGTGGTTAAGTATCTTCTTCGCAATCTCCGTAAATCCCGCTCCACATTCCTTGCTTGCAATAAAACCGGGCAGGTGATGCATTAGGTGTTTGTATTTATTGATGTTTGCTACGGCGGCGGCCATGGGGAAGTGTTCGAACATGGGCTCATCGTTGGGGGAGTCGCCGACAAAAACTACCTGTGATAGTTCTGTTGATTCATTCCAACCGAAGTGTTCGTTGAGAAAACGGCGGGACATATCGAGCTTTGAATAAGCGCCCATCCAGATATTTACATGAATTGATGATATTTTGGCAGAGACTGTTTCTCCCCGTTTGGCACCTTCGTCAAGTGCAATGGTTTTAATTTTTTCTGCTTCGCTTAATGGCAGAATCGGTTCTTCTTCGGCAAAATCAATGGCAATGTCGAACATGCGATAGGGCTGGTCCTTTGCAAGCCTGGTGCCAGGCACCTCTTTTAGCACCCGTTCCTTAATGGCCAATAGGGTAGGGTGTTCATTCCGCACTGCATTGGGGTGAAATATCTGTTTAAGAACATGGTTTTTTTCGTAAAACACCAGTGCGCCATTTTCGCCGACAACCCCGTCGCAGGGCCATTCCCGGGCAATCATGTCGCACCAGCCTGCAGGCCGGCCGGTAACCGGTATAACAACCAGCCCGGCCTCCTTCAAGCGCCACAGAGCAGAAAATGCCTCGCCGGTCATCTTCCCCTCTGTAGTAAGAGTGTCGTCTATATCCATTAAGACATATTTAACTTCGCGCACAGTTCATCCACATCATCAAGGCTGATGGCTCCGCCGCTCCAGAGGGCTATGGCACGGAGTGGGGCTTCTTCCTGGCCTGCCGGTGGTTTTTCCGGGATAGGGCCATCGGGTATTTCATAGAAGGAATTGGCTTTTTTCAGCATTCCTACCAGGGCTGCCCGTGCCTGGGGATTGCTCCAAACATCTTCAACCGAGCTGCTTCTGGTAAAGGGTGCATCAGGTTCGCCATCCGGTTTTGGGAGGGCCTTGCCGTAAATTGCTTTGAAGGCTGCATCGCTAATCTGTAGCCCCTTGCCCTCTTTAAAGGCATCCTTGATATCAAAGTAAACATCGGCTTTTTGCATTACATCCTTCAAAAGGTTTTCACGCTTGCCGCCTTCTACCTCAATCTTTGTCTTGAGCCTTATATCGCGGCTGGAACTCCCTACCTCAATCCCATAGTTGCCGCCTTCTACTGCCCAGCCGCCGACAGCGGTGTTGTAGTAGGCAAAACTCCGGGTGTCAAGCATAAACTGAATGGTCTTCTCTTCGCCGGGCTTAAGCCAGATTTTTTCGAAGCCTTTCAATTCTTTCTTGGCACGGAATACCTTGGAACCTCGGGGGGCTGATACATAGAGTTCAACAACCTCTGCGCCATAGAGTTTACCGGTGTTTTTTACGGTAACTTGTGCGCGGACAAAGCCGCTGGGGCGATAGATATTTTTATCGAGCTTCAGTTTGCTGTATTCAAAGCTGGTGTAACTGAGTCCGTGGCCAAAGGGATAGGCCGGAGCAAGCTTTGCTGTATCGTAAAAACGATACCCGGTAAAGATGCTTTCTTTATAATACACTGCCTTGTGCCCGCCGGGGAAGTTTCCATAGCTGGGGTTATCGGCCAATTTTACCGGCCAGGTTTCGGAAAGCTTGCCCGAGGGGTTTACCTTGCCGCTAAGAATATCGGCAATAGCGCCGCCGGCTGCTTCACCGCCAAGGTAGGCTACAAGAATGCTCTTTACCTTTGAGGCCCAGGGCATGGCAACCGGGGAACCGCACATCAGAACGACCACCGTGTTGGGGTTAGCCGCTGCAACAGCTTCGATTAAGGCATTATGCGCTTTGGGCATTTCCATGTCGCGCCGGTCGTAGCCTTCGCTTTCAAAACTGAGGGGCATGCCGGCAAAAACAATGGCAATATCCTTTTTACGGGCCAGTTTTACCGCTTCGGCAATAAGGGCCTGGTCGGCATCGCCTTCGGGGATCTTATCTGCACCCATAATCCCCTTAACCGGGGCTTCATCAAGGTAACCTTGGGCAAATTCTGCTGCAACACCTGCTTTCAGAAGCTCTTCAAAAGGATTATCCACCTTGATAGTATTGATATGGCTTGATCCGCCGCCCTGATACCGTGGTTTTTTGGCAAAAGCGCCAATTACCGCAGTGGTTTTTCCGTTAATCGGCAGAAGACCATGCTTGTCCTTGCGGGAATAGCCCTTGTTCTTGAGCAAAACCATTGATTCAGAGGCTGCCTTTCGTGCCAGAGCATGCTGGGCGTCGCGGCTATAGTGATAATGATGCTTTTTGTTGTGCATACCCTTCAGGATAAGCTCTACAACACGGGTAACTACCTTATCAAGGTCTTCTATACTGAGTTTTCCTTCCTGAACGGCCTTGACAATTCGCTTATCGTTATCCGGTGAAGGGCCGGGCATTTCCAGGTCGAGGCCTGCTTGCACACCAAGCGGGCGGTCGTTTACTGCACCCCAGTCACTCATGACAAGGCCGTCGAAGCCCCATTCTTCACG
>JAISIL010000182.1 GCA_031262035.1 Spirochaetaceae bacterium | reverse complement strand
TTTTCGCTGGTCGTATTTCTGGGAATTTTCCTGGTTTAGCCTTTTTCAGCCTTCTTTTTCAAGGGGACATAATCGCTGGTTTTATAGGGGGACATTTTCGCTGCATTTCAACAGAGGACTCCTATATGGCAAAATATAAGAATCCTGAAGACTATTGCGGCGAGTTTCTTACCGTGGACCTCCGAGTACAGGTCTCAGGCGACCCTTTCGCAAGAACGCTCAGCGAAATTATCGATGAGATGGATTTGAGCGCCTTTGATGCGAATTATCACAATGACGAAGCAGGAGCCGCCGCCATTCCGCCTGCCCTGCTTTTGAAAGTAGTTCTGTATTGCTACTCAAAAGGAATCCTCTCCTCAAGAAAGATGGCAGCGGCCTTAAGGGAACTGATTATCGTGAAGGCACTGGCATTTGATAAAATTCGACAGTCTCGTTATACGGCGGGAGCTTGCGTGACTAATGTTTTAGCGACAAATCATTTTTATTAACATATCCCACAATTTCACCAGTCTTAATTTTAATCCATTTAGGCAATGATTCATCCAATATTTCCACAGCATCTCCCTTTTTTAATACTTTTAGCAATTTGGGCAGTTGATTCCCTGGTGGCGTTGATACAACAAAGGAAGTGTCCGAAATAACAATTGATAGCTTGTTCACCTGCGGCAATAGTTCAAGAGTCTGAATTGGTTTCCATTTCTTTAACTGTGGCGGTGGTTCTATACGTTCGAGTCTCGGCCTTGGCACTGCCTTTTCAGGTTCTGGTATAAGGTTGAGCAAGAATTGTCTTCCCCTAAAAGGAGTTTCTAAAACTTTCGGATTAAGCTCAAGTTTTGGCTGGAGAACTTCTTTTGTAACAACTGGTTCAACATGATTTTTTACGGGATATGTTATAGATAATGGTATATATGTTGCAACGTATGTTTTCCCGTTATTCGTATGTTCCCAGGAATAATTTTTATAATCATTTTCAAAACCCTGCCAGAGGACATTCGCAATTATAGTTTTCTCATCTTGCGGCAAATGATTTACTAACGTTGGTTTTTTATGAAAATCCACACCACCTGCCATAATATACGTCGCTGTTTGAGTTTGTATGTAATTATTTACTTTTTTAGTTTCCGTGATGATTTTTGAGTTACATATTGTTGGCGTAACCTGCGGTGTTTGTCGGGTGGCAATGCTAATATCTTTATAGATGCTTGAATTTGCACCCTTTCCTTTAAGAGTCTGTATAAGACAAGTAATTTTGGCAATATCTTCCAATTGTTTAAATACAGGAAACGCTTTTGCGAAGGAATCATAATTTCTATTAAAAAATTGAGTAAACTCTTCAGCCTCTGCATTATAGGCGGCATTTCCAAATAAAGTATGTTCAGTATTTACTTTTACACGTCCTTTCAAATAATAGCTATTTCCATCCTTAAATAATTCATATTCCGGTGTAAACCAGAACCGTGTTGAAACCCCTGATGTTTGACTTTTATCTGCCGCACTGCGCTCTAATACGTTTTTAAACCCATATACATCTACATTTTGTGATGTGTAGGTCTTGGTTTTATCAATGTTGTCCCTGCCAGCGGCTAGACATTTCAATAGTCTATCAGCCTCAAACAAAATATAGCCATACTCGGTATTTTCAATACCGCCAAAGAAACGTACATTTTGATTCGAAAAAACACTATTGATATATGAAATATCGCTCCAGTCGGTGTTTTTATTATTCGAGAGCCTCTCAAAAGAACTTTGGAAATTACTAGGAGGGTCAATGGTAACGCCCGGTTCGTTGACATAAACCTGCTTATGATAATATAAAGCGTGTATCGCCGCCTTTATCCATTCAAGATTTACTGACACATTGATGGAGGTGTTCTTTTTTTCTCCAATGAGTAAAACTCCATTGTCACATATTTGGAAATGCGAGATACCACCCATGTTTTCCAGCCCTTTAGCAGCAAAACCCAAAAGAACACCCCCAGGCTCTGCATCCGCAATAACTTTACGTGACCATATACGGGACCCTGAACTAGCACCGATGTCCCTATCCAAAAGACTTATTATTGTCCTATATCTTGTACTAACACCTGCTTTTATGGCATACTTATCTGATTCATGGACAAAGGCATAAACACAATCAACAAGATTGCTATCATTTTTACTTTGATATTTATTTGTAAGTGATGTATTTTTAGTGCTAGAACGCCCAAGATGATCACAATTCCATATTTCCAGTTTATTTCCATTAGATATCTCTACTGTGTATCGTTCACCTTGGTAATGAATATGTTCTGTTCCAGGATATGAACGATTTGTCGTTCTATCAAAAGAGTTTTCTACCCTAAAAGAATATGGGCCAAATTTATGTCTGTATGATTCTTCTTCTGAGAAAGTTAATCCATTAATAAAAAAGAGCAGTAAAATAAAAATTAAATATTTCCTCATTTATATACAATCCTCCAAAAATATTTCAAGCGCCTGTCGTATAACGAGGTTATGATAAAGATACGGGAACCGGTATAATAGAGCTAAGTTCGAGAGAACAGCCCGGCCGTCCACCGGAACTGGGGCATGAGCCTCGCTTATGGCGAGGCTTTTGA
>JAISIL010000032.1 GCA_031262035.1 Spirochaetaceae bacterium | reverse complement strand
CTTTCATATCCACATCCATTTGTTCTACACCTCTGTAGAACTATTATATATTTTGGACTAGATATTGAGTTTTGAGTCAGCCATCCCTTTCGGCTAGATTTAGTTTTGAGGCATCGCGTGCAGGTGAAGATTAATCCGAGAAGGGATTGCGTATTATAAGACTCTTATCAATAATTTGGCCGTCCTTCATATCTTCGCTATATATTATATTGCATTCACATTCAAGCGCGGACGCAAGCATGAGGCTATCAAAATAAGAATATTTATAACGTTCATGTAAATCAAGAGCATGTTGGACGGTTTCCAGGCCAATCTCTGCAAGAGCGCATTTTCCGATGATATCATTAACGTCATTGGATATTTGTTCTGAGGACAGATGCAGTTTTTTGATGCTTATATTGCTATATTCTCCCAATGCATGAGTGCTTGTAAAACAATCATTTGTGTCTATTACAAATTTTGCTTGTTTCTGTTTCTCTATTTCTGTTTTGGAAAAAGCATAGATAAATATATTCGTATCTATAAAGCATCTATCGCTCATTGGCTGTATCCCTATCAAATTTAAATCCAAGCGTGTCAATATGAGCTGAAGCCCAGTCATTTGTTTTATGAATTGGCTGACTTAATATTTTTGCCTTGGGCCAAACCTTGGGCCTCTCAGCTACAGAAAATGATTGTTGTTTTCCGGTCATATCGGGGTCAAAAATAGTTATAATGACCGTTTTGTTTCTCATTGGCATATATTGCGCCGGAATTTTAATAAAATCATCAATAATTTGTGCCTGAAAAGCTACTGGATTCATTGTTTATCCTCCCTACTCTAGTATACGACTAAATGGCTGTCAGCATCTCTTGTAAATTTATAATATTAGTTTAATACATTCTGTCCATTCTGTCAACCCACCCCCAAAAAAACCACGGGCCGCCCGTTGGGGGGTTGCCTGTGGTTAATGGGATTGCTGGATGAGGCAATTCGCCTCTTGCAAATAACACTGAAATCCGTTAAACTATAAAAACAGGAGTTATCTATGTTGCAAACAATGCAGAAACCTGCCGGGGGGGTTACCCTGGATGCAATTTGGGATTTCCTCACACGCCTTGATGCGGAAATCAGGGAGATACGGGAACACGAAGTTGACCTCGATGATATCCTGTATGGCGACCGGCACAACGGATACGCTGACGATACGGAGTATCTGATGTCTAATCCGGTAAACCGCGAGTATCTGACAGCGGCAATCAACGATATCAACAGCGGCAATACAGTTTCTGTGCCCATTGAACAATTCCTTAAATGATTACTGACATCCGTTTTGCGCCTATTGCGCTCACCGATTACCAAGCTTGGGAAACTGACAACCCAAAGATCTTCCAAAAAATCAAGGATCTCATTGGGGATATGTCAGCGACCAGCGATTATGTCCCCTGGATACGACCAGGGAAAATGTCCCCTTTGTGGGGGACAGAATCGCTGGTCGTAAGTGGTATAATTTGGCGGCTAGTCAAACATGGTGGGGATTTCTTTGATGCGGACGGGCTCCCCTTTCCAGTAGACGTGGATGCTCTCATCCATCCAGAGCCGGACTGTAACCTTGTCTCCCGGGCGGGGAAGAACCTTGCTGTTCTTGAGGATCTGAAACAGCCGGGCCGTATAGCGTACGACAAAGTCTTTTGCAACAGTCCTCTCCTCCTCAATGCACAACACGTCGTTGAGTTTGATTTTGCCCAGAGGTCTGTGGAAATCATCGGGGTTTCTGGATGTCCGGCTGAACTTCCGGTTCATTTTGGGCAGATAGTAATTCAAAAGAAACCTGTTGGCCTCAGGAATGGTGGATATGCCTGCTAAACGCAGCTCCTTCACGAGCCTGTCCTGATCAATGCCGTGGTTCCTCTCCACACGGCCTTTAGCCTGGGCACTGTATGCGGCGATTACTTCAATGCCCAGCTTTTCACAAGCCCTGCCAAAATGGCTTTTGGGCTTTGTGATCCCCTCGAGAAGCTCGCTGTCCGTTGCCTCGCGTGTAAGCACAAATGCGTTCTTCCTGTCGCAATAGAGCGCCTGCGGAATACCATACCGTTTTATCCACATTTTAAGCACTTTCATGGCTCCAAACATCGTTTCCTCATCAAAAAACTGTGAAAGCCGTATCTTCCTTGCATCGTCTATCAGAGTGATTAAACAGCATCTTGGACCCCGCTCTTCAAACCACTTGTGATGGCTTCCGTCAAACTGCACCAGTTCGCCAAAGTGCTCTTTCGCTTCCCTCCGGCTTCTGTGCTCAAACGTATTCTCGGCAGGCACCCACAAATCATTGGCTATCATAGCGCGCCTGAGCACGCTTACGCTTAAGGCTATGCCGTCCAGTTCTTCCAGCTTCTCTGCGGCAAAAGTCGGAGCAAAGTCGTCATACTTCTCTCCGAATAATTCCATCGCCTTTTCCACAAGCTCTTTCTCTGTCTTGTTTACAGGCTCCCTGCCTTTGTTGCCATGCTCCAGTGCGGCCTCTCCGCCCTCAACATAGTCGCTGTAAACCCGCTTCCCCTGGCGGTAGCTGATTCCCAATTGTGCCGAGGCATCCTTTAGGGTTATTTTCCCCTCTTTTACCAGTTCCATCACCCGTGCGCGGTCCTTCACCTTCTGCTCTGCTTTGTTGTTCATGTCTTACTCCTGGCTCATTGTACCAGAAGGGGACATTTTCGCTGGTCGTATTTGGTATAATTTTCCCGAATTCCTCCCTCTCAACCCTCTTCTTCAGGGGGACATTTTCCCTGGTCGTAACTAGGGGACATAATCGCTGGTCGCTAACAACAAGTGAAAAAACTATTGACAAAGCTCTCTCTTTTTGGTATATTAATAAAGAGAGAGGAGAATCAATATGTCAAATGCACTGAGTGTCGAAGAATACCTTGACGGGGATGAAGATTATGAGGAGGCGGTGATTATTCATGGCCCCCGGCAGGCCGAGATGCCTCACTATACCTATGCCGACTATGAATCATGGAATGACAATATTCGCCGGGAAATTATAGACGGAGTAGCCTACGAGATGGCAGCCCCAAATGGCAGACATCAGAGACTTCTTGGCGATCTTTTTGTTCTATTTCATAATTATCTTGAGGGAAAAGAATGCACAGTATGGGTGGCGCCTTATGATGTCCGCCTTTTTGCCCCCTATCCCAAAGATGAAGATGAACAGATAAAAGATAAAAAGACAGATGATACTGTTGTGCAGCCGGATTTAATAGTTTCATGTGATAGAAAGAAGCATTTTAAAGAAGGCGCCCATGGCGCTCCGGATTTTGTCCTTGAAATCCTGTCACCTTCAAGCAAGATGAACGATAACAAGCGGAAAAAGGATAAATACCTTGAAGCAGGTGTTCGGGAATACTGGATTTTAGACCCCGACAGAAAAGAACTTACCGTCTTTAAATACGGCTTGGAAAATGATATTCCCGTTTATCATCCCCAAATTTTTAAGGGCGATGCAGTAGTTCCGGTAGGCATTCTCGATAATCTTTCCATAGATTTATCAACCCTCTTTATCTATGATGAAGCAGGACGGCGCATTGAATAGTGGCCTTTGTTCAGTTTAGCAAAATCAATTTAGCCTTTGGTGACCGGGATATCCTTAAAAATGTCAGCCTTAATCTGCAGTCAGGTTCCCGGGCTGCATTGGCCGGGCTAAATGGTTCGGGCAAGTCTACCCTGATGAAGGTTATCGCAGGCCTCCTTCCCGGTGATTCAGGCGAAAGGGCTGTGCAAAAAGGCACAAGGGTTTCCTACCTTCCCCAGTCCGGCTTGGTGCACCGGGGAAAAACACTACGGGAAGAAGCCGAGACAGCCTTCGCAAGCGTCCATGCGATGCTGCATAGTATAGAAGAAATTGGCACAGAACTACAGAAGGCGCAAAGTGATGCCGGCTCGACAAAGGGCCTTTTGGAAGAGTTTCATCGTTTGCAGGAAGCGGTAGACAGCTCGGGGTCTTATGCACGGGAAGGGGCCATTGCCGAAACGCTCAAGGGTTTAGGCTTTAACCCCGATGACTTACAGAAGCCCTGCGAAGAATTTTCAGGCGGCTGGCAGATGCGTATAGCCCTGGCCAAGGTGCTCCTTGAAAAGCCGGACATCCTCCTTTTGGACGAACCAACTAATTACCTGGACATAGAGGCAAGGAATTGGCTGGAATGGTGGCTGCAATCCTATAAAGGCGGCTACCTGCTTGTTTCCCACGACCGCTATTTCCTTGATGTTTCAGTAAACGAGGTCTACGAACTTTTTCAGGGGCAGCTTAAACGCTATGCCGGCAACTACAGCAACTACGAAAAACTTCGCGCACAGGAAAATGAAGCCCTGGTAAAGCTTTACAATGCCCAACAGGAAGAAATAGAAAAAACCGAAAAGCTCATAGATAAATTCCGTTACAAGGCAACAAAGGCAGCCTTTGCACAGGAATTAATCAAAAGGCTCGATAAAATAGAACGCATCACCCTGCCCGAAAGCCTGAAAAAAATTGCTATCCGCTTCCCCGACCCCCCCCACTGCGGCAAAATCGCCTTACGCCTCGAAGATGTCCATAAGACATATAGAAAAAATTACTCCTCCCCCCTAGGGGGGAGGCTGGGTGGGGGGGATGCTTTCACCCTCCACAATGTATCACTGACCCTGGAAACCGGGGAAAGGCTTGTTGTTGCAGGCCCCAACGGTGCAGGCAAATCGACCCTGCTCCGTATCATAGGCGGCATCGACACTGAGTATCAGGGGAATGTTGTTTACGGAGCAGGCGTCATCCCCGGCTATTTTTCCCAGGATGCAGCCGAAATGATGAACGAGCGTATATCAGCCCTTGAATATCTTGAACAGGATGCACCCCTTGCCTTAATCCCCAAGCTCCGTGACATGCTCGGCGCCTTCCTTTTCCGTGGCGATGATGTGCATAAATCCGTCTCGGTCCTCTCCGGTGGCGAAAAAAGCCGCCTTGCCTTGCTGAAGATGTTGCTAAAACCCATCAACCTGCTGATACTGGACGAACCGACCAACCATCTCGACCTCTATTCAAAAGATGTCCTGCTTGATGCCCTGAAAGCCTTTAGCGGCGCCATCATCTTCGTCTCCCACGACCGCGACTTCATGGAAGCCCTGTCGACCAAGACCCTCGAACTCCAGCACGGCGAACCACGGCTTTACTATGGGGGATATGATTACTATCTTGAAAGAAATGAAGATAGCTCACGCAAAGACGCAAAGACGCAAAGTACCAATGTCAAAAATACTTCCCCCCTTGGCGTCTTGGCGCCTTTGCGTGAGCTTAATAAATATAAGAAACAAGAGAAATCTTTGTTGGAAGAGATAGAATCTCTGGAACAACAAAAAGCCCAAGCGCAAGCCGAGCTTTCCCGCCCGGAAGTCTACAGCGTCACCGAGAAGGCCCGTGCCGTGCAGGCTTTGATTGAGCGCCTTGAAAAAGAGATACACGAAAAGACCCTTGAATGGGAAAAAGTAGCCGATGCTATTGAAAAAAACAAATAATTTTATTATACTGTATATATAATAGAAGGAATTAACAAATATGAAAAAACCTATTTTAGTTGTTCTGGCTGCCGGTATGGGGAGCCGTTATGGCGGGCTAAAACAGATGGACGCAATCGGACAGTCCGGCGAGGCCCTGCTTGATTATTCTGTGTTCGATGCAAAAAGAAGCGGCTTTGGAAAGGTCGTTTTTATTATCCGTGCTGATATTGAACAAGACTTTAAAGATATTGTCTTAAAGCGCTTCGGACATGCTCTGCCCTGTGATTTGGCCTTTCAGGAATTGGACAGCCTTATTCCCCCTGATGCATTGGCAAAGAGCAAGGCGGCAGGCCGTTCAAAACCCTGGGGCACAACCCATGCCCTTTTGTGTGCCGAAAAGTATCTTGACGCACCTTTTGCCGTCATCAATGCAGACGATTTCTACGGCCGCCCTGCCATAGCGGCAATGGGCAAGTGGCTTTCCGGGCCCGATGCCGAAAAAGAATCCTGCATTGTGCCTTACAATTTGCATAAAACCCTGAGCCCCATCGGCACGGTGACCCGTGGTGTGTGCAAAATCGAAGGCGGCTATTTGGCAAGTGTCGAAGAACTAAAAAAACTTGCCCGTGATCCTGCCGATGGAAAAATCTACAACACAGACGGCGAAAAACGCTACCTCCCCGATGATACACCGGTTTCTATGAACTGCTGGGGCTATCCCCTGCAAGTGCTGCCCCATCTGCATACCTACTTTGAGGACTTCCTGGCAAGCTCGGCAAGCGACCCAAAGGCTGAATGCTTTATCCCCAGCGCCACCGACTGGCTCATCCGTAAAGGCTACACCAAGGTGCGTGTAGTAGAAGCCAACAGCGACTGGTTCGGCGTCACCTACAAAGAAGACAAAGAACCCACAGTCCAACGCATCCGAGCCCTGGTAACACAGGGCGAATACCCGGCAAGTTTATGGGGGTGACACCTGTAACTATTACCAATAAAATTGGTTTTTATTATATATAGGGAGACATAAGCAATGAATATCTTCAATAAACTTAAATCAGGTAACTTTCTTATCTTTAACCTGGTGCTTATCGGTATTATTTTTGGTGCCGGTATCAGTTTTCTATCTTTTTCCTGCACTTCCAATCAGAACAAGGCACAGGCGCAATCCATTTCGGGAACACAGGCTGCTTTTTCTGGCGATGCCCTTTCTGTAGCAGAATCCTTGCAGACGGCTTTCAGGCAGGTTGCCGATACGGTTCTACCTTCTATCGTAGAAGTTCAAACGGTGTCTGTTTCGACACAGCAGAATCAGTTTAACGGCATTCCCTGGGAATTTTTCTTTGGGCCGCAGTTTGGAAACCCCGGACAGGGGGACAAGAATGCACCGCCCCGCGAACGGCGTTCTCAGGGTTTAGGCTCGGGAATTATTGTTCAGAAAAAGGGCAATGTGTATTATGTGCTCACCAACAATCACGTTGTCGACGGCGTTCAGGAAATCACTCTTATCACTCATAACCAGAACGACTACAAAGCGGAGCTCGTTGGAAAGGATGATCGCAAAGACCTCGCTCTGCTCAAGTTCGAGACATCAGATTCCTATCCGCCTGCTCTCTTGGGCAACTCTGATAATGTGAAGGTCGGCGATATAGCGATTGCTATCGGGAACCCCCTCGGTTACATGTTCAGCGTTACGCAGGGGATTATCAGTGCGGTGGGGCGTTCAGGCGGCCCTGCGGGGAATATCAATGATTTTATTCAGACTGATGCTTCGATTAATCAGGGGAATTCAGGCGGCGCGCTGGTCAATCTGAAAGGCGAAGTTATCGGGATTAACACCTGGATAGCAAGCAATTCCGGAGCAGCAGGAAGTATCGGCCTTGGCTTTGCCATTCCGATTAACAATGCAACAAAAACAATTGATGATTTAATCAACAAGGGAAGCATTCAATCAGGCTGGCTGGGCGTTTCGCTCACCGACCCTGACCGGGACAGCATGAAAGAGATGGGCCTTGAAGGCAAAAAAGGCGCTATGGCCATCAATGTATTCCGCGATTCTCCTGCCTGGACCGGAGGCATTCGTCCCGGCGACTTTATCACCAAGCTCGATGGCCGCGAAATGTCCGGCATGAATCAACTGACCCTTGCCGTAGGCGACCTGAGCGCAGGAACAACATACACCTTTACTATCATCCGCGACGGCACAGAACAGGATATAAAGGTCAAGATCGAAAAGCGCAACGATGATGTTGCCAACGACGGCAGTAAACTCTGGCCCGGCGTTTATACGGTGGGCCTCTCGGAAAGCAATAAATCGCAGTTGAACATCGATAGCAAGATAACAAGCGGTGTCGGTGTTGCAAGCATTCAGCAGAACAGCCCGGCCGCAGTCGTCCGGCTTGAGGTAGGCGATGTGATTACCGAAGTAAGCGGAACCTCCGTGAAGAACCTCAAGGATTTCTACAATGCACTCCGTGAAGTAGCAGAAAGCACCACATCAAGATCGCCGAAAGACCTATACTTCGAAGTGCAACGCGAAGGCAACGAACTAGAAACCGCTCACTTCAGGATGAAGTAAGACTCCTCCCCCTCTGGGGGAGGTTGGGTGGGGGTTACCTACGATGATTGAAAAGGCGGATGGCATGGAGCTTTAGCTTCAGGCTGTCCGCTATATTATTGGGATCTTCAATTTCTTCCTGAATATCTGCAACCTGCGGGCCGGGGCATTTGGAGACGCCAATTACAAATAGCAAGAGAATAAAGGCGCACTGATAAAAAACGGTGAATGCAATTAATTGAACGCTATTCCGGTCAATAAAGTAGAGTGTTGCAATAAGCACGGTAAAGAGCAAATCGGGCCAGGGCGCTTCTTTTTCGAAAAGGCCCTGCAGAAAAAACCTTTCTACATAAGATGCAGCGTAAAGCAGTAAACTCAAAGCGGCAAGGGGGAAGGGCAGGGCGGTAACAATAAAGAATGAAGTAAGCACCAATGCAATAATATACAATCCCAGCCGTGCAAGGCCCAAATACCTTTGTTTTTTTGCCTTGCGCACACGAAGAATAGGCCGCATAAAAGAGGTAATAGCAAAAAGCATACTTGCGTATATCACTATTTTGGCAGCAGGCATCAGCATAGCATGTATGTGGCTGTCGGTTGCAAAGCCTATGCAGGCAAGGATTATACCGGCAAGCATCATTTCGAAGGCGCTAATCGATTCAAAATACATAATGCGGTTATAGTAAAGCTCGTAATAGGTGCCTACCATGCAAAGATAGCCTGAACAAAAAAGCAGGGCAACAAAGAGCGGCGAGCTAATGTCCCAGGCAAAAAGGTCCATTAAAAAGATCTGCCCCATAATCAGAATATCAAAAAAATGGTCCAGAAAATTGCCCCGAATAGAGGGAGTGTTTGTCCGCCGTGCCTGATTGCCGTCCCAGCAATCGCAGACCAGGTAGAAAAAATACATCAGCGGAATAAGGGGCCACAGTTGCACAATGCCTTTCCAACTGAGCCAGGCACAAATAGTCCCAAATATAGCACAACAGTTACCAAAAACAGTCAAAAAATTAGCAGGAATATCCTTTGGAACAAACCGAAACAAAGGATCCGTAACATACTTTTCAAATAGCGGCCACAAAGCTGCCTTATAAACAATCGATGTCTTGGTCATACTTATCTCCTATTACATCTTAGTATAATACATTTCCCCACTAAAATGCAAGGGGAAAAAGAAAAAAAGCCACCACGAATATACACGAATCGGCTTCGCCGACACGAATAATCTATGTTAAGTAAACAAAAATTCGTGTGGCCGAAGGCCATTCGTGTTATTCGTGGTTACTATAAAGTTAAATGATTTTGCTAACCCCTACCAGAAAAAGCCCACCCCCAGGCTGAAATCCCAGGCTTGGTAGCCGGCACCGGAAATATTTCCATAATCCGTATGGCCGTCTGGGGGGCCTTCTATAATATTTGAACCGGCGTCAGCACTATCGTTTCCTCTTGAACCGCTGATATTCCGATAGGACGCATTAAATTGTAAATTCATGTTTGTTAATGCCTGCCATTTAAAAGTGAATCTTGTATCTGTAAATAAACCGCCTGTAGGACTATCAGTCCATGTGACGCCTGTTTTTACATGATTATCAACAGCAGTCAATTTAATACTGGGGCTTATATTAAAACCAATACTCAAAGTAAATTGTTTCAGAAAATCATAATCAATCTTTATTCCGGGGGACATAACAACCCAGTTTTGAGAATAATCTATCACTGTCTCTTCATTTTTCCAATATTTTTTCTCTAGCGAAGAATCCCATGGGCTATTTCCTGAAGCATACTGATAGTATCCGCCAAAACCTCTCCAGGAATAATTCATGATAGATACTGTTCCCATAAGCGAAAATCTCAGGCTATGCTGATCTGTGATATTCAGCGTATAGGATGAGCCAAAACTTGCATCAAGCAGGACTGCGCTTTGAATTTTAGTATTGCTCTTTGAAAAATGAGATAATTCATTATCCTGTGCCATCCAGTCGCGGTCTTCCATATGACCGGTGAGCATTGGTATTGCAAATTTTCCATTTGTAGAAAAAAAGAGTGTCCAATCCTGGACCAGGCTAATATCAATATCTGCCTTTAAGCCCAGATACATAAGGGGCTTTATGTCCCACAAGAGTTGGCTTAAATAAGTATCTTGGTTTTCATGCCGGTATACAATTTCTTCGGCTTGCCCGTAAAGAAAGCCGAATGAATGGTCTGTAGAAAGTTGTATGGGAAGTTTCTGCTGAAAGCTTTCTGCTTCAACAGTAACTATAATAGAAGAAAAAAACAGGATACATATGCTGACAAAGATTGATTTTTTCGCTATAATCATATATATGTATCGGCTTTTGCGGACAGGCTTCTTAATTGTTTTTATTTTCTCTTGTATTGCTTGTAGTAATGAAGAAGCAGACGAAACCATTGTCCGAGCCCCCATCACAGCGCCTTTATCCCGTGAAATCGTTGGTTTTGCCGTTATCCGGGGCTCCTACACAAACCTCTATGCCCAGCCGGAGAACTCAGGCTCTATCAACGGTTCGGTTCCCCAGACTGCATCGGGAAGCTTTCTTCGCAAGGGGGCCATTGTCGAAACCCTTGAACGAAAAATCCTGGGAACCGATACAAAAGAAACCTGGCTTTTTATCCGTGCTGCCAATGGCAATGAAGGCTGGATTCCCGAAACGGCGGCAAGGCTCTTTGCCACAAAAGCACAGGCAGAAACCGCAGCCGGGGATGCATTAAAATGAACGAAATGACCATTCGGACCATCATCACCTGGGTAGTGCCGCCGCTCATTGGGGCAGTCATCGGCTTTATCACCAATGTGGTAGCCATTAGAATGTTGTTCAGGCCGCTCAAAGAATACCGGCTTTTCGGCATTCGTGTCCCTTTTACCCCGGGTATTTTGCCCAGACAAAGGGCCAAATTGGCAGAAAGCATTGGTAAAATGGTCGAACGGGAGCTTTTAACCCCGGAAATCCTGCGAGAAAGGCTTCTTAAACCCAATGTTCGATCTGCAATCTCCAATGCAATCAAGGACTGGACTGAAAAAAATGCCTCAAACAGGGAAAACTGGCAGATTTTATCGAATTTTGTTACTGATTTCCTCAAAAAGGATGAAATTCATGAAAAATTGGTCGAAAAGGGCAAAATTTTTGTCTTTCAGTTGATGGATAAACTGAATCCTATTCAAAGGCTGATGGTCAGCGCCGGAAATTATGACTTTACTATTCGTGAACAGATGCCTGAAATCATCGATGACATCATCAAGCATCTAGGGAATCTCTTTGAGGATGAATCTATCGGGGCGGGCTCAATCCCCAAAGAAAAAATCGCCGCTTTTCTTACCGAAAAAATCCTTGTTGCAATAGATAACAACATCGAAACCCTGCTTTCAACCATCAATGTCAAGCGAATGGTGCAGGAACGCATCGACGCCCTGGAAATGAGCCGGGTAGAACGCATTATCCTCGATGTTATGGCAAATAACTTCAAGTGGATAGATATCTTTGGCGCAATCCTCGGCGCCCTCATCGGCATCGTCCAGGTGCTGTTCACCAAGTTTTTTTATTAGCGTCTAAAGTGCAATTTTTTAAAATTATTTTTAACACTTTTATGTTTACCCACTTGACTATTTACAAAAAAAGTGGTATATAATAGCATGTACTTCTTGCGATTAAAATATGATATTCCTCCATCGTTGGCGTTTCCACAGCGTATTTTATTTCGCTTGCTTAGCTATAGTTCCCCTCACTGCCCTTGGTATGCAGATACAACCGCTCGTTGAGCGGTGAAGGCGCAGGAGGAGGCTTTTCTATCTTAACCTCAAGGAGGATTCAAGATGAAAGAAAAAAAATTTGGGAAAGCTGCAACAATTGCAGCCCTCGTCCTGGCTGCCTTCAGCCTCCTACTGATGGCATGTCCCCCGGCACCGACGCCGCCGACCACCTACGGTGTAACGGTGAACACCAGCCCCGCAAGCGGTTCCGGCACGGCCAGTGCCGACCTGACCGCCGCTGAGGAAGGCGAAACGATAACCGTGACGGCGGTTCCGGCAGCCGGGTATAAGACTACCGGCATGACTTCCGCTGATGCCACAGTAGACTATACTTCGGGTAACACGGGAACCTTCACCATGCCGGCCAAAGCGGTAACGATTACGGTGACTTTTGGGCTGGATGTAACCATCCGCACAATCACCAAAGGAACGATGACCGGCGGCGATATCACCATATCGCCCGCAAGCAACATCAAAGGCGGCGATACCATAACGGTAACTGCAGTGCCAGAAGAAGGTAAGCGCTTTAAATCAGGGTCTTGGGCATCCACACCGGCGGTTGAATTTGTCGATGCAACAAAAGCCAGCACTACATTTATCATGCCCAATGCCAATATCACCAGCATTACTGCTGAATTTGAAGCTCTACCGGAAGGCGAGCATTCCATCAGTTTTAGCGCAATGACCGGTGGGACCGTTTCCGCAGACAAGGTTTCCGCAGCGAAAGACGCCTTAGTTACCCTGACCGTAACACCTGATACCGGCTACAAACTTACGGCATTAACAGGGGAAGGGGTAACACTGAAGGAAGAAGTTGCTCCCACTACCCTTATCTACACCTTCGATATGCCTGATGCCAATGTAACTTTAAGTGCCACATTTACCAAGATTGACTACACTCTCGCTGCAGGGACTATCACAGGTGGTGGAACTTTTGCCTTCCAGTCTGGTAGTAGTTCGCCTTCTGGGACTCCCATTGCGACAGCCAACTACGGCGACAAAGTCTGGCTTGTAACTGCAACAAATCCCGACAGCCACAATACTGTAGCCTACACGGTAACAGGCGCTGATGTTACGCCAACAAAGAGCAATAATTATTACACCAATGGCATTTATGACTACT
>JAISIL010000113.1 GCA_031262035.1 Spirochaetaceae bacterium | reverse complement strand
GGGTGCACTTTCTTTTTGGGGGTATTTTACTCCCCTCCCCTTGCGGGAGGGGTTGGGGGAGGGGTAAGTATCGGTATAACAACAATTTAACCCCCCACCTAACCTCCCCCGCAAGGGGGGAGGAACTAATTTACCCCCAAAAAGAAAGTGCACCCACTGGTAGAATGGGGTATTGTATTATTTTGAAAAGTAGAGTATACTAAAATAAATTATGGAGGATTATAATGGCAGATCCAAGAGCGTTTATAAGTTTTGATTTTGACCACAACGAAACAGAAAAGAATCTGTTTGTTGGCCAAACTAAAAATTCAAGGACTCCCTTCAGTATTGAAGATTGGTCATCTAAGTCGTCTTTACCACAGGCACAGTGGGAGAGAATTATTGCTGACAAAATCAATAAGTGTAATATGCTTATTGTTCTCGTAGGCAGGACAATGGCTTCCGCAAGTGGTGTTGCAAAGGAAATATCTTTTGCAAAAGGTGCAGACGTGCCTGTTTTTGGTGTCTATGTGGATGGTGCTAATACAGCAAGTAATCTTCCTACTGGACTTCAACGTAATCGTACCATTCCATGGGATTGGGAGAAAATTGCTGATGCCATAGATCAAGTAATGGGAGAGGGCAAAAATCAATGAGAAAGGCACTTTGTGTTGGTATAAACGCCTATCCAAATGGAAATGCTTTGCATGCCTGTCTCAACGATGCAAATGAGATTGCACAACTTCTTAAAAAGAACAGTGATGAATCGCCAAATTTTGAAGTTCTCTTAGAAAATGACGTGCCAGATAAGGCTACTTTGAGGTCTCATATTGCAAAACTATTTTCAGGTGATTGTGAGACGGCATTGTTCTATTTTTCAGGACATGGATTCTTAAATGAGTTGGGTGGCTTTCTCGTTACACCAGATTTTACACAGTATGATGAAGGTGTCTCAATGAATGATATTTTATCTTTTGCAAATCAATCTAAAATAAAAGATAAAATTATTATACTTGATTGTTGTCATGCTGGAAAGATGGGAAGTCCTAATGTTGATAATCAAACTACCCAAATTGGTGAAGGATTATCAATATTAACCGCTTGTAGAGATAATGAATCGGCTATTGAATTAGGGAATGGGCACGGAATATTCACAAATTTGCTTATTGAAGCATTAAAAGGTGGTGCGTCCGATTTGCTTGGAAATATTACACCAGCCGGTATTTACTCATTCATTGACCAAGCGCTTGGAGCATGGTATCAGCGTCCAGTTTTTAAGACAAATATAACACGATTTACGCCTTTACGTAAGGTGAAGCCTCCTGTTTCAATTGATGTGCTGAGATCAATAAAAGAATATTTTCATGAACCTACAGAGGAATATCCATTGGATCCATCCTATGAGTATACTAACACGCCCTCTGATAAGCATCAACTTGTAAAACCTTATGCCACTGAAGAGCATATCCACATTTTCAAGGATTTACAGAAATTGCAAAGTGTTGGTTTGGTCGTTCCTTGTGGAGAACAGTTTATGTATTATGCAGCTATGAATTCAAAAACTTGCAAGTTGACGCCATTAGGTCAACATTATTGGCAATTGGCGATAAAAGAACTTGTATAGTTATAGAAATACAATGAAGCAGGTAAAACGGCGTATAACGAGACTGTCGAATAATGCAAACTGCAAATTTTAAGGGCTTAAATTTTGCAATATTTCGTCCATTTTTTGAGCAAAATGATTGAAAATGGATAGTTTCAAGGAAGATTTTGATATGATAATTTTGCCAATTTATAAAATTCGACAGTTTCAACAGGGTGTTCACGTAAAGGGGTTGCGGCGGCTAGGTCAGTCGGTCGCTACGCTCCCTCGTTCCCACGCCCCTTCCGCCCCACATTTTCCGCCGCCGAAACCGCTACGCGGTTTCTTTATAAGGCGACGGAAAACGTCGGGAACGCCCGAAACGTCTATGCGACAGTTTGATTTGAATATTTTCTAAAGGAGAATATTGTATGGTAGATAAGAAAGAAAAAGATCCCGAAAAATCAGAAGAAAACAAATCGGTTAATTCGTCTGATAATATAATAGATTATTCAAAATTTCTCATGCCAATGTATAATATAAAGACAGATTATGATTTTAATCTACCTTTATTATGTACAATATTATTAACAAATGAATCAAATAGTAAGATTGAGCAGCTAAAGATTGAAATATCTGAAAAAGAAAACGAAATTAAGAAGTTATTGGCAGAAAATAAAGATATATCCGAAGAAAAATGGTGCTTGTCACCCCATGGAGATTTTGTGAAAGAAGCTGTATCGCTATTTAGTTGGTGTCTCTGTGTTCGGCAGTCGTTGTCACCTAAACGATGTCAAGCGCCGTTTTTCATTTTTCTGGAGGTAAAATCATGAGTAGAGCTTTAATTGTCGGTATAGATGACTATCCTTCTGTTCCTTTAAACTGTTGCATTAAGGACGCTGAGGCCGTTGCCCAAATGCTGGCCAGAAACGCGGATGATTCACCCAATTTTGCTATTAAACTACAAACGGCACTACGGACAAAAGCTGAATTGAGAGAAAGTATTGCTGAAATTTTTGCGGCAAAAGACGACATCACGCTTTTTTACTTTTCGGGCCACGGCTTTATGGATGAGTTCGGAGGCTATATTGTAACGCCGGATTTTACCGACTATGACGAAGGCATTTCCATGGTGGAAATATTGAAAGTAGTCAATAATTCCCCTGCCACTGACAGAGTTGTTATTCTGGATTGCTGTAATTCAGGTGTTTTTGGAGCGCCGCAAATTACCGATAACGCGACTCATATCAACGAAGGCGTAACAATATTGACGGCAGCAGGAAAGGATGAAAGCGCACTGGAAATAGATGGACACGGCGTATTCACAAATCTGCTGCTTGCCGCGCTTGACGGCGGCGCGGCTGATTTGCGGGGGAAAATAAGCCCCGGCAGCATCTACGCGTACGTCGATTTGGCTATGGGGCCTTTTGGACAAAGGCCGGTATTTAAAACAAATATAACACGATTTGTTTCACTCCGTTCATCCGAACCGCCTATTTCGCAGTCCATACTCAGGAAACTGACGCTCTATTTCCTTAACCCTGATTATGAATATCCGTTGGACCCTTCTTATGAGTTTACCGCAAAATCGGCAAAACAGGATAATGTGCGTATACTAAAAAACTTTCAGCAATTGGAGCGTGTCGGTTTGCTAATCCCTGTAGGCGAGGAACATATATATTTTGCCGCCATGCATAAGAAATCGTGCAAGTTGACCTCATTAGGCAAGCACTACTGGGCACTTGTGAAGGAAGGTAAGATTTGATGCGTTTTTGGAATAAAGTGTTCATCACACTATGGGCAATAAGAAAGAATACCTACGCACTGGCCTTAGGATTTATTCTTGCATCGGTGATTTCATGCCTAACGCACAATCTAACGGTTTATAAAGTATGCTTGCCGCTATCTATCATAATGCTCAGTATATCAATTATTATTCCGATAGTGTGTTTGCTGCACAGAAAAAGCTGCATACATTTTAAAGTCTATCTCAGCTTCTCAGAAAGTTATAACGAATCAATGGCCCGATATATTTCTGATTATTTAAACTATGTTTTATGGTACTATAATATTTCTTCTTATGATTTTCGGCAGCATCCTCGATACCATTATCTTGACTGGCCTCATATTTGCGCGGAGATAGACAGAAACCTTGCTGATTCCGATATATTTGTCAGGTTTGTCAGTGAAGAACTTCCGCCTGGTTATATTATCCCGGTTAACAGGACAAGGGATTTTATCAGGTTAAATCCCTTTACAAGGGAAATTGATACTGTTATGCCGGCTCAATATCAAAAATATGAAATAGATACTTCATACGACCGATTTGGATTTACAAATCGCAATAACCGGTTTCAAATAGTAGGAACAGGCGTTAATGCAGCGTCTATGCCTCATATATCCACAATTTGGATTAATCCGGAACAATCAGCGCTTGATTTTGCACTTATTGTCACAAACGCATTCATCAACGGATATAAAAACCAAATGTATCGAAAGAGTATTGACTTATTATGGCAATTGGAAAGCAAGAGAAAAATAAATGATGGAGGATTTTAACATGAAAATAACGATGATTGCATTGACGCTAGTGCTTGCGCGGTGTGCGTGTTTGGGCAGAGCGGAAGCCCCAAGATGGTGCTAGATTTGACCCACAAAATTCTCTATTTTTGGGCATTTTTCGTTCCGTTTGGACATAAAAGAAGCCTGTTTTAGAGCACATTTGACCATCAAATGTCTCATAGAAAGATGACTTGGTAGAATTTGGCCCATATTTTGCTACTTTCAACCTCATTTACCGTCGCATCGCAAAATTGTGGGGCAAGTTTAGAGACGGCGGCGGAGTATTTTAATCAACTGGTAGCAGTTTTTAAGGCACCTATTTCTTCCCCTTCCTATTGACGACTGAATAGTTACAAAAGAATAGAGATAAATTTAAAATTATTTTGAAAACAGGTCTAGGAATTGGTATTGATTATGGTAAAGTAAAATTAGTAACTGTTAATAATGAACCTACAATTCTAGGTGTTCCGGTAATTTATGCATATCGTTTATCAAATGCACCAAGTAATCACACTTATATAAATCAATCCGTCTACAAAAATCTTAATACTAAATATGCAAAACTAATTGAAACAATAACAGATATTAAGAATACAGGTGATGCCATTGTGTATGACCTGATTGATTTTGAAAAGAATGAAAATAATGAACTGGATTGGTATGAAGCAAATCAAACCGTAGCATAACCAATCTGTACTTTAAGTCCTGACAAGAAACCTGCCATATACAAAAAACACAAATCATGCTATACTAGCATTATGGCAAAATATAAGAAGACAGAAAAAGAGCAGGGGCTGTTTCTGCAAATTAACTTAAAGGAACAGATACTTCCGGGGACATTTGAATGGACGCTGAGTCATTTTATCGACACAGAGATAGACTTCAGCGGATTTGACTTACGGTATAACAATGACGAAACAGGAGCGCCTGCGATACATCCCGGGATAATGCTCAAGATAGTATTATACGGATATTCGAAGGGGCAGTATTCATCGAGGAAACTGCAGGATTTATGCCGGAACAACATAACGATGAAGGCTCTGGCGGAAGACAGCGAGCCGTATTTCACGACGATAGCGAGGTTCATAAGCGGAAACTATGAGGAAGTGAAGAAGATATTCACGGAGGTGTTGTATTTCTGCAATGAACTGAAACTCATTGACGGAAAGATGTTTGCAGTTGACGGGTGCAAACTGCCGAGCAATGCATCAAAGGAATGGAGCGGAACAAAGAAGGAATTAAGGAAGAAGCGGGATAAGATAGCAAAATTAGTAGAGAAATTGATAGCGCAGCATGAAAATGAAGACCTGAAAGAGGGCGGGAGGAAGGATGCCGGAGATGAAGATAAATTTTACGAACAGATAAAGCGGTATAAGAAGCAGATAGAGAAACTTGATAATTTTGATAAAAGGAACGAACCCCGTCTTGGCTCCAGGGGAAAAGAGATACAATCAAACATAACGGACAATGAAAGTAAACTGAAGTACGCTAGTTGAAAGATCCGCCTTCGGCGGCGTCTTGATACTCTGCCTACCGACAAAGCGATGACAGCAACTTTCAAATGCCCTCTCAAAAGATTGTCCTGCTCCCCCTGCCTCATGCTGAGCTTTGTAATACTGTATTTACGCACAGCGAGTGGCAGGGGCGGGACCGTCCATCTGAACTAGGGGGTCTGTCCACCCCTGCGATAATGCTTGAATGAAGAATTACTGGGGTATCCCAATAAAAAAAGTGACTAAAGTCATGTTTTATACTCAGGAATAAGCTCAAAAGTGGTATACTTAAGACATGAGTAGTATTTTGACAGATGCTCTCCAAAGGGGAGCAAAGAAGGAACAGGCGCGCCTTGGGCTACAAGGCGCAGCCTCTTTGGTAAACGGCGGAAGCCGTGTCGTCACAGGCACTGTCAGTATTGACAGAATTGGCACACATGGAAAGGCTTTGGTAGAGGCAATGCGTTTACGGAAATACAGTAATGCGACTATCAAACTATATCTTCACTTTAACCGTGATTTTGTTATAAAAACCGGTATTCAGCCGGAAATTGCGCAAAGGCAGGATATTGAGCGCTACATCCTGATTTTGGAAGAATCTGGAGATACCGCCTCAACCATAAATTCGGCAATCAGCGCCCTGAAATTCTATTATGGCGCTGTTTTAAAGAGCAATATTGCAGACATACCCAAACGCCCAAAAAAAGAAAAACGGCTGCCCGATGTGTTATCAAAGAACGAAGTTCGCAAAATCCTTACAGCAGCGGACAACATCAAGCACAAACTGCTTTTGACTTTGGTTTATTCGGCGGGCCTTCGGGTAAGCGAAGCTGTAGCCTTAAAACCTTCCGACATCAACATGGAACGAAATCTTATCTTTGTAAACGTCGCCAACACCCGGAACGTCTATGAGAAATGTCAAGCGGTTTACCCGATTTTTTTTCTTTTTATGAAAAAAATTTCATGGCAGCCACTTTTCATGCCGACTTTCTGTGTATGCTTTC